>CAZHCO010000288.1:0-12863 GCA_964530965.1 uncultured Aestuariivirga sp. | reverse complement strand
GCACGACCTTATCCTCACCACCATCGCGCAACCTGTCCAGATAATCCGCCCACCATTGCGCCATGCGCTTGCGCTCGGCCATGGCATCGCCACGGGCATAGGCGCGGCGCACGGCGTCTTTGTCTTGATGGGCCAGCGAGCGTTCAATTGCATCGGATGAAAACATGTTTTCGGCATTGAGCAGGGTTGACGCTGTTGCACGAAAGCCGTGCGAGCTGTGTTCATGTGCCGGGATTCCCATGCGCCTGAGAGCGGCATTCATGGTGTTCTCACTCATGGGGTTTATGGGGCGGCCCGTTGCCGGAAACACGTTGCCGTTAGGGCCTGTCACCTCGTGCAGTTCTTTGAGAATTGCGATGGCTTGTTTTGGCAGGGCCTTGGTGTGGGCTTGCCTGAGCTTCATCCGTTCGGCGGGAATTTCCCAAATGCCTTTGGCAAGGTCAAATTCATCCCATTTGGCTTGCCGCAATTCACCAGGCCTTGAATAGAGCAGGGCCATGAGTTGCAGGGCGCTTCCCGTGACGACGTTGCGCGTGGCGTAGTCGTCAATCAATCGAAGCATTTCGCCCACGCGTTCGGGTTTCAGGATTGCGGCAAAGTGTTTGGGCTTGTGCGTTGCCACGGTGCCGCGTGTTGCATGAACGGGGTCTTTGTCAGTCAGGCCATTCTGCATGGCATAGCGGAACACCTCCCCAAAAACCGTTCGCATGCGCCGTGCCGTTTCAAAATTTTCGGCCTCTTCTTCCTTCACCAAACACTTCACAATATCCTGCGTGGTGATGGACGTAATGGGTCTTGAACCAAGGTCGTTTTCCACCTTGCGCAAAATCCATTCCATTTTTGTGATGGTGACTTCCGCCTTGCCTGCTTTCCGCTTTTTGGCAACCAGCCTGGCCGCAATGCTGGCAAACACCATTTCGCCCTTGAGGCGTTCGGCAATTTTGCTTTGCCGCTTGGTTTCCGAAGGGTCATCGCCAGCCGCCAGTTGCTCACGGGCCTTGATGGCCTTGTCCCTTGCAATGGCAACTGAAACTTCTGGATAGGTGCCTAATGCCAAAAGCTTTCGCTTGCCGAGGAAACGGTACTCATACCGCCAATAGCGCCCGCCTTGAGGCGTCACCCAGAACTGCAAGCCCTTGCCGTCGGAGAGCTTTCTAATCCCTTTGGCAGGCTTTGCCGTGCGCAATGCCACGTCTGCAAGTTTTCCGGTCGTCCATGCCATGTGTTTGATCCAAATTGGCGGTATCAGGGTTTCAACTATTCTATGATACCGTCAATTATACCGCCATTTTTGGCGATTGTCCACAAACGACTGTGAACTGTGGTAACCTTGAAATGATTGAATTACATTGATTTTCAGTGGTTATCTGGACGTTGGCGAATGATGGGGAACTGGGAAATGGTGCCGCTTAGGTGACTCGAACACCTGACCCCATCATTACGAATGATGTGCTCTACCAACTGAGCTAAAGCGGCAACGCTGACGAATGGGGGCTGGATAGACGGTTTTGCCCCCGGTTTCAACCATCTGTCACAAGAGTTTTGTTCCGTAGAACGGTGTCATCGTCGAGGCCCGGATCGTCGGGCGGCCGTGGCAGTTCGGCCATGGCGGGCTTGGCAATCCTGATAGGTGTGGATTCGACCACGGGGGCGGTTGCGGGCGTGGGGGCGGCAAGTGTTTCGGTTTTCTGTTCCGCCACCATTTCAAAAGGCGTTTTCCACTGGCAGGGGACGATTTCGCCGGAAACGGGCGAAATGGGAACCCAGCGGGGGCTCGCCACACCATCGGACACCCACATGGGATCACGCGGCGCGCGTATGGCGCGGGCCAGCCATTCGCGGGCCCGGCCCTTGTCGCCGGTTGCTTCCTCGATATCGGCCATCAGGGCGCAAAATCTGGCCTGGGGCTGGTCGGCCAGAAATGGTTCCAAGGTTTTGCGGGCCGCATCCCAGCGCTGGGCGGCAACGGCGGCTCGGGCGAGGGCATAGGCTCCTTCGAGTGAATCAGATGAACCACTCACGAGATCGCGCACGCGCTCGAAGCGGGGCTCAGGGCCATCGCCGGGTCTGGCATGGGCCAGAACTTCGGCCAGATCAGGATGGGGATTGCGGCTCCAGGTTTCACGGATGATCCTGGTTGCTTTACGCGGCGTATTCTGGCTGGCGTAAATGCGTGCGGCAACGAGGGCTGCGGGAACGAGACTGGCATCAAGCTTATGGGACTTAAGCGCAAGGGTGAGAGCCTCGGCACCGTTATTATCCTCAATTGCCATGGCCTGGGCAGCCAGCATGATGGCCTGCTTCTGATTGCTTTCTTCGGTTGGGATCAGGCCGGACTTTGCCTGTTGCTGCAATGTGGCGGCAGCACCTGACCAATCCTTGCGGAGCGATTGCAATTGCAGAACGGCGGAGGAGGCCCATGCCAATCGCGGATTAAGTTTAAGGGCGCGTTCTGCATGGAGCATCGCCGAGGTTACATCGCCATTCTGGCGGGCTTCGGCAAAAAGCCCGCGCAGTCCCAGAGCTTCCGTATCGGGTGATTTCGTCATCGCCTCGAAGATGCGCTTGACCGAGGCGCGGTCACCTTTGAGTTGGGCGGCTTGCGCAGCCAGCACATTCACGAGTGGTTCATCGGCCAAGGCATTGCCAGCAATGGCCGCGTGTTTTGAAGCGGCGATGCTGTCGCCTGCGCCGGCCGCAATGATGCCGCGCGACAGGGACTCATAGGCTTTGCGATTTTTGCGAAAGCGCCAATAGTCGCGCGCCGCCGTGGGGCTGCGCCAGATCCTGCGGAAAAAGCCCCAGACAAACCAGAGGAGGGCTAGGCTAAGAAAAGCGATGGCAACGGCGATCACAAAGGCCATCTGAATTTCGCGGCCCATCCATTGAATGGTGACGGTGCCGGGCCGATCGGCCAGCCAGGTAAAGAACAGGGCGGCGAGCAGGAGGAGGCCGAAGCGCCAGAGCAGCTTGATCATGGGGTGGCACCCATGCTGGTGATCTGGCGCAGCACAGCAGCTGAGGTTTCCTCGAGCGCTGCTTCAAGGGCGATGCGTTTCGCGGCGCGGTCACGCCAGCCTGAAAGGACCGATGGTTTTGCGCCTTCCGCCTTGTCTATTCTCTCAATGGCCTGGGCAAGATCGCCGCTTTCAGCAAGTGCAGCACATTTCGCGGCAAGGTCTGGCCAATCGGTTTCACCAATGCGGCGAACGGTGATCACACCCTTCATGGCATCCCAGAAACTGCCGAGGTAAGAATTTTCCGATGAAGGCAACTCAGTTTCCTGCTTGGGCAGCAGGGGAATGAGGCTGGTGAGCTCCGCGGCCAATCCGGCTGCCGTCGGCAGGCCTTCATTGGCGTTTGCGGACAGCGTGTCCAACCCGGCGGCGGCGGGCACCATGCGCGATATGCGTTCAAGCTCGCCCACGTAGGACGCACCCGATGCGATTTTCGCTTTGAGATCGGACATGGATTGGGACAGGGTCGCGGAGGCGGCAGACTGATCGCCCGGCGTGCTGACCGTCTTGAGACTCGCCACATCTTTTTCCAAGGCATCAAGGCGCTGCGCCAGTGTCGCCAGAGCACTGCTGTCTACCGTTGTGCCTGTCGTTCCTCCCGTGGCAGGAGCGGATTTCAATTTTTCCAACTCCGCTTTCACGGATTTTGCTGCGGTCTCGATTGAAGCCATGCGCGTTTCAAGAGCTGCGCTCGCGCTTTGCGCAGCGGAAGATTTTTCGGTTGCGCTTTGAATTTCGGTTTTCAATTGATCGGAGTTGCCAGCGATTGAGGTGAGTTGCTCCCCCAGCGTTTTGGTCTGTGCTTCCAGCGCGTCGATGCGGCTTCGTGCGGTGACCAGTTCATTGCTGGGCATGTAGGATGACAGAACATCCTTATAAAACCAGCCGCCTGCTACAATACCGCCGAGCAACGCTAAGGCAAGCCAGGCGACCGGATGAACGGATTTCCTTGCAGGCGTTGGCGGCGGCGGGGCTGCCGGTTTATCAGCCTCTTCGACAATTACTTCCTCGGCATCCAGGTCGATGACCTGTGGTTTCAAGGGCGATTCAGGGTTTTCGTTTGTCATGTCACAGGCCTAACGGGTTCGTGGGCGTCAATCAAGAAGGGTCAGCATCGCAGCCTCATCAGGCGTTTTTGCGACTCGCTTCTGCCAGGGCTCAGGCAGGATTTTTGCCACATTATCCGACAGGCAATAATATGTGGGGCTTGCTGCTTGTTTTTCCAGTTTGGATTTCGCCATGAGGTCGCACCAGATGCGGGCACTGCGCGGCGAATAGAGCAATACGCCATTGGCTTTTGCCAAGGCCTTGTCAATTTCAGGAGGTGTTTGAACTACGGCATCGTAAATGATCACGCGTTCCATCGCGAAGCCCGAGGCTTTCAGGAGGGCGCGCAAGTTGCTTGAAGTTTCAGCGCCTGAGAGATAGAGGATCGGACCATTTTTCGGATCGAAGTTCTCAGCAATGTGGGCGACGAGCCCCTGCACATCGCCGCCATGGGCCTGGCAATCTTTGAACCCTACCTGCTTTGCGACGGCAAGGGATTGCGGCCCGACGGCGAGAAGCGGGATTTTTTTTATCTCATCGCCCAGATGAACGCTTTTCAGGGCATTGGCGCTGGTCGCACATGCGAGTTGATAGGCCAGTGGCGGAACATACACATCAGGACGTGGAACTATTTTGAGAAGCGGCGCCAGGTGCGCCGTGTGACCTAAGCCTTCGAGTTTTGCCTTCAGTGGCAACGCGTCTACTTCCGGTCTGGTGATGATGAGTTGCATCAGAATGCAATCAACGCGCCGCCGCGCGTCTTCACTTCCACGCCCGCCTCTTTGCCTATACGGGCGGCGTCACTTGCTGAACCTGCTTTTGTGGTTTCAAAACAATGGACGCCATCGGGTGTTAGGGCATGGCCACGGAAATTCAGCGTGTTGCCATTCAGTGTTGCGAGGCCCGCCAAGGGCGAGCGGCAGGAGCCATCAAGGGCCTTGAGAAAAGCGCGCTCGCAGGTAACTGCGATCTGGCTTTCCGGGTGATTGATGGCGGCCAACAATTTGCGAGTTGCTTCGTCATCGTCTCGAATTTCAATGCCGATGGCACCCTGGGCGATGGCAGGCAGCATGACCTCAACGGGAACGGCCGCGGTAATTTTATCCGCAAGGCCCAATCGGTTCAGCCCAGCGCAGGCGAGGAAGGTGGCGTCGGCAATACCTTCCGAAAGTTTGCGCAACCGGGTTTCAACATTGCCTCGAAACTGCACGGTTTTCAGATCGGGGCGCAGCCTCAAGACTTGCGCCGTGCGGCGAACCGAGGAGGAGCCGATAATAGCACCCGTTTTCAGTTCAGCCAGAGAATTGGCCACGGGGCTCATGAAGGCATCCCTTGGATCTTCGCGGGGAAGCACGGCTGCGATAGTGAGTCCGTCCGGCAGATTAGCCGGCAGGTCTTTCATGGAATGCACGGCGAGTTGGATTTCACCGGCCAACAGGGCATCTTCGATTTCCTTGGTGAAAAGCCCCTTGCCGCCGATCTCATTCAGCGGGCGGTCCTTGATACGGTCACCTGTCGTGGCGATCGGCAAAATCTCAATATCTGCGGGGTCAAGGCCATGGGCGGCAATAAGCCGTTCGCGGGTTTCACGGGCCTGGGCGAGGGCGAGGGGAGAACCCCGGGTTCCAATTTTTATACGCGGCATTTGCAAGTTGTATCCGGTGGATGCTAGATCACGGTCACTTTAGGTCAAGTCGACCTAAAGTGACAAACGTGATCGTCAGTTTAATGATGGCGCGTGATCGGACGGTTAACCGGTGCCCACTTAACCTGATCACGCGCTGAAGCGAGGCAACGTTCTAGAGCAGAATGAAGTCAGACAGAACCAACATTTTCTCCCTCCCCCTTGTGGGGAGGGTCGGGGTGGGGGTCTGGTAGTCTAAAAAGGTGTTGTGAATACGATGGTAAGGGCCGGAGCGACCCCCACCCTTAATCCCTCCCCACAAGGGGGAGGGAAAAACAAATGTGATTCCATCAAGGATCAATTTGCGCTAACCGCTAAATTGTGAGACGTCATCCATCCCATGGCCGCAGCCGCTACCCATATCCTCGGTATTGAAACATCCTGTGATGAAACGGCGGCAGCCGTTATCCGCAGGCATCCCGACGGCAGCGGCGAAATTGCCAGCAATATTGTGCTTTCGCAGATTGAGGACCATGCGCCCTATGGCGGCGTGGTGCCGGAAATTGCGGCGCGGGTTCATATCCGGCATCTGGACCGGTTGGTCGCACAGGCCATGGCAGAGGCGGGAATAACTTACCCCATGCTTGATGGCGTGGCGGCCACGGCGGGACCGGGGCTTTTGGGCGGCGTTATCATCGGTCTTACCACCGCCAAGGCCATTGCCATGGCCCATGACAAACCCTTGCTCGCCATCAATCACCTCGAGGGCCATGCGCTTACGCCGCGAATGCTGGAGCCTTGTCCCTTTCCCTATTTGCTTCTCTTGATTTCGGGGGGCCATACGCAGTTTCAATTGGTCGAAGGCGTTGGTCGATATCGCAGGCTGGGGACTACGATTGACGATGCTTTGGGTGAAGCCTTCGACAAAACGGCAAAGCTTCTGGGGCTGGGCTATCCCGGCGGCCCATTAGTGGAGCAGTATGCGCGCAAAGGCAATCCGCAGCGCTTTGATTTTCCACGGCCGCTCAAGGGGCGGAAGGATTGCAATTTTTCATTCTCGGGACTCAAAACTGCCGTGCGCGAAGCAGTTCAAAATTTGGGGCATTTGTCGGAGCAGGATATCGCGGATGTGTGCGCCAGTTTTGAAACGGCGGTTGCGGAAACATTGCAGGATCGTTTGAAGATGGCTTTTGCAACTTTCCGCGAGGCCTATCCGGAAGTGAGAGAGCCAGCCTTGATTGTGGCCGGTGGCGTTGCGGCGAACGCGACTTTGAAAAATGTGATGACAACTTCAGCCAAAATGTTTGGGTTCAAGCTCATTGTGCCGCCGGCGGCTCTTTGCACCGACAATGCGGCGATGATTGCCTGGGCGGGTGCGGAGCGATTGGCGCTTGGCCTCGTTGATGACTTGAGCATAGCGGCACGGGCGCGCTGGCCTCTGGATGATATTTCAGCGCCGGTTTACGGTTCTGGAAAATTGGGGGCTAAGGTTTGAAGCGGCACATTGCCATTGCGGGGAACGGGGCCTGGGGGCAGGCACTGGCCCATGTTGCAAGGACTGCAGGCCACGAGGTCGGCATGTGGTCCAGGAAATACTCGGATGTGGCCTCATTTGAAAGCTTTGATGCCATAATCGTGGCGGTGCCCGCCCAGGCGGTGCGCGAAGTGCTGCGCGTGATCAAGCCGCCGAACGACATTCCGCTCATTATCAGTGCCAAGGGCATTGAGCAGAGCAGCGCCAAATTCATGAACGAGGTTGTCGCGGAAATTGTACCGGGGGCGCACGTATTCGTGCTGTCGGGCCCGAGCTTTGCAAGTGATGTGCTGAAGGCCATGCCAACGGCTGTTACCCTTGCTGCACCTACACTGGCGGAAGCCGGCGAATGGGCGCAGGCGCTTAGCCTTCCCATGTTTCGGGTTTATGGCTCCGATGATATCTTGGGCGTTGAAATCGGCGGCGCGTTAAAAAATGTTCTGGCCATTGCCTGCGGCATTGCTGATGGCCGTGGGCTTGGCGATAGCGCGCGGGCCGCGCTCACGACGCGGGGATTTGCCGAGTTGATGCGCTTTGGGAAAAAACTTGGGGCAAAGCCTGAAACGCTTACGGGGCTTGCGGGGCTGGGCGATCTCCTGCTCACCTGCTCCAGCCGCCAGTCGCGCAACTATTCCTTCGGTCTGGCCATCGGGCAGGGGCGTTCTGTTGCCGAGGCGCTCGGCTCCTCGCGCGGTGTTGTGGAAGGGGCACATACGGCAAGGGTTGCCCATTCGCTTGCTGTCTTGAATGAGGTGGACATGCCGATTGTGGCCGCCGTTTCCGCGATCATCGATCAGGGAGCGGAACCGGCACAGGAGATTGCCAAGCTACTGACTAGGCCGGTGCGGGAAGAAATTCGATAGGGAGTGAACATGCTATTTGCGTTGATATGCACGGATAAGCCAAACAGCCTGGAATTGCGTCAGCAATCGCGGCCTGGTCATCTCAAGTTCCTGGAAAGTCTTGGCGGCAACCTGAAGGCCGCCGGTCCATTCACCAATGATGAGGGCAGCCCGACGGGCAGTCTTGTAATCATTGAAGCGCAGAATCGCGCGGCAATTTCCGAGATCGCGGGGCGAGACCCCTATGCGGTTGCGGGACTATTCGCGTCGGTTGAAATCAAGCCGTGGAAATGGCTGATCAAGAATCCGGAGGCCGTGTAATGGCGTACTGGCTTTTTAAATCGGAACCTGGCGTGTGGTCCTGGGACATGCAGAAGGCCAAGGGGAAAACTGGCGAGGAATGGACGGGAGTGCGCAATTACCAGGCGCGCAACAACATGCGGCTGATGACGCTCGGCGATAAGGGTTTCTTCTACCATTCGAACGAGTCCAAGGCCATTGTTGGCATCGTTGAGGTGTGCAAGCTCGTACATAAGGATTCAACCGCTGACGTTGATACATGGGACTGCGTGGATATCCGCGCGCTGATGGAAGTGCCGAAGCCGGTTACCCTTGATGACATCAAGCTGGACAAGCGCCTGAAGGAGATGGTGCTGGTTAAGAACTCACGGCTTTCGGTGCAGCCCGTTACCGCCGATGAATGGAAAATCATTTGCGATCTCGGTGGGGTTAAAACCCCGCCGCGCCTGACGTGAGCAAAGCGGATTTCATCCGGCAAAATACGACTGTGATGACACCGCCATTGGTGCCGGAAGTGAAATTGCATCTGGCCCATGAGGCCGTGCCGCTGTGGCAGAAGACTGAGGAAGAGCTTGGCGAAATGGGCCTGCCGCCGCCATTTTGGGCCTTTGCCTGGGCGGGTGGACAGGCGTTGTCGCGTTATGTTCTCGATCACGCTGAGACAGTTAAAAACCTAACGGTTCTCGATTTGGCGACGGGCTCTGGTCTGGTTGCTATTGCAGCATCACAGGTTGGAGCGGCCAAAACAACGGCCGCTGATATTGATGAGTTCGCTACGACTGCTGCACTGATGAATGCGGAACTTAATCAGGTCAGTCTTGATGTTCAACTTGATGATCTACTTCCTCATGGACCTCCACTGGTCGATGTCATTCTCGTGGGCGATCTCTTCTATGAAAAAACTCTAGCCACACGTTGCCTGGCATGGTTGCGGCAAGCGCAGGAACAGGGCGCGAAAATATTCATCGGTGATCCTGGGCGGAGCTATTTACCTAGGGATCAGCTTGAAAAACTCGCTGAATACAATGTTCCCGTCACCCGTGACCTTGAAGATGCGGAAATCAAACGGACGGCTGTGTGGCAACTGAAGGCCTGACTGATGAGCCGGAGTTGTTGAGCCAGAGCGCCAGCATCAGAATTCCAAGTGAAATCCAAAGCCAGATATCGGCGCCGCCGCCATAGAAGAATATGGCGAAGATCACGGCGGCGGGGGTTGAAACATAGACGGCCTGAATGGTGTAAACCGCGCCCTTGTCACGGATGAGGGTGAAGAAGGCAATGCGTTCGATGATCCACAGGATGCCTGCTACAAGCACAGTCCAATAGGCGAAGAGCTCTGGGGTCTTCGGCCCCCAGGGTTGCTCAAATAAAAGCAGGGCTGGAATTGCGATGATTCCGGACCAGAAGCTCTCGGAGGTGCCAATGGAAAATACATCGGCGCGTTTTGGCCAATATTGGGCGGCGAACCAGTTATAGGCGGTGTAGAGAATGGGTGTGCTGAAGGCCGCCAGGGTCCACCAGGATATTTGACCAGACAACATGCCTTCGCGCGAGAGGATCAGTACGGCGCTCGAAATGAAACCAGCTGCAACTGCAAGCAATCGGCGAGGTACGGCGTTTTCACGGCCGGTCAACAGGGCAATCGCATAATTGAAGAAGGGTGCGGTTGAAACGATGATCGCCATTTCAGTGGCTGGGATATGGCGGATCAGATAGAGGCCGGCGGCAAAGGGGATGTTCATGAGCACGGCACAGCCCAGGCCGAAGAGAACGACTTCGCGGTTGAATTGCAACTTTGTTCCTGAACAGAGCGCCGCAATCATGAGGCCGAGGCCGACGCCAAAACCCGTGTAAACAATGACATGGCTGATGGGCATGTTTTGCAAGGCCATGGCCTTGTAGAGGGACTGGGAAAGGCCCCAGAACAGGCCCAGAAATATGAAAAAGACGAAGTGGCGGGAGATGGTCATGGGTCCACGTATGGCACTTGCTTAAACTTTAGGCTACTTGATTGGCCCGCATGACTGACCTTACATTGCGGCATAACACATAAGGAAAACGCCCATGTCGTCCAAGACTTACCCGGTTCCAGCCAGTTGGAAAAAACGCGCCTTTGTTGATGATGCGGGCTACAGGGCGATGTATGCGGAATCGGTGAAGGCGCCGGCAAAGTTCTGGGCGAAGCATGCCAAGCGGCTGGATTGGTTCAAGGCACCGACCAAAATCAAGAACACCTCCTTTGCCTATGACAAGGTTTCCATCAAGTGGTTTGAAGATGGGGTTCTGAATGTTTCCTATAACTGCATTGACCGGCATCTGAAGAAGCGGGCCAACCAGACGGCGATCATCTGGGAAGGCGATAATCCTTATGACGACAAGAAAATTACCTACGCTGAGCTTCACGCCCAGGTCTGCCGCTTTGCCAATGTGATGAAGCGCAATGGGGTGAAGAAGGGTGACCGCGTTACCATTTACATGCCGATGATTCCGGAAGCGGCCTACGCGATGCTGGCATGCACGCGCATCGGGGCGGTGCATTCCATCGTGTTTGGCGGCTTCTCGCCGGATTCGCTTGCGGGGCGCATCAAAGATTGTGCTTCCAAATTTATCATCACGGCGGATGAAGGCCTTCGGGCGGGCAAAAAAATCCCGCTAAAGCACAATACGGATGAGGCGCTGAAGAAATGCGCGGGCAATGAAAAGGTTCTGGTGGTGCGCCGTACGGGCGGGCCTGTGCCTTTCGATGGAGCCCGCGACCTTTGGTATCATGAGGAAGCCACGAAAGTTTCGACTGATTGCAAGCCCGAAAAAATGAAGGCGGAGGATCCGCTGTTTATTCTTTACACTTCGGGTTCGACGGGCAAGCCCAAAGGCGTATTGCATACGACGGGTGGCTATCTCGTCTATGCCTCCATGACGCATCAGTATGTGTTCGACTATCACGACGGCGATATTTTCTGGTGCACGGCGGATGTGGGCTGGGTGACGGGCCACAGCTACATCGTTTACGGGCCGCTGGCCAATTGTGCCACGACGCTGATGTTTGAAGGGGTGCCGAATTACCCAACGAATTCGCGCTTCTGGGAAGTGATCGACAAGCATCAGGTCAACACATTCTATACGGCGCCTACGGCCATCCGGGCCCTGATGGGCGCCGGTGAAGGGCCGGTGAAAAAGACCTCACGGAATTCGCTTCGGCTTCTGGGCACAGTGGGGGAGCCTATCAATCCGGAAGCGTGGGAATGGTATCACAGGGTTGTGGGCGATGGCCGCTGCCCGATTGTTGACACCTGGTGGCAGACGGAAACTGGCGGCATTCTGATTACGCCGCTGCCCGGCGCCACAAAGCTCAAGCCGGGTTCGGCCACACGGCCTTTCTTCGGCTGCCAGCCTGCATTGGTTGATGACAAGGGCGCGTTTCTGGAAGGGGCGGCTTCGGGCAATCTGGTCATTCTCGATTCCTGGCCCGGCATGATGCGGACGGTTTATGGCGACCATGAACGTTTTGTGCAGACCTATTTCTCCACTTACAAGGGCATGTATTTCACCGGAGACGGCTGCCGCAGGGATGAGGACGGTTACTACTGGATCACCGGGCGCGTTGATGATGTGCTCAATGTTTCCGGCCACAGGCTTGGCACGGCGGAGGTTGAGTCGGCTCTTGTCAGTCATACGCTGGTGTCCGAGGCCGCGGTTGTGGGCTATCCCCATGACATCAAGGGGCAGGGCATCTATTGCTACGTTACGCTGATGGCGGGTGAACAGGGCTCCGATGATTTGCGCAAGGATCTTGTTGCCCATGTGCGCAAGGAAATCGGGCCTTTTGCCACGCCGGACAAAATCCAGTTTTCTCCAGGATTGCCCAAAACAAGATCAGGAAAAATCATGCGGCGCATTTTGCGAAAGATTGCCGAGGATGATTTTGGCTCGCTTGGCGATACGTCGACCTTAGCTGATCCTGCCGTCGTGGATGACTTGATCTCGAACAGACAGAACCGGAAGGAGTAGGGAATTCGTTCTTCCCTCTATCCTTGAGAGTGCAGTTTCTCCAGTTCGTCATTCCGGCGACCTGGCTGCGCCGAAGCGAAGCTTCCGCTTCGCCAAGGCGAGAAGCCGGAACCCAGGCTTTCAACCGGTAAACAAGCGGAAAGTCTGGGTCCCGATTTTCATCGGGATGACGGGTGGGGTGGTTATTCACTTGTCAATGAGCGTCGGGCACGGCTTCGCCCACGGCTCTGCCGGGGGTGGAAACGGTAGTGCCGTTTCCGGGGGTGAGGCACGACGGAGCGGAGCTCCGGCAAATCATGCCAGTGGCATGATTTGAGTGTCGAACGCCCCGAGCATTTGCGAGGGGCCGGTAGCGAAGGGTTGCGTGGACGCAAAGCTCGCAGGTATGCCGGTCGTGGTAGTCCGGCGGTTGACGCGAAGTCCGCGCCCACGCTTTCGTGGCGATTTTTGCCTTTGATCTGGAGCTGCAACTTCGGCTCCGTCCTAAGCGG
>CAZHCO010000287.1:0-3176 GCA_964530965.1 uncultured Aestuariivirga sp. | reverse complement strand
TTGAAATCCGTCGTTTTGAGTTTCAGCACCACGGTCAAGCCAGAGAGGCCGTCATGCTTTGCCCGCCTCGAAACCTTTTCGGACAATTGCCAGAGAATGCGTTCCAGGGCTTCAAAGGAGCTGATATCATGGTTGAAGGTGGTTTCAGCGCTAATGCTTTTGGTTTCGTCATGGGGTGAAACGTTGCGGGCGTCCTCGCCACGCGCGAGATGAAAGAGCCTGGCGCCCATTACGCCATAGCGGCGCATGAGCTCATTTCGCTCCATGTTCTGCAACTGGCCAATGAGGGTTATGCCGTCCTTGAGGAGTTGTGCCTGAAAAGCGCGGCCCACGCCCCAGATCAGGCTTACGGATTTTTCGGCCAGGAAGCTCTTGGCCTCGGCTCTTCCGATAATTGAAAATCCCCTGGGTTTTTCGAGGTCGGAGGCGACCTTGGCCAGATATTTATTGTAGGAGAGC
This sequence comes from uncultured Aestuariivirga sp., assembly GCA_964530965.1. Classification (GTDB taxonomy): domain Bacteria; phylum Pseudomonadota; class Alphaproteobacteria; order Rhizobiales; family Aestuariivirgaceae; genus Aestuariivirga. The sequence continues at coordinate 2,717 of CAZHCO010000287.1, read as the reverse complement.
CCGGCGGAGGCGCTGATCCCAATTTTGGTTTCAATGGTTTTCAGCAGCGTCGCCAATGAAACAGCAGGGCTCCGGCCATGCAGCCTAGTGGTACCGGTGAGATCGAGAAAGGCCTCATCGATGGATATAGGCTCCACTTGTGGTGTGAGTTCCAGCATAAGTTCACGCACCTGTTTGCCCACAGCGGAATATTTGCGGATATCGGGGCGAATGACAGTGGCTTCGGGGCAAAGGGCGAGCGCCTTAAACATGGGCATGGCTGATTTGACACCCTTGATGCGGGCTACATAACAGGCGGTGGAAACCACGCCGCGCGTGCCGCCGCCGATGATTACAGGCTTGTCTTTGAGTTATGGATTGTCGCGTTTTTCAACCGCCGCATAGAAGGCATCGCAGTCGATATGGGCGATGGAAAGGTCATGGATTTCCGGATGGTGCTTAAGCCGAGGCCCCCGGCAAGTGGGGCAGCGGGTATCCTGCGGTTGCACCGCTGTAAAGCAGTCGCGGCAGAATCCGGGTGTTTCGAAGGTCGCATCCATGGTGGCAGTATAACGCCGAATGCAGCCGGGGGCTAATTTCCTGCGATCAATTTCAGCACGTGGGGGTGCATTTCTTCCCAGTTACCGGTGCGCAGGGATACAAAATCCAGGGGGGCAACGAGACGGGCGTAGCGTTCGTCGTGGAGGAAGTGGATGAGATGCACATCGGGGGCGTGGTGAAAGGCCGATGTAATAAAGCCCGGGCTGTCGTCAATAAACACAACGGGGGCTGAAACCTGCGAGGCGATTTTCCGGATGGCCGGGCCCTTGGGGCCGGAGTTCGTGACGACCGGGAAATTTAGGCCATGTCCCGCAAGATTGGCCCGGCGGTCATCGCCTGCCTCGTGGGGCAGATTGGTAAGCATGACGACGTCGGCGGATTTTCCGATGTTGTGGAGTGCGTCCACCGCGCCGTCAATGGTTTGCATCTCCAGGGTGCGCTCGGCAAAAAACTGCACCACGACATCTTCGCTTTCCTCGGCGCTGAGCAGGGTCTGGTTTTTCTGCTGGCGGATATTGCCATTGAACAACATTCGGGAGGGATCAAGTTCGAGGTTCAGGCTCCCCAGAAAATCCTCAAAATCCCGGGTAAAATGGACCACCACCTCGTCCACGTCACAAATGACGAGAGGGCGGTTGGATCGCAATTGCAGGTTGGCGATTTGGGCCAACGTGGGTTCACTAATCATTAAGGGCTCCGGGCAGGTGCTGGCGGGCGCGGACAATTGTCTCGGGAGCGAGTTCTTCTGAGGCAGCAAAGGCTATAAGTAAAGCCTCGTTCTGCAAAAAATAATCCATCAGTCCGGCCAAAAAACCAACATCACCAGCACCCGTCTTCAGGCAGCCCAGATCCATTCCGGTCGCATTGAGAAAATGATTCAGCCAGTCCTCATCGGTGGCCAAATAGGCCAATGCTTTCAAGGCTATTGTCTGGGACCTTTCCGCATCGCCAAAAACTTTCGCTGCCATCTTTGCTCGCAATTAACCAATTCGACTATCGCTCTGGTTGGGCGCCTGACAATTAAGCCATTAGTCACGGAATCGCCTCACAATGACCGTCAATAGGGTAGTTAGCAGTCGGGGCGCTTGTCAAACAAGGCAGGCCCCTACAAAAGTGAGAGCGGCGTTGGTTATGAATTTTACCGCAACACAAATGGCGGACGTGATGAAAACACCAGAGGCAGTCCCCGCGAAGCCTAAGACCGTGCTTGTTGTTGAAGACAATGAATTGAACATGAAGCTGTTCAACGACTTGCTGGAAGCCCATGGCTACAAGGTCATCCAGACGCGTGATGGCCTTTCGGCGCTTGACCTGGCGCGCAAGCACATGCCGGACCTCATTCTCATGGATATCCAGCTGCCGGAGGTTTCCGGCATTGAAGTCACCAAGTGGCTGAAGGAAGATGATGACCTGCGCGCCATTCCGGTGATCGCGGTCACGGCCTTTGCCATGAAGGGCGATGAGCAGAAGATCAGGGAGGGGGGCTGCGAGGCCTACGTCTCTAAGCCCATCTCGGTGATCAGCTTCCTCAAGACCATCGACAGTTTCCTGGGCAAGAAAAAATGACAGCCCGCATTCTTGTTGTCGACGACATTCTGGCAAATGTCCGCCTGCTCGAAGCCAAGCTTTCGGCCGAATATTTTGAAGTCGTAACAGCAATGAATGGGGTCGATGCCCTCGAAGCCGTGCAGCGCGCCAAACCTGACATTGTCTTGCTCGATGTGATGATGCCGGGAATTGACGGCATCGAAGTGTGCAAGCGCCTCAAGGCGGATGCCACCACCCAACATATTCCGGTCATTATGGTGACCGCCCTTGACCAGATGGAAGACCGGGTGCGCGGGCTTGAGGCCGGGGCCGATGATTTCCTCACCAAGCCGGTCAATGACGTCTCGCTGTTCTGCCGTATCAAGAGCCTGGTGCGTCTCAAAATGCTCTCGGACGAACTTCGCGCCCGCGCCGTATCCAGCCAATCCATGGGGCTCGTCGTCACGAATGCCAATCCCAATGATCAGCGATCGGGCAACATACTGGTAGTCGACAGCCGCGTCGCCTTTATTGACCGGGTGCGCATCGCGCTGACAGGAAAGCACAAGGTTTCAGCAGTCATTGATCCCCAGGACGCCATTCCCTCCATCACGGAAAGCTCGGACCCTTATGAACTGGTGATTGTCAAT
>CAZHCO010000286.1:0-12947 GCA_964530965.1 uncultured Aestuariivirga sp. | reverse complement strand
CCCGCTGACTTCCCACCACTCACCCTGAATGCCGGCAGCGGCAGCGAGGCTATTGATTAGATCATCGTCCGGTCGGGATGATCTTTTCTGTAGGTCAAAAACTTCAAGCAGAATGGTAACCGATCTTGCCGCGCACGTCGTCAACTCCGGCTCCCAGCGATAACCCTCCTGAGCAGCAGGCGGCGAAACCGTTGCACCGCTGTGGCCCCGGTTGAACCAGATGAGCAGGCGCTCCCTTGCATCCGGGGCACTCACGACCATGCCAAAAACCACCACGGCCGGGTCGTTCCAGTCCAGAGCCTGACCCTTCGCCGAAAGCCACTGAATATCTGGATGTTTCTGCCCTTCTGGTGTCCGTCCAGTTAAAAAGCGGTCAGCAAAATAAGGCGCGTTCCTGCCGCGGAACCTGGCCAGTTGCGCCACATGATCAATCAATCCATCATCCGCCTTGCTCCAATTCAGCCATGTGGTTTCGTTGTCTTGCGCATAGGCATTGTTGTTGCCGCCTTGGCCGCGGCCAAATTCATCGCCCGCGGTCAGCATCGGTGTTCCACGTGAGAGGAACAGTGTTGCCAGAAGGGCTTTCACTTCTCTGTCAGGATTGTCTGAAATCCAGCAGGGCTCATGCGAATTTCCATCGCGGTTGCCTTCGCCGTTGGCAAAATTGTCCTTGTGATCGAAGGATACAAAATCACGCAGCGTGAAACCATCATGGACTGCGACATAGTTGATGCTGCTTGAAGGCTTGCGGATGCCGCGCGCAAAGATATCTGATGAACCCAACAGGCGCGTGGCAAAATTAGCAGTCGCCCCGGCATCGCCTCGCCAAAACTGCCGTATATCATCACGGTAACGATCGTTCCATTCGTGCCACGAGGACGGAAAATTTCCAAGCTGATAGCCGCCAGCCCCGACATCCCATGGTTCCGCAATGTGGATGAGAGAACCCAACAGGGAATCCTGTTGAATGGCCTGCAGCAGGGGAGCATTGCCATCGAAGCCACTTGCCCTTCGCCCCATGACTGTCGCGAGATCATAGCGAAATCCGTCCACACCCGCTGCATTCACCCAGTGACGCATGGATGCCAGTACGAGCTCCATGACCGGTGCACAGTCCGTCGCCAACGTATTGCCGCAGCCCGTGTCATTCACCAGTACGCCATTTGAATGGCGGTAGTAGAGCGCATTGTCGAGACCGCGAAGCGAAACGGTTGGTCCGCCCAAATCGCTTTCGCCCGTATGGTTGAAAACCACATCAAGGACCACACGAAGCCCCGCGTCATGAAGAGCTACAATAGTTTCCCGTATCTCTCTCAATCCGCCGGGGACCAACCTTGGGTCTGGAGCAAAGAAGCTGATGGGGTTATAGCCCCAGGCGTTCGAAAGGCCTTGTTGCGCAAGGTGCCTTTCATCCGCCCACGCCATGAGCGGCATCACTTCAACCGTATCAACACCAAGCCTGAGAAAATGTTCAATGCATGCAGGGTTTGCGAGCGCCGCCACCGTGCCTCGAATATTCTCAGGGATGAGAGGGTGACGTTTGGTGAAGGCTTTGACCGCCACTTCGTAAATGAAGTTCGGAGTCTGGTAGGGTAATCGCCGTGCGAGTGGTTCCGGCGCAGTGACAACACATTTCGGCACAATGTGTGAAGTCTCCACTCCCACTTTTGCCAAATCCGGACGCCAGCCGAACTTGCGGTCAAGCTGGGTTGCAAAGGGATCAATCAGAAGCTTGGCATCATCAAAGAGATGTCCCCGCGCAACATCATGGCTTCCCTCTGCCCTCAATCCATAATGCTGGCCAACACTTACACCGGGAACGAAGCCATAAAAAACATCGACCTGGCGAGACGTTAACTCAACGCGCGTCTCTTCATTACCTTCAAACAAGCAGAAAAATATCCGCCGCGCGTGTTTTGATGTGACAGCAACATTGACTCCACCCTCTGCGAGCGTGACACCAAGGGGTGAAGGCGATCCGGAATTTGATTTAGGCATACTAGGTGATCACAGTCGGTTCCATGCGGCCCGTGCGTTCGGCGATACCGGCAAGGCCGCGCGCAAAGCCGATGAGATCGGATAGCGCTTCCTGTGTTTCAAGGTCAAGGTTCTTCGCTTCATATTTTTCGATATAGACGCGCAACGTGGCGCCCGCCGTGCCGGTGCCCGAAAGCCGGAAGATCACCCGCGAGCCATCCTCAAACACAATGCGAATGCCTTGGTTGGCGGTATTCGAGCCATCGACGATGTCATGATAGGCAAAATCATCGGCTGCGGACACCGCAAGGGTTCCGGCCTTTTCGTCCTTCAGGATTGGCAGCTTGTCGCGCAGGAATGCCATCATCTTGTTGGCCGCTTCCGCGTCCACCTCTTCATAGTCATGCCGCGAATAGTAATTGCGGCCATAGCTCGCCCAATGCTCCTTGACAATTTCCACAACGCTTTGCCGCCGCTTGGCCAGAATATTCAGCCACAGCAGCACCGCCCAGAGGCCATCCTTTTCGCGCACATGATTGGAACCGGTTCCCGCACTTTCTTCGCCACACATTGTGATCATTCCGGCATCCAGGAGATTGCCGAAAAATTTCCAGCCCGTGGGCGTTTCAAAACACTTGATGCCGAGTTTTGCCGCAACTCTGTCAACTGCACAGCTTGTAGGCATAGAGCGGGCCACGCCAGCAAGTCCTTTGGCGTAACCCGGTGCCAGATGCGCATTGGCGGCAAGCAGCGCCAGGGAATCTGAAGGCGTCACAAACTGGTTTTTGCCGATAATGAGATTACGGTCGCCATCGCCATCAGACGCCGCTCCAAAATCAGGTCCGGATGCCGACATCATCAAATCATAAAGCTCCTTCGCATGAACCAGATTGGGGTCCGGATGATGCCCGCCGAAATCAGGAAGCGGTGTTCCATTGACAACCGAACCCTTGGGAGCACCAAGGGCGCCTTCCAGAATGGCATGGCCATAGGGGCCGGTTATGGCGTGCATCGCATCAAATTGAATGCGAAACCCGGACTTGAAAAGTGCTCTGATCGCATCGAAGTCAAACAGGGTTTCCATGAGCTTCTGGTAGTCCGACACCGGATCAACAACTTCGACCGTCATGCCTTCGATTTTGGATGTTCCCAGCTTATCCAGATTGCAGTCACCACCATCGGAAATCTTGTAGCTCGAAATTTTTTTGGTATTGGCGAAAAACTGATCGGTCATTTTCTCTGGCGCTGGGCCGCCATTGCCAGCATTATACTTGATGCCGAAATCGCCATCGGGACCACCCGGATTGTGACTGGCAGAAAGAATGATGCCGCCAAATGCTTTCGATTTGCGGATGAGGTGGGAAGCAGCGGGAGTCGATAGGAGCCCGCCTCTGGCCGTCAGCACACGGCCAAAACCATTTGCCGCCGCCATGCGAATGGTGGTTTGGATGACCTCACGGTTGAAATATCTGCCATCCCCGCCAATGACCAGGGTCTTGCCTCTGAAACCTTCAAGTCCATCGAATATGGATTGAATGAAATTCTCCGCGTAATGGGCCTGCTGGAACACCGGCACCTTCTTGCGCAAACCCGACGTTCCGGGCTTTTGCCCTTCAAAAGGTGTGGTGGAAACAGTTCTAATCATCTCAGGCGGCCTTCAACAGTGAGCGGTAGAGATCGGCGTAGCGCGCAGCGCTGCGTGTCCATGATACATCGGCCTTCATGCCTGCCTGTTGCATGGAGGCCCATGCGGCCTTGTCAGCGTAAAGCGTCGATGCTCGCTGTAGCGCATGTTCCAGTGCTTCTTGTGTAACTGGCGAAAATTGAATCCCTGAAGCAACCCCCGCCGAAAGGGCCGCATCATTGGCGTCAACAATCGTGTCGGCAAGACCGCCCACCCGCGCCACCACAGGCACACATCCATAATGCAATCCGTAGAGCTGCGTGAGGCCACAGGGTTCAAAGCGCGAAGGAATGAGAATGGCATCGGACCCCGCCTGCAGGAGATGCGACAGCGGCTCGTCATAGGTTGTGGCGATGCCAACCCTGCCGGGATAGCGAACTGTGGCTTCCTTGAGTGATCCCTCCAACACTGCATCGCCGGACCCCAGAATGGCAAGTCTGCCGCCGAGTTCAATGAGCCTGGGAAGGGATGCTGCCACGAGGTCCATGCCCTTTTGCAGCGTAAGCCGGCTGACAATACAGTATAGCAGCCCGTCGCCACTCTCCAGACTGAAACGTTTCTCAATGGTCCGCTTGTTTGCTTCGCGCTTGGCCAACTGCTTTGCCGTGTAGCTCTGCGTGATATTCGCGTCATTGGCCGGATTCCAGATATCCGTGTCAATCCCGTTAACGATCCCATGCACCACATTGCTTCGGACGCGAAGCAATCCATCAAGCCCCATGCCGTCTTCAACTGTAAGAATCTCGCGGGCATAGGTAGGGCTCACCGTGGTGATGGCATCGGTGCATTGCAGCCCCGCCTTCAGGTATCCAACACCGCCAAAATACTCCACGCCTTCAATGCCGAAGGCTTTGGGCGGCAGTCCAAGCGTGCCAAAGATCGAAGCAGGGAAGTGCCCCTGAAATGCCAGGTTATGCACCGTCATGACGGTCTTAGGCCCGCCGCCATAACGCACATAAGCGGGAACAAGCCCTGCCTGCCAGTCGTGGGCATGGATAATGTCAGGCACGAAATCCGCCACCTGCCCACGTCCGATTTCAGCTGCGATCAAGGAGAGGGCGGCAAAGCGCCGTGAATTGTCGGGCCAGTCTTTTCCATCGGGGCCGAGATAGGGGTTTCCCGGCCGGTCATAGAGATGCGGTGCATCGAGCACAAAGAGTTCAAGTCCTTTCACCTTTCCCCACAGCAATCGCGCTGCGCCGCCAAAAAAACTGTCCGAAGTATAAACAACCTCAAATTCTTCAAGCGCCTTTATAACTGCCGGATAACTCGGCATCAGCGTAATGACATGCACACCCTGTTTGGCCAGCGCAGCCGGAAGGGCTCCGGCAACATCAGCCAGTCCGCCGGTCTTGACCAGCGGAAATACTTCGGATGCGACGCTGAGTATCTTCATGCCGTCAGTTTTGCAATCATCGGCTTGGTGATGAGGGTGACACCATTTTCGGTTCGCCTGAATCTTTTGGCATCTTCAACCGGGTCTTCACCCACGACCAAGCCATCGGGAATGACAACGCCGCGGTCAATGACAACTTTTTTCAAGCTGGCATTCCGCCCAATTTCCACATAGGGCATGACCACGGCCTCTTCGACATTTGAAAAGGAATTCACCCGGACACCCGTGAACAATAGCGTTCGCCTGAGCGACGCACCTGAAACAATACAGCCACCCGAAACAAGCGACGATACGGCCATGCCGCGCCGGCCATCTTCGTCGTGCACAAATTTTGCCGGTGGCGTTACTTCCCCGTAAGTCCAGATCGGCCAGTTGTGATCATAGAGGTCCAATGCGGGCAGGATGTCGCAAAGATCAAGATTGGCTTCCCAATATGCGTCCACTGTTCCCACATCGCGCCAATAGGCTGACGCCTCTTTAGTCGAGCGCACGCAGGATTGTGTGAAGCGATGCGCCACGGCTTTCCCGTTCTTCACAATATGCGGAATGATGTCCTTGCCAAAGTCATGGGCCGATTTCTTGTTCGCCGCATCTACCTTGAGAAGATCAAGCAGGAATTTCGTGTTGAAAACATAAATGCCCATGGAGGCGAGTGCATTGTCCATGTTGCCGGGAATTCCGGGCGGGTCCTTTGGTTTTTCGACGAATGCAATAATCCTGTCCTTGTCATCCACATGCATGACGCCGAAGCCCGTGGCTTCCATGCGTGGTACCTCAAGACAGCCTACGGTGACATCAGCGCCCTGGTCCACATGCTGCTGCAGCATTAGCTCATAGTCCATCTTGTAAATATGGTCGCCCGCCAAAATCACCATGTACTGGGGACCATAACCTTCGATGATATCGGCGTTTTGATGCACCGCATCTGCCGTCCCGTTATACCACTGGTCCTCGGACACCCTTTGGCTCGCGGGCAGAATGTCGAAACTCTCATTGCGTTCCGGCCGCAGGAAGTTCCAGCCCCTTTGCAAGTGCCGGATGAGGCTGTGGGCCTTGTACTGGGTAGCCACGCTGAAGCGCCGGATGCCGGAGTTCAAAGCGTTGGAAAGGGCAAAATCAATGATGCGGGATTTTCCTCCGAAAAATACCGCAGGCTTGGCCCGCCGGTCGGTAAGTTCCATCAGTCGGCTGCCGCGCCCACCTGCCAGAACATAGGCCATGGCGTCACGGGCAAGGGGTGCGGTTCTGCGGGGTTCTGCCAATTTTTCCTCCCAAATTTTTGATTTTTATTATGTCGCCGAAAATTCCAAAATCAAGGTCGCCATTGGTGGTAAGGTTAGTATCGCCTCAGTGGGCTGCCCTGCCGATTCCTTTGCAATTGCCAATACGCTCCCGCCGTTGCCCAGGCCCGTGCCCCCATAGTTCAAGGCATCGGAATTTATCTTTTCAATCCACCGCCCGGCCCGCGGCATGGGCACAACGTAGCCAACGCGGGGAACCGGCGTCAGGTTGGAAATTGAAACGATGGGAGAAGCCTCGCCAGCCCAGCGCGCCCAGGCGAACACGGAATTTGTGTGGTCATCGGCAATCAGCCATTGGAAGCCTTCGCCTTCACAATCCCTGCCATGCATGGCGGGGCTGGATTTGTAGAGCTTGTTCAGGTCCGCAATAAGCGTTTGGACGCCCTTGTGGGGCTCAAACTCAAGCAGGTGCCAGTCAAGGCTCTTAGCCTCGCCCCATTCGTCCCACGGCGCAAATTCCTGGCCCATGAACAGAAGCTTCTTGCCGGGATAGGCCCACATGAAGGCGTAATAAGCGCGAAGCCCGGCAAATTTCGCCCAGGCATCACCGCCCATCTTTTGCAAAAGCGAACCCTTGCCATGCACCACTTCATCGTGGGACAGCGGTAGCACAAAATTTTCCGAGAAGGCGTAAAGCAATCCAAAGGTCAGGTCATTGTGGTGATGCCGCCGGTGAATAGGATCACGCGACATATACTGAAGCGTGTCGTGCATAAAGCCCATGTTCCACTTGAAACCGAAACCCAGGCCGCCACTATGGGAAGGCTGCGACACACCGGGAAACGCCGTCGATTCTTCCGCAATAGTGACGATGCCGGGGTGCGCCGCGTAGCACACCTCATTCATGCGTTTGAGGAAGGCAATGGCTTCAAGGTTTTCATTGCCGCCGTGTTCATTTGGAATCCACTCGCCGCTCTTGCGCGAGTAATCGAGATAGAGCATGGAGGCCACCGCATCGACGCGCAAGCCATCGATGTGATACTTCTCCAGCCAGAACAGGGCATTGTTGATCAGAAAGCTCTGCACTTCGGTGCGGCCAAAATTATAGATGGCGGTGTTCCAATCCGGATGAAAACCCTTGCGCGGGTCCGCATGCTCATAAAGCGCGGTGCCATCAAAATGTGCCAGACCAAACTCATCAGTTGGGAAATGCGCCGGAACCCAATCGAGAATAATGCCAATGCCCGCGGCATGGGCCGCATCCACAAAGCGCGCAAATCCTTCCGGGTCGCCAAAACGCGAGGTCGGCGCAAAGAGGCCCGTTGGCTGATAGCCCCATGAGGGGTCATAGGGGTGTTCCGAAATGGGCAGCAACTCAATATGGGTGAAACCCAGATCGCGGACGTAACCCACGAGATCGGTGGCCAATTCATCATAGCTCAGAAATTCACTGCCATCTTTCTTGCGCCAGGAGCCGAGATGCACTTCGTAGATGGACATGGGCGAACGGCGCGCATCGCGCATTGCACGCGCTTTCAGATAGTCGCCATCCGTCCACTTGAAATGACCAATGCTGGATACGACAGATGCCGTATGTGGTCGCAGTTCTGCTGCAAAGGCATAAGGGTCAGCCTTGAGAGGCAAGCGGTTGCCATCGGCCCCAATGATCTCGAACTTGTATTTTACATCTTCATCAAGGCCGGGAAGGAATATCTCCCAAACGCCCGTGCCCATGCGCTTGCGCATTACATGCCTGCGCCCATCCCATTCGTTGAAATCGCCAATGACGGAAACCCGCTGCGCATTTGGCGCCCACACGGCAAAGTGCACACCGCTGACACCCTCGTGGGAAATGACATGGGCCCCCATCTTGTCGTAAAGCCGCAAATGCGTGCCCTGCGCCACGTAGTAGTCGTCAAGGGGGCCGAGCACGGGTCCAAAGGAGTAGGGATCAATGACATGCCAGTTGCCGCCCGCGTTGGCAGCCTCAAGGCGCAGTGGCTGGCGATCCTTGAGTTTTACCGCACCTTCAAAGAAACCAGCATCATGGGCTTTAACGAGGTCACCGACCTTGACCCCATCCAAAGTGTGAACCGATAGCGTGTCAGCCCCGCTGACAAAAGCCCGGCTCACAAATCCGCGCCCGACCTTGTGCAAGCCAAGAACTGCGAAAGGGTCATGGTGTTGGCCAACGACAAGAGCGTCAACTTCAGCCTTACTTAACACGCCTGCTGCCATCGGGCTCTCACTGTATTTCCAGCCACTATGGGATGGAGATTGAAAAGGAGCAATGGCAAATCATGCGACCGGAATAGTCCAGATATCGCGGGCATAGTCACGAATTGTCCGGTCTGCGGAGAACCAGCCAAGCCGAGCCGTATTATGCACGGCCTTTTTGGTCCAGGCATGGGAACTGTCACGCCAGACCGCATCCGCCTTGCCGAGCGCCTCGGAATAAGCGGCAAAATCCGCTGTAATCAGGTAATAGTCATGGTCTAAAAGGTTGGCAACAAGCTCGTGATAGCGGTTTGGCTCCGAAGGCGAAAACACGCCGCTGCGGATGGATTCGATGACCTGCTTCAAATGAGGAGAATGGTCAATGATGTCGCGAGGCACGTGCCCCGCCTTTCGTTTTTCCGCAACTTGTGCCGCGGTCAATCCAAATATGAAAACATTGTCGATGCCGGCATGTTCAGAAATTTCCACGTTCGCCCCGTCAAGGGTGCCAACCGTAAGTGCGCCATTGATCGCCAGTTTCATGTTGCCGGTCCCGGAGGCTTCCATCCCGGCAGTGGATATCTGCTCCGAAATATCAGCTGCCGGCACAATCGTTTCGGCAAGGGTCACATTGTAATTTGGGATGAAGACAACCTTCAATAATCCGCGTACGGAGGGATCGGCATTGATGACCGTGCCCACGTCATTAATAAGCCGAATGATGGTCTTGGCTTCCCAGTAACTCGCCGCGGCCTTCCCCGCAAAAATCTTGACGCGCGGAACTGTAAGCCGCCCAGGATGAGCCCTGATCGAATTGTAAAGCGCAATTGTCTCAAGAATGGCTAGCAGCTGCCGCTTGTATTCATGGATGCGCTTGATCTGAACATCAAACAGCGCTGAGGGATCGGTTGGAATGCCGGTGCGTTGCAGAATAAGTTGTGAAAGTTTTTGCTTGTTTGCCCGCTTGATGCCGGAATATTTTTCCAGGAAGCCCGCGTCTTTGGCAAACCGGTCAAGGGCCATAAGTTCTTCGGCGTTGTCCAGAAACTTTGGTCCAATGGCTTCGCGTACCAAATTGGTGAGGCCGGGGTTCACCTGCTGCAACCAGCGCCGTGGCGTAATCCCGTTCGTCTTGTTATTGATGCGGCCAGGATAAAGAGCGTTGAGGTCCTTGAAAACAGTCTGTTTCATCAGGCCGGAGTGCAGCGCTGAAACGCCATTGATACTGTGGGTGCCGACAAAAGCCAGTTGGCCCATGCGCAGCCGCCTGCCATTGTGTTCGTCAATCAGAGAAATTGCCTCAAGAAATCTGAAATCAACCATCTCCTTTTTATGGGCGTCAGCGATAATGCCCGCATTGATGGCGTAAACAATTTGCATGTGGCGCGGCAGCAGGCGTTCGATCAAATGCACCGGCCAGCTTTCAAGCGCCTCTGGCAACAGCGTATGGTTGGTATAGGCCGTAGTGGCGCGGGTAATCTCCCAGGCCTTTTCCCAAGCCACATGATGCTCATCGACAAGCAGGCGCATGAGTTCCGCAATGGCAATAGCGGGGTGCGTGTCATTCAGCTGAATGGCCGCCTTGTCAGCGAGATTCAGTACGCTGCCATATTGACTGACATGGCGCCGCACAAGATCCTGCAGCGATGCCGAGGTGAAGAAGTATTCCTGTCGCAAGCGCAATTCTTGCCCCGCAGGCGTGGAGTCGGAAGGGTAGAGAACCCGCGTAATGCTTTCTGCGTGGGTCGTATCGACCTGAGCGCCAATATGATCACCTCGGTTAAACTGGTCGAGCTTGATGGGGTCAACGGCGCGTGCATTCCACAGACGCAGAGTGTTGACCCGCTTTCCGTTCCACCCGCAGATGGGCGTATCGAAGGCAACGGCCAGAATTTTTTCCGAAGGTTTCCACTTAAACTGGGCAACACCCTTGAGCGGAGCAGAAACCTCAACGCTCCCGCCAAAGCCTATTTCATATTCGCGCTCGCGCCGTTCAAACTCCCAAGGATTGCCGTGAACCAGCCAGTCCTCGGGCAATTCAATCTGCACCCCATCTATGATTTTCTGGCGGAACAAACCATGGCGATACCGGATACCATAGCCAAAAGCCGGAATGCCAAGGCTAGCCATGCTTTCCATGAAGCACGCTGCCAAACGGCCCAACCCGCCGTTGCCAAGCGCTGCATCAGGTTCCAGAGCCTCAACAAGATCAGCCTCAACGCCCAAGTGTTCCAAAGCTGCCTGAAGATTGTCAAACATTCCCAAATTGGAGGCGGCATCGCGAAGCAGCCGCCCGATGAGGAATTCCATCGAGAGGTAATAAACGCGCTTGCCTTGGCTCTTATAGGTTTCGCTGATTGAAGCCATCCACTTCTCGATCACCCGGTCGCGCACGACGAGAATGGCAGCTTTCAGCCAGTCATGGCCGCGCGCCGCGGTAGGGTCCTTGCCCACGGAGAACGCCAGCTTCTTGATAATTTCAACGCCCAGCTCTTCAGCAGTCGCCTTCTGCAGCTTTGGCAAGGGAACTCCCGAAGGCATAGGTATTTCCTGTTTTGATATCTGCACGTATCGTCCCCAGAATAATTAACGCCAAGTGATTTATTCATTATTCCGGCAGACTCATAGCGAATTTTATGCTGCACTGCAACATAACTTTCTAGAGCATGGAAGGCAGCACCCGGTCCGGCGGATTATGGCCATCCACCCAGGTCTTGATATTGATGATGACTTTTTCACCCATGTCGATGCGGCCTTCGAGGGTGGCGGAACCCATATGGGGCAAAAGCACAGCCTTGCTGGATTTCAGCAAACGGGGATTGACCGCAGGTTCATGCTCAAACACATCAAGCCCAGCGCCGCCAAGCTCACCCGCTTCCAGCATCCGCGCCAGCGCGTTTTCATCGATCACTTCGCCGCGTGATGTGTTGACGATAATGGCATCCTTTTTCATCAGTTTCAGCCGCCGCGCGGAGAGCAAATGATAAGTTGCCGGCGTGTGTGGGCAATTGACCGAGATGATGTCCATCCGCGCCAGCATCTGGTCCAGGCTTTCCCAATAGGTTGCCTCCAGCTCTTCTTCCACTTTCGCCTGGACCGGTTTCCGGTTGTGATAATGGATTTGCAGGCCGAAGGCCTTGGCGCGACGCGCGACTGCTGTGCCGATGCGCCCCATGCCTATAATGCCGATGCGTTTCCCCCACAGGCGGCTGCCGAGCATCCATGTCGGCGACCAGCCCTGCCACGTATTGTCGCTGCCAATAACCTTGGATCCTTCAATCAGGCGGCGGGAAACCGCCATGATGAGCGCCATGGTCATGTCGGCGGTATCTTCCGTGAGAACCCCCGGCGTATTGGTCACTGTAATGCCGCGCGCCACCGCAGTTTCCACATCGATATTGTCAACGCCAGTGCCAAAATTGGCAATAAGTTTCAGTTGCTCGCCCGCCTGCATCAGAATGGCTTTATCAATGCGGTCAGTCACCGTGGGCACCAGCACATCGGCGGTCTTAACCGCCTCAACGAGTTCAGCCTTGCTCATCGCCTGGTCGGTCGCATTGAGCTTGGTCTGGAAAAGCTCCATCATCCGCGTTTCAACGGCTTGGGGCAGCTTCCGTGTAACGACAACGACGGGTTTGTGCTTACTCATGGGAAGGCGCTCCAATGCTCGAAAATTGACACAAAATTAACCGACGGTGGCCAATCGTGTTATCGGTCAAATGTTGCAGTTTCATAGGTATGATGTAGACTCATCATGCCTGCCGCCACAATAGGGAACGCCGGGAATCATGGCGAAGAGTAGTTCGGGAAAAAAGCGGGTGGGATCCGCCCTGTTGGCTTTGGTCTGCCTGGCCGTTGCAGGTGGGGTTGGTTGGTCTTTTTTTGGACCCAAGTCTGATTCGCAGGCAAAAGCAGCCGCTGATGCTACAATAACAGCTTCAATTTCGCGGGAAAACGTAAGCCTCGGCCCTTCCGGCCTTCCCGTACCCCGCTTTGTTTCGCTCAAGGCCGAAAAAGTGAATGTGCGCCGCGGGCCCTCAAGCGATCACCCCGTGGCGTGGGTTTTCCAGCGCAAAGGCCTGCCTGTGGAAATCGTTGCTGAATTTGAAAACTGGCGCCGCGTCCGGGACAGTGAAGGCGAAGAGGGCTGGATTTTGCAAAGCATGCTGGCGGGGAAACGCACCGCCGTTGTAGCCCCCTGGCGCGACCAGCAAATGACCCAGCTCTACTCCACACCCAACAACACAAGCCCTGTCCAGGCCCGGCTCGCCGCAGGCGTAATGGGTGATGTTGCAAACTGTGATGGCAAATGGTGCGAAATATCCGCAGGAGGCTACGAAGGCTACGTACAGCAGGAAATGTTGTGGGGTGTTTATCCCGGTGAAACCGTCAACTAAAGGTGACGCCCCAAAACATGGTCAATTGATTACCG
>CAZHCO010000285.1:0-18611 GCA_964530965.1 uncultured Aestuariivirga sp. | reverse complement strand
GACCGTAGGACCACGCGGTCCTGAGTTTTTTGTCGGTATCCTGAACCAGAACCTCAGCGTCAATTCCGATTTCACCCATCGCGTAGGCTGCATCTATTGCGGCCTCGGTTGCCTCTTGCTGAGTGTCATAGGGACCGTATTGCTTGTCATTGAAGCTAATCTTCCATTCATTGTTGTCGTTTACGATGAAGTACTGCTCAGCGGCCATGTGATCCGGTCCCAATCCGTGAAGCACCCTCTCTACAGGTTTTGTGAGTATGAGTCGAACACAGGTAACCTACCCGCCCGATATGCTTCCCAAGGCCTCGGACCCCGAAACGGCTGAAGTCATCGTCTGTCAGCCACCCCAGAATGACGGGCCAGTTAAAACAGGAACCTTCTCGCATTCGCCAACGACGGTATACCAGTTGTCCGGGCGCACAAAACTTCAGTAATCAGCCAATCATTCCGGTTTGAAGTCGCCAGCGGTGCGGATGCCTGTATCGCTGCGCTTGATGGAAAAACGCACTGGCGTGGTGGGGTCTGTGGAAGTCGGATTAGGTGAAGAGCCTATTCGCCCATGAGCCCTTCGTGCTTACTATGTGCTTATTTTTAGGAAATCGAGATCCATAATAACTTGGTAAAGTATTGAAATTGTTGGCGCACCCGACAGGATTCGAACCTGTGACCTCTGCCTTCGGAGGGCAGCGCTCTATCCATCTGAGCTACGGGTGCTTTGGCCTTGAACGGGCCAGCTATAGCCTAGCCCTAAGGCGTTTCGCAATGGCAGGGTTTTTGCGGAGGATCTGGCAGCTGTCCCGCTCTGGGACGTTAAGGATATTGCCATGCCTCCAAGTCAAAGCCGCGTCAGCTGGGTCGATTATGCCAAAGGCATTTGCATTGTGCTGGTGGTACTCATGCATTCCACCCTTGGCGTGGAAAACGCCGCGGGCGGGGTTTCCTGGCTGCATGATTTCATCACCTGGGCGAAACCCTTCCGCATGCCGGATTTCTTCCTGATTTCCGGCCTGTTCCTGGCGTCGCGCATTAACCGGCCTTGGCGGGAATATTTCGACAGCAAGGTCCTGCATTTTGCCTATTTCTACTTCCTGTGGATGACCATCCAATTCGCTACCAAGGTCTATGGCCTGTATCAGGCGGGCGGGGCCGAGGGCATGCTTCGCGACTATGCCTTGGGCTTTGTGGAGCCTTTCGGCACTTTGTGGTTCATTTACATGCTGGCCGTGTTCTTCATTGTCGTTAAGGCTACGCGCCTTGTGCCGCCCATGCTGGTCTTCACTGTGGGTGCTTTACTCGAAATGGCTCCCATCGAAACGGGCCACATGGTGATCGATGAATTCGCCTCGCGCTTTGTTTATTTCTACGTGGGCTACTGGCTGGCTGCCTACGTTTTCAAGTTCGCCGAAGGGGTAAACTTCAAATCCGTTCCGGCCATTTTATCGGGGCTCTTCATCTGGGCCATGTTCAACACTTTCATGGTGCAAACCGGTTTGGCATTTGTGCCGGGCCTGGGTCTGGCGCTTGGTTTCATAGGTGCGGCGGCAGTGGTGGCAACCGGCGTGCTGCTGTCCAAAACCCGCCTTGCGGTGCCGCTGCGCTATGCGGGGGAAAATTCCATCGTGATCTATCTCGCCTTCTTCCTGTTCATGGCAGCCACGCGCAGCCTGCTGTTGAAGTACAATGTGATCTCGGATTTGGGCAGCGTGGCACTACTGACAACTACTGCCGGTGTGGTGGGGCCCATCCTTTTGTTCTGGGCCACGCGGCAGACAAAGTTATCCCTGCTTTTCCGCAGGCCCTCGTGGGCAAGGCTGGCATCGCGGCCTGCCCAATGGCATAGTGACGGGCATGTCACATTCCAGCAGCCTGAAGCCCGGGGATCATCTCTATCTCGTTGATGGCTCCGGCTATATTTTCCGCGCCTATCACGCCCTTCCGCCGTTAACCCGCAAGAGCGACGGCCTGCCGGTGGGCGCCGTGCAGGGCTTTTGCAATATGCTGTGGAAGCTTCTGAAGGAAACGCGCGCCAACGAGAAGCCCACGCATCTCGCCGTGATTTTCGATCAGTCATCGAAAACTTTTCGCAACAAAATCTATCCTGAATACAAGGCGCAGCGGCCTGAACCGCCCGCCGACCTTCGCCCGCAATTTGATCTGATCCGGCAGGCCACGCGGGCTTTCAATGTGGCCAGCGTTGAGCAGGCCAATTATGAGGCCGATGACCTCATCGCCACCTATGCACGGCAGGCAGTTGAAGCGGGTGCCACGTGCCGCATCGTATCGTCGGACAAGGATTTGATGCAACTGGTGCGCAAGGGCGTGACACTTCTCGATACGATGAAGGACAAGGAGCTTGGCGAAGAGGCAGTTTTCGAAAAATTTGGCGTGAAGCCCGACAAGGTTATTGATGTGCAAGCGCTGGCAGGCGACAGTGTTGACAATGTGCCCGGCGTTCCCGGCATTGGAGTTAAGACAGGTGCGCAGCTCATCACCGAATATGGCGATCTGGAAACGCTGCTGACGCGGGCTTCTGAAATCAAGCAACAGAAACGCCGCGAGAACCTGATTGAATTTGCCGACCAGGCCCGCCTTTCAAAGCGGCTGGTTACGCTGGAAGACAAGGTTCCGGTTGAACATGATGTGGGTTCCTTTGCGGTTGATACGCCGCGCGCTTCCGATCTCATTGGTTTCTTGAAGGCGCTGGAGTTTGTGAGCTTCACCAAGAAGATTGCCGGTGAGCTTGAAGCGGATATGGCCTCTATTGAGCCCTCAACGATTGAAATCAAATATTGGCCACCAGAGGGTGGTGAAGCCGCTCCCCCCACTCCTCATCATACCCACGCTTCGACCCGGTCATCTTCTCCAAGCGACGTGCCAGACGGAGATGCCCGGCTCAAGGCCGGGCATGATGAGAAGAAGGAAATCGAGCGCGACGAGACTGGCGACGCGGAGAAAGCCCTTCTCGCCGTTCCCTTCGTCCACGCGAATTATGAGACCGTTAGTACATTGAAGGACCTGGACCGCTGGATTGCCGAAGCGACTGACCTCGGCGTTGTGGCTGTGGATACGGAAACGGATTCGCTTGATTCCATGCAGGCTGGCCTCGTTGGCGTTTCGCTTTCAACCCAGCCAGGCAAGGCCTGCTACATTCCGCTGGCTCATGTGGGCGAAGGCGGTGGGCTTTTTGGTTCGGAAAAGATTACAGGCCAAATCAAGCTTGAAGACGCAATCGCACACCTGAAACCTTTGCTTGAGAATCCAGCAGTACTCAAAATCGGCCAGAACCTCAAATATGATCTGCAGGTATTGCGGCGCTACAGCACGGATATCCGCCCCATCGATGATACCATGCTGATTTCCTATGCCATTGAATCCGGCGAGAATGGCCACGGCATGGATGAAATGAGCGAGAAGCATCTGGGCCACAAACCCATCAGCTTCAAGGAAGTTGCGGGCTCGGGAAAATCCGCCATTTCATTTGCGCAAGTGCCGCTTGATCGCGCCACGGCCTATGCGGCGGAAGATGCTGACGTAACGCTGCGTTTATGGAAGCTACTGAAGCCGCGCCTGCTGAAAAAACACAAAGTCACGGTTTATGAAACATTGGAGCGCCCGCTTATTCCCGTGCTCGAAGCAATGGAGCACGAGGGTATGCTGGTGGACCGCAATGTGCTGGCCAAGCTTTCCAATGAATTTGCAAACGCGCAAGGCAAGGTCGAGGCGCAGATTCACGAACTGGCAGGCGAGCGCTTCAACATCGGCTCGCCCAAGCAGCTCGGTGATATCCTGTTTGGCAAAATGGGCCTGCCCGGCGGGCGCAAAACCGCCACTGGAGCCTGGAGCACCGATGCCGATACATTGGATGATCTCGCCACCCAGGGCATTGACCTTGCACGGCGCGTGGTGGATTGGCGGCAGCTTGCGAAACTGCGCTCGACCTATACGGATGCGCTGCCAAACTATATCAACCCCACCACGGGGCGGGTGCACACCAGCTATGCCATGGCCGCCACGTCAACGGGGCGGCTTTCGTCATCCGATCCCAATCTGCAAAATATCCCAGTGCGCACCGAGGAAGGCCGCCGCATCCGCACGGCCTTTATAGCACCGCCTGGCACCAAATTGATCAGCGCCGATTACAGCCAGATCGAACTTCGCGTGCTGGCTCACGTCGCTGATATTCCGCAGCTCAAAAAGGCTTTTGCCGATGGGCTTGATATTCACGCCATGACGGCGAGCGAAATGTTTGGCGTTCCCATCATGGGCATGGATAGCGCGGTGCGCCGCAGGGCCAAGGCCATCAACTTCGGCATCATCTATGGCATTTCGGCGTTTGGTCTCGCCAACCAGCTCTCGATCAGCCGCGAGGAAGCGGGCGACTATATCAAGACCTATTTCAACCGCTTCCCCGGCATCAAAACCTACATGGACGAAACCAAGAAATTTGCCCGCGACAAGGGCTATGTGGAAACCATTTTCGGCAGGCGCTGCCACTTCGCCCGCATCAATTCGCCCAATGCCTCGGAGCGCGCCTTCATGGAGCGGGCCGCCATCAACGCGCCCATTCAAGGGGCCGCCGCCGACATCATCCGCCGCGCCATGATCCGCATGCAGGAGGCGCTCGATGCAGCTAAGCTCTCGGCCAAGATGCTGCTGCAAGTTCATGACGAGCTGATTTTCGAAACGCGCGATGCGGAAATTGAAGAAACGATGAAGGTTGTAAAGCGCGTCATGGAAAAGGCGCCGGAGCCTGCGGTGAAACTCGCTGTTCCCTTGCAGGTCGATGCCCGAGCCGCAATGAACTGGGATGAGGCCCATTAGATAGCCAATGACAAAGGAAAAAATAGAGAACGCAAGCATTGCCTGGCCGCTGGAGCGGCTCACGCGGCTCATGCGGGCGGGCGAGCATGAGGGCGGGTTGAATCCGGCGCAGTGGGAGGCGTTGCGCTACCTCGCGCGGGCCAACCGGTTTTCAAATTCACCCATTGCGCTCACCCGTTTTCTTGGCTCCACCAAGGGAACAATTTCGCAAACCATCAAGGCCCTGGAGCGCAAGGGCTTTATTGAGAAAACTCCGCGACAGGACGAGGGGCGTTCCATCTGTTTGAGCCTCACGCTCAAGGGCGCTGACGCCTTAAAACATGATCCTTTGGCGGAGTTTTCGAAATCTCTGGATGACCTGAGTGGAAAAACCAGGCGTCGCTTGGCCAAGGGCCTTGCCGATTTGCTTGAAACGGACCTGAAGCGCAGGGAACAACCTAGCTTCGGCATCTGCTCCTCGTGCCGCCATTTTCGCGAAAAGGGCCAAGGTGACCATGCGCCCCTGCCGCACAGCTGCATGCTGTTTGATGTGGGACTGTCGCAAGCGGACTCAAAGTTGATTTGTGTTGAGCACTGTTAGGGAGCGGTAGTTTTATCTAACCCCCACTCATCATGCCCGCGTTAGACGCGGGCATCTTCTCCGTTGAAAGAAGATGACCGGATCAAGTCCGGTCATGATGAGAATGGAATTTGTTTCAATTGCAAGAAATGTTCTTCTTACTCCGCTGCCAGTGCCATTTGCGGGCTGGCGTCCATGACATCGGTTGAGACATGGTTCTTGAAGGTGTCGAAGTTTTTCACGAACATGGACACCAATTTCCGGGCTTGCGCGTCATAGGCTTTCTTGTCGGCCCAGGTTTCGCGCGGGTTCAAGATTTTGTCATCGACGCCCTCTACAGATTTCGGCACAGCGAAACCAAAATGCGGATCGGTGCGGTATACCGCGTCATCAAGGCCGCCATTCAAGGCGGCGGCGAGAAGGGCGCGGGTTGCCTTGATCGGCATGCGGTTGCCAATGCCATAGGCTCCGCCAGTCCAGCCCGTGTTTACGAGCCAGCACTTTACATCATGCTTTGCGATGAGATCGCGCAGCAAATTTCCGTACACTGAGGGATGGCGCGGAATGAAAGGCGCGCCAAAACAGGTGGAGAATGTGGCCGCGGGTTCAACAACGCCCTGCTCTGTGCCTGCCACCTTTGCCGTGTAGCCGGAGAGGTAGTGATACATGGCTTGCTGAGGTGTGAGCCGTGCAATTGGTGGCAAAACACCAAAAGCATCAGCCGTCAGCATCACAATATTTTTTGGTACGCTGGCCAAGCCCGTTGCGCTGGCATTGGGAATGGCACTCAACGGATATGCGGCGCGCGTATTCTCGGTGAGAACGCTGTCGTTCAAATCGAGCTTGCGTGTTTTCATGTCCATCACGACATTCTCAAGAACGGTTCCCCAGCGCCTGGTGGTCGCGAAAATTTCAGGCTCCGCTTCGGCAGAGAGTTTGATCACTTTGGCGTAGCAGCCGCCTTCGAAATTGAAGATGCCCTTCTCCGACCAGCCATGTTCATCATCGCCAATGAGCGTGCGCGTGGGGTCAGCTGAGAGTGTGGTCTTGCCGGTGCCGGAGAGGCCGAAGAAAACGGTGGTGTCATTTGCAGCGCCCATGTTGGCGGAGCAATGCATCGGCATCACGCCATTTTCAGGCAGCAGGTAATTCAAAACGGTGAAGACGGATTTCTTGATTTCGCCTGCATACTGGGTGCCACCAATGAGAACGAGACCGTTGGTGAGATCAAGGGCGATCACCGTCTGGCCACGCGTACCATGCCTTTGCGGATCCGCCTTGAAGGATGGCAGGTCAATGATGGTGAGGCCGGGGGCGAAACCTTGGTCTTCCTTTGGTGCGATCAGCAGATGCTGGATGAACAGGGCATGCCAGGCATTTTCGCAGATCACGCGGGTTTGCAGTTGGTGCGCGGGATCAGCACCTGCGATCAAATCCTGAATGAACAGGTTGCTGTTTCTGGCGTGCACCAGAAAATCCTGCTTCAGGGCCTGGAAATGCGCGCGCGTCATGGGCCGGTTGTTGTCCCACCAGATGGTGTTTTCGCTTGCGCCATCGCGCACGATGAATTTGTCCTGGGGGCTTCGGCCGGTGTGGTTGCCGGTGGTGACCACGAGGCTGCCGCCTTCTGCCACCTGGGCTTCGCCCCGCATGATGGCCAGTTCGTAGAGTTCGGCGGCCGTGGCATTCCACGACATGCCGTCCGAAGAGCCGAGACCGAGGCTTAAAAGCTGGGAGCGCGTGGTGCTGTCAATTTGCATGATCGTCAATCCCCTGATTTGGCTGACTTCACCGGTAACAAAAAGTAGCTGCCCGATCAACAAAAATGATTAGATATAGTCAAGTATTTGCGGTATCGAAAGTCATTTATTGATGTATTTACATCATTTATGAACTTGATCTGCGCGCGCCTTGCCTCAAAGGTTAAGAGAAGCTTTTGAAAAATTCAGTTATTCCTGAAGTGCCGGACCTCAGATCACGATGACTTTTGACGGAACCGTCAAAAGTCATGAACGTGATCGTGGATTCAAAGCTGGAGCATACCTGAACGCCAAGACAATCCCGTCTTGGCGCGTTATGCTCTAGCGAACCCGCAGGCCACCGTTGGCGTCGAAAACATAGAGGCCAGCCTTGGCCATGGCGACGCCAATCTTGTCGCCCGTCTTGCCGCGATAGTCTTTCGGCGCTTTCACGGAGATCATGTCCTTTTGGGTCTTGACGGTGACGAGCGTGTGGTCGCCGATCAGCTCGTTGGTGAAGATTGCTCCTGCAATGTCGCCTTTCGCGACCGTGGTTACCGCGCAATCCTCGGGCCGGACCCCCAAAATGGCTTTGTCGAGCTTGCCCTTCACCGGAGTCTTGATCCTGGCATCAGATGCCAGGAACGTGTCACCCTGCTGGGCACCGTGAATGATGTTCATGGGCGGGGAACCGATGAACTGTGCCACAAAGAGGTTGGCCGGGTTGTTGTAAATTTCGGCCGGTGTTGCCAGTTGCTGCAACACGCCGCGCTCCAGAATGGCGACACGATGGGCCAGCGTCATGGCCTCGATCTGGTCGTGGGTGACGTAGATCGTCGTGATGCCGAAAGATTCCTGCATGTGCTTGAGCTCGGCGCGCATGTGGCCACGCAGCTTGGCGTCGAGGTTCGAGAGCGGCTCGTCCATGAGGAAGACAGACGGCCGGCGGATGATGGCGCGGGCCAGTGCCACACGCTGCCGCTGGCCGCCCGAAAGTTCGCGCGGATAGCGATGCAGCAACTCACCAAGCTGCACCTGGGCCGCGGCATCGCGCACCGCCTGATCCAGTTCGGCCTGGGGCACTTTTCTCACCTTAAGCGGAAAGCCGATGTTCTCCGCCACGGTCTTGTGCGGATAGAGCGCGTAGGACTGGAAAACCATCGAGATGTCGCGGTACTTCGGCAGGATATTGGTCACATCCCTGTCGCCGATCAGCACACGGCCCTCGGTTGCAGTTTCAAGACCGGAGAGGATGCGGAGAGCCGTCGTCTTGCCTGAGCCGGAGGCTCCGAGCAGCACCAGAAATTCGCCGGGCTCGACCTGGAGATTCATCTCCTCCAGCACGCGTATCGCACCAAAGGATTTTTGTACCTTGTCGAAGGAGACTGGAACTCCCTTATGCTTGCCCGCCATCTCTTTATCCCTTGACCGCGCCAAGCAATACGCCCTTGGCAATGAAACGCTGCAGAATGATCGCCATGATGATGACCGGAATGATCATCACCACAATGATGGCGCACATTTCCCACCACAAGACGCCCTTTTCGCCGGCATTTTTCGCCGCCACCATGATGGGCATTGTCTGTACCTTGGAGGTGGCGAGGAACACGGCAAACAGGTATTCATTCCAGTTCAGGATGAGCGTGAGAAGCGTCGTGGCCGCAAGGCCCGGCCGCGTGAGCGGCAGCACGATGTCCCAGAAGATTCCAAACCGCGTGGCACCGTCGAGCTGGGCCGACTCCTCGAGTTCGATCGGCACATTGGCGAAGAAATCGTGCATCAGCCACACCACGATGGGCAGGTTGGCCACCGCATAGACCACTATGAGCGCCAGGTGCGTATCAAGCAGACCCACGGCCTGGAACATCACGTATACCGGAATGACCACCACGATGGGTGGTAGGATGCGCTGGGAAATGATCCAGAACAGGATGTCGCCATTGCCAAGTGTGTGCGTGAAATGCCTGCCGTAGGCGCGAGCGAGGAAAAAGAACAGGGCAAGGGCTACGGCGGCAGAGGCCCACCAGGGAATGCCAACATAGCTGGTTGCGGCAATAACCAGCAAAGTCAGCCCCACGAATATCAAGATGTTGCCGAACTTAGGTCTGTATTGCATGCGGGCCAGCGCATAGGCAGCCATGGCGCCGATGGTGACACAGACGGCGGTCGAAGCGACGCTGACCACAATGGAATTCGTGAAGGCCAGGAATATTTTGCAGATCTGGGGTTCCATGGGCTGGAGAGACACCACGGGCGAGACGATGAATACAAAAGAATTGTAGACCAGAAGGCCCAACTGCCGGACGACTGAGGGCAGGTCACAGAACGGGTCGCTGTTGAACTGGCTTCGCCAGGCATTGAGGTTGGGCTCAAAATCCACAAACGGGATATAGTAAGGCCCCTGGTTCACCGCAGCCGCATCCTTGAAGGAGGTGATAACCACCCAATAGAGCGGAAACAGCACGAAAAGCGACCAGACGGCCAGCAGAACATGCGCCACCACACTGGCAACCGGCGACATCTTGCCGACTTTGGGCGGCTCGAACAGCCGTTCCATGAGGCTGCGGTTGACCTTCTCGAACTTGAAGGATGCCTCGCTCATGCGCGCGCCTTTCGCAACTGCCCGAGCACCACATAGTTGAAAAAGGAAGCGCAGACGACGACAGTGAGGATGAGCAGAAGATAGGCGACTGCCGCCGATGTGCCAATGTCATTGGCGCGCCAGATGTAGACGGAGTGAAGCGTCATGGATTCCGTGGAGGAACCAGGTCCGCCGCCCGTCATGATGTTGGGCAGATCCACGATCTTGAAGGCCTCGATGGTGCGGATCAGAAGCACGGTCACGGCAACAGGCACGATCTGCGGCCAGACGATCTCGCGGAAAATCTGCACGCTTGATGCTCCGTCCACCTGTGCGGCCTCAACGTGGTCCCGCGGCACGTTTTCAAGGGCTGCCAGCATGCAAATGAAGATGAAGGGGATCCATTGCCAGGAATCGCAGATCATCATCACGAAGCGCGCACCCCATGGGCTGGCGGACCATACCCAGCTCTCTATGCCTAGGCCCCTGAGCAGTGGTTCGAAGGGACCCTTGGTAATGTCGGCAACCATCTTCATTGCGTAGCCCACGCCAAGCGGCGTCACCATCAGCGGAATGAAGAAGATGACGCGGAAGAAGTTCTTGCCGGAGATGGGCTGGGAGCAGAGGAATGCCAGACCGGTTCCGATCACGAACTGCAGGGCGCAGCCAACGAAAACATAAAAGAGAGTTGTGAGAAGAGTGCCGATGGAGTTGCCGGAAAGCAGCGAGGCACCGATGATCCATGCGATGAAAATGGCCATGGCGGCCGAGATGAGGCGGCCCAGCATCCCAACCCAGCTTGTGGTTTTCAGAGAGCGGTAGAGCCACCAGAGAACGGCAACCGTCACGGCTGCAAAAAAAACCGAGCCCAGAACACCTATCGACTCGGTCTTGCCGAGGAAATGCACCTGGTCGTTGCCGAAGAACTGCTTATAAAAATTCTGGAACCAGACGAAGCGGAACTGCAACCCATCGGCCGTGAACCTCACTCGGCTCATGGCGAAGACGATCGAATAGAACGTGGGAAAAATCGCGAAGATGAGAATGAGCGTGACGGCGGGCGCAATAAAGAAGGTGCGGGAATGGCGGTCAAACCATTCACCCCAGGATTCGCCGATTGTGCCTTCCGCGCTGCTCACCTTGAAACCAGCCTAATCTCATCATCATTCCGGCGGAAGCCGGAATCTGCCCAACCCAGATTGACACCCCGGCTTGCGCCGGGGTGACGTTGCCGTTGAAGCAAGGCCGGAAACATGTTCCGGCCCTGCAAAGTCTGTGAGGTCAGCCGCCGCCCAAGGCCAGGGCTTGCGCCTTTATTTGGGCATCGCGGCCGAAGTCTTCCGTGACTTCTTCCCAGCCCGCTTCAATGTTCTTCACGGCTTCATCCACCGTGATTTCGCCGGCGAGATAGCGGGCAATCTCGGTGTCAAGAACGACGCCAGTATATTTGGCAGCTCCAGGGATCTTCATGTCGGAAGCCATATTAAGGTTATTCAGAGCGCCGTTGATGGCGCCCAGATAGTTCTCGGCCAGATCCGCCGGCATGCCGGCCTTCACCCACAGGTCGGTGCTGGCGAGCTGCGAGTTGCGGTACGGATTGTAACCCGTGGCGCCGATCGTCACGTCGACGTTCGATTGGGACGCCTGGTTCATGTAGGAGAGGAATGCATAGGCTGCATCCTTCTTCTTCTGATCGATCTTGGCGTTGATGGCGCCAGCCCAGCCACCGAAGGCTGCGAACGGCGCATAGTTGATGCCGTCAACAGAATATGGAGCATTTTCCTTCGTCACCGGCACAAGCTTGCCCGTGGCACGGTCCAGCACTTCCTTGGTACCGACTGCGCCGACGGCGAAGATCAGGCCCTTCACACTAGCGGCATCTGGATCGAGCTGCAGTGTGCCGGGATCGCCCCACTCAATGAGCAGGCCGCAACGGCCAGCTTTGAACAGGCCACGGGTGTCGCCGATGTCCATATTGAGTTCTTCCGGCGGACCATACTTGCCTGTTTCCTTGTAGACTTCCAAGGCCTTCTTCCAGGCTTCGTTGTTGACCACTGGCTTCATCGTCGCGGCATCAAAGTGGAAACCCTGGGCCGTGCCCTGGGTCTGCACGTAGGAAGCCGCCACGGTCTGGATCGCGAAATAGGACTGGGCATTGCGCTTCTTGAAGATGCAAGAACCGTAGTCCGCCTGGCCGTCTCCGTTCATGTCCTGGCCGTGGATCTTGGAGGCCACTTCAATATAGTCGTCCCAGGTCTTGGGCGGAGCGATGCCGGCCTTACCCAGAACGTCCTTGCGGTAATAGACCATCTGGAAGTCGCCATCGACCATCAAGAGCTTGGTCTTGCCGCCAACTTTCTGGCCGAATTCGCGGAAGTAAGGCGCCACGTCGCTGAGATCAATCTTCGTGTCCTTGGCGATGTAAGGGTCCATGTCTTCCAGGAGCCCGGCGGCGTCAAGTTCCACGCCCCAGCCGGCGGCGAAGACGCCTACGTCAATGGAGTTCGTGCCGGTTGACCAGTCGTTCTGGATCTTCGGGAAGATTTCCGCGAAGGGAACTTCCGTCACGACGATCTTGCCGCCCGTGGCTGCTTCAAATTCCTTGCCGCGCTCGGCAAGTCGGCCGGCAATCACGTAGCCGGGGCGTGTCAAAATATTGACGGTGACACCGTCAAACTCACCGGCGAAGGCAATCGCGTCGAGCCCGCAAACGGCAACACTTGCCGTCAACGCGCCCATCATCAGTTTCTTCAATGACATTGTATTCCTCCCATATTCACGGCCCATTTTGGGTCCGTTTCCTCTAGTTAAATTATCAATTTGAACGTCTGTCAATAAATCATTCCAAATGATTTATAATTTTCAAGCAATTCTGTAGAACTTTGCGGCGGTGCCGCCAAAAACCTCCTTTCTTTCATTGGGGTTTGTCACATAGGCTTCAGCGGCCTGGCGCCAGGAGGCGTAAGAGCCGTTGAGTTCAACTACGGGCCAATCGGA
Source organism: uncultured Aestuariivirga sp. (assembly GCA_964530965.1). Classification (GTDB taxonomy): domain Bacteria; phylum Pseudomonadota; class Alphaproteobacteria; order Rhizobiales; family Aestuariivirgaceae; genus Aestuariivirga. Next base: position 5,914 of record CAZHCO010000285.1, on the reverse strand, counting down.
GCCCCACATCACGCGGGACGGCCCGAAGCAGTCGATAATGTGTTCGGCATAGGGGCGCAGTGTTTCCGTGGTCCATCCCTTTTTTGCTTCCGAAGGCAAGCCTGAGAGCTTGCAAAAGACATTGGTTTCGCGGGCGATGGTTTTCATGCCGCGGGCCCAGTCATTGAATGCGTCGTCGCGGATCAACGGCTTCATGCAATGGTCGATGACAATGCGGGCGGTGGAATAGCGATTGAAGAGTTTCAAAAAATTATCGAGGTGAATCGGGAAGCCCAGCGCATCAAAGGTGAGATCAAGATCGATGAGCGCCTGAAATCCCCACTGCACATCGGCGCGGTGCATCCAGTCCACATCAGGAATGTCCTGTATCATCGGACGGACGCCGGAAAACTTCCTGTGGCTGGCTAGCCGCTGCAAATGTTTCATATCCGCCGGCTTTTCAAAATCAATCCAGCCCACGACGCGCGCCACAAAATCCGTGGCGTCCGCCAGCCCCAGCATGTATTCGGTTTCTTCAACAGTGGGGGCGGCCTGCACAAGAACTGTCCGGTCAATCTTGTGGCGTTCTTTATGGGTCATAAAATCCTTCGGCAGGATATCCCGCCGTATCGGTGCCACAGAATCCCCCACCATCCAAAAATAATCACCGCGCGACGGCGACCAGAAGTGCTGATGGGAGTCAATGTTCATGATCGGCCGCCGATGCTTCGATGCTCGCTTCGCTCGCACCTCAGCATGAGGAAGAATAGAACCTCACCCTGAGGTGCCCGCGAAGCGGGCCTCGAAGGATAGAACGCAGCTTCGGCGCAGGAACACATCATCACACCGGTGCTCCCGCGTGCAGCAGGCCCTGGGCTTTCAGGTCGCGCCAAAGGGATTTCGGAATCTTTGCGCTCAGGGTTTTCACGTTGAGAGACACTTCCTTCGGATTCACCATGCCGAGAATGGAAGTCACGACCGACGGATGCTTGGCCGGAAAACGAAGGGCCGCCTCGGGCAGCTTCACCTTGTGGGCCCGGCACACCGCCTCAATCTTCCGTACACGGTCTAAAATATGTTTTGGAGCTGGGTCATAATTGTACCAGGCGCCGCTTTTTGCGCCGGTTGCAAGAATGCCGGAATTATAGACACCGCCCAGAACGATGCCGATGCCCCGTGCTTCGCAAAGGGGAAGAAATGAATTCAATGCCTCCTGCTCCAGCAGTGTATATCTTCCCGCAAGCAGGAAGAGATCAAAATCACCTTGCGCCGCCAAGGTTTCGCAAACCTGCCATTCATTTACGCCGGCGCCAAATGCCTTGATGACTTTTTCGTCGCGCAATTTTTGAAGGGCTTTGTAGCCGCTGCCCATCAGCGTTTTTACGTGGGCATCACGCGCTGCTTCCGAGCCGTGAGTGAACACATCGACGTCGTGAACATAAAGAATATCAACATAATCGAGGCCAAGACGCTCAAGGGAAAATTCCAGCGAGCGCATGATGCCGTCATAGGTGTAGTCGAAAACTTCCTCTCTGGAAGGGGTTGCAAAAAACTTGCCGATGGCGGCGCGCTTTGCTGGTTCGCACACCTTGAGCAGGCGCCCGACCTTTGTTGACAAGACATAATCACTGCGCCTGCGGCCGCGGAAAAACTGGTTGAGGCGGTTTTCCGCCAGGCCCAGGCCGTAAAACGGGGCTGTATCAAAATAACGGATGCCTGCTTTCCATGCCGCTTCAAGTGTAGTTTGCGCTTCCTTTTCGGGAAGTGCGCGGTAGAGATTGCCAAGGGGGGCGGTGCCCATGCCCATTTCGGTAAATGGGATGGAAGCTCCGGAAGGCGCCTTGAATAAATTCTTCTTCATGTCTGTCCGTCTGGTTTTGTTTGGAGATCGGCAAAGAGTTCTGGATTTGCCGCGGCGAAGGTTTCGAGTTCTTTCATCACGGCATCAAGATGGGCTCCCATTGCATTGGCGGCTCCATTGGAATTGCGCTGCTGAATGGCTTCAACAATGGCCTCGTGTTCGGCCAGGGTGAATTCCTGCCTGCGCCGCGAATTCAGCAAGCGGCGCACGCGGTCCAAACCGAGGCGGGCGGTTTCGGCAAAGGCCTTAACGCGCTCGAAGCCCAGGGCCTCAAAAAGCACGGCGTGAAATTCAAGATCGAAACGGTGGAAGCCAACCGGATCATTCGCTTCGACGGCAGCTCTCTGGTAGCGCAGATTTTGCTTCAGGGATTCGAGGTGATCGCCATTGAAGTTGCGGGTGATGGCACGCACCGCTTCCACTTCGATGGCGCGGCGGAGGAACATGTTTTCACGGGCATCCGAAATCTTGATCAGGCTCACTGTTGTTCCACGTTGGGGCACCACATCAACCAAGGCCTCCTGCTGCAGCCTGGTGAAGGCATCATAGATGGGCGCGCGCGAAACGCCGAAGCGCTCGGAAAAAACCTGCTTGTCCAGGATCTGGCCAGGTTTAAGCTCCAGTGAGACAATCGCTTCGCGCAGCACTGTGTAGATATGGTCACCCGCCCCGCCGCGGGTGCCTTTCCGGGGTGGCGTGGGTGTGTCAATACTGAGCGCTGTATTATTCATACTAACATGTTAGTATGAATAATAGGCAACGCAAGTTTTATGTGAATCGCACGCCAGAGGTCGTTAAAAATGCTCGATAAACCATCACAGAAGCAGCACATGTTGCGCCTCAATGCGGTTGATAACGTTGTTGTTGCGATCACCACGGTGGAAAAAGGGGCGCTGACATCCGAGGATATCGTTGCTTCCGAGCGCATCGGCAAAGGCCACAAAATGGCGTCGGCCAACGTCAAAGCCGGCGAACCGGTCAGAAAATTTGGACAAATCATAGGCTTCGCCAAGGTTGATATTCCGGCGGGCGCCTGGATTCACGAGCACAATATCGGCATGGGCGAGCTTTCTCATGATTATGCCTTCACTCAGGGCGCTACCCAAACCGATATTCTGCCGCTTGAAAAACAAGAGACATTTCAAGGTTTTAGGCGTGCAAACGGGAAGATTGGTACGCGCAATTATATCGGCATAATGACGAGTGTGAACTGCTCGGCAACGGTTGCAAAATTCATTGCCGAAGAGATCAATCGCTCCGGAATACTCAAGGATTACAAAAATATAGATGGCGTTGTTGCGCTCAAACAGGACAATGGCTGTGTCATCGATTTCAGGGGTGCCATCTTCGACGTTTTGAAACGCACCTCCTGGGGCTATGCCACCAACCCAAACATGGGGGGCGTCATGATGGTGGGCCTGGGATGCGAGGGATTCCAGATTCCGCGTTTCAAGGAAGCCTATGGAATTGTTGAAGGAAACACTTTCCGCACGATGACCATCCAGGAGACGGGGGGGACCCGCAAGACGGTTGCCGCCGGCGTTGAAGCGGTCAAAGCCATGCTGCCTTACGTCAATGATGTGAAGCGCGAGAAATGCTACGCATCGGAAATTATCCTTGCATTACAATGCGGTGGCTCGGACGGTTACTCCGGAATTACGGCCAATCCTTCGCTCGGCGCGGCGGTTGATCTGTTGGTTCGGCAAGGCGGCACCGCCATCCTCTCGGAAACGCCTGAAATTTATGGGGCGGAACATCTCCTGACCCGCCGCGCTGCCTCGCGCGAGGTGGGCGAAAAGCTCGTTGATGTCATTCACTGGTGGGAGGATTACACCAAGCGCAACCTCATGGAAATGAATAACAATCCATCGCCTGGAAACAAGCTCGGCGGACTTTCCACCATCCTTGAAAAATCCCTCGGCGCGGCTGCCAAGGGTGGCACCACGACGCTTCGTGAAGTTTACCGCTATGCCGAACAGGTTACCGCCAAAGGCTTCGTTTTCATGGACACGCCAGGTTATGATCCGGTCTCGGCCACGGGCCAGGTGGCGGGCGGGGCCAATATGCTGTGCTTTACCACGGGGCGCGGCTCTGCCTATGGCTGCAAGCCCGTTCCCTCCATAAAACTGGCGACGAATTCAGATGTTTACCGGCGCATGATCGAAGACATGGACATCAATTGCGGGGATGTCGTCGAAGGCGTTTCGATTGCCGACAAGGGCCAGGAAATATTCAACAAAATTCTCAAAGTTGCCTCGGGCGAAACTACGAAATCGGAAGAGCTGGGCTACGGCGACAATGAGTTTGTGCCCTGGCAGGTAGGCGCCGTGATGTAACCTCGCGCGGGGTCGTCATGATTGGACCATGTTTTGCGCCGAGTTTAGCCTTAACCAAGGGTTAAATGATAAGCTCCATCAAAGGCATAGAGCCTACTGGGCCAAGGGACGACGATGGGACTATTCGGTGGCAGAAAAAGAAACTCCCGAAACGAACGGCGCGAGCCGCAGCTTTTTGACCGCAGGAATTCCCGCGCCTCGGAAGATTCGTCGCGGTCGCCAAGGCGGCGGCGCTCATTCCTCCGCTGGTTCTTTGGCTTTGCATTCAAGTCTGCAGTCCTCGGTTCCATCACGCTCGCAGCGATCTTTGGATATGTCTGGTTCACGCTGAATCAGAAAGGGGTTCTGCAAATTCCCGAGCTGCAGCCCGGCGTCATGCTGCTTGCGGCTGATGGCACGGTCCTCTCGGAACAGGGTGCTTTTTTTGGTGACCAGGTGCGCGTTTCTGATCTTCCGGATTACGTTCCCAATGCGCTGATCGCGATTGAAGACCATCGTTTCCGGTATCATTACGGCGTTGATCCCATCAGCCTCATGCGGGCCGCCATTCAGAATTTTACCGCGGGCCGCGTGGTGCAGGGCGGCTCAACCATCACGCAGCAGCTTGCCAAGAATCTTTTTCTCAAACCGGAGCGCACCTATAATCGCAAGGCGCAGGAACTGGTTCTTGCCATTTGGCTGGAAACAAAATTTTCCAAGGACGAGATTCTGCAGCTCTATCTCAATCGCGTCTATTATGGTTCGGGCGCTTATGGGATCGAGAAAGCGGCACAGGTTTTTTATCACAAGTCCGCCACCGATCTCAATTTGAGCGAGGCTGCGACACTGGCAGGGGTGCTCAAGGCGCCAACAAGCTACAATCCGGTGACCCAGCCGGAAGCATCAGCAACGCGGACCGCGCTTGTGATCAATGCCATGGTCGAGGCAGGTTTCATCAATAACGATGAAGCAGTCCAAGCCATCAGCGCACCAAAAACAGTCGTGGCGTCGGACTATGTTCCAGCCACGCAATACATCGCGGATTGGATCGCCGAACAGCTTCCGCTACTGGTCAAGAATTACGACCAGTCCATTATCGTTGAAACCACCATTGATCCGCAGCTCCAACTCATCGCCGAAAAATCACTCCGCAAGCATTTGAATGAAGAAGGCAAGAAGCTGGGCGTTTCACAAGGTGCCGTCGTGGTGATCGATACATTTGGCGCCATAAGGGCGATGGTGGGTGGCAAATCCTACAAGCGCAGCCAGTATAACCGCGCCACCAAGGCGATGCGCCAGCCTGGCTCAGCCTTCAAGCCTTTTGTTTATCTTGCGGCCATGGAACAGGGCTACACGCCAGAATCCCTTGCCGTTGATGAACCGGTTCGCATCGGCAACTGGCAGCCCGAGAACTATAATCAAAAATATCTTGGCGAAGTGACACTCAGAACAGCTCTCGCTCATTCGCTCAATAGTGTTGCGGCCAAGCTTGCCAATGCTGTGGGACCAAAAAATGTTGTGGCTGTAGCCCATCGCCTGGGGATTACCTCGCCACTGGGCACTGATGCTTCCATTGCACTCGGAACTTCAGAAGTTACTCTCCTCGAACTCACCTCCGCCTTCACGCCATTTGCCAATGGGGGATATTCCGTTGCGCCATTTTCGGTCTTGCGCATTACGACGCGCGATGGCCAGGTTATCTACGAGCGTAGCGGTGATGGCTTGGGTCAAGCCATAACAAACCGCGATCTTGGCTCGA
>CAZHCO010000284.1:0-17921 GCA_964530965.1 uncultured Aestuariivirga sp. | reverse complement strand
CTGACTCCGTCACCGTTCAACGAAGGCTCTATGTCTGCAGTGGGTCGAGGCTGTGTGAAAACGTCAGAGAACGGATAAAATTATGATTAAAGCCGAGCCGCCAAAATTTCAGCTTCAATGAAATCAATGTTTTAGCGAATTAAAATTTTATGAAATCAGGTGGATTTTCTGCAAACTTCTATTTGAATGACGTTTTCACACAGCCTCGGCCCTTCTGCGACATGGCAACGGTAGCCGATAATGGCCGCTTTCGCCTCGGAAGCAGACATACGTGCATGATCTAACTATGTCCGATTATGAGTTCACGCCGTAGTCTTCTTCGGACATCCATTTATCGGCCGCCCAACACCGGCAGCTCGCAAAACTGCTGCGGATAAGGAAAAACGGTAACCGATGAGGGCTGGCGGAGGAGGGGGATATGAATTTGCGCGCTATCTAACTGTACTGATTATATTGTCTAACTTCATTTCCGGTTTCATCCTGGATCTCGTCCTGGTTTCAGCACTTTCGACGGCAATGGTGGTGACGCAATCATAATGGGGCCTTTGGCTCCATGACAGCTTTAGGCGATAGCCGCCGCAACCCACGCGGAAACCACGACCGCACCAGCGATGCCGGCACATGTCCACTGCAAGCCAAGATCAACAGTCCAGTCGCGGTCCCACCTTGCAAGCAGCAAACCCGCGGCAATACCCGATGCAAAGCCCAACACATGTGCAAGGATGTCAGTATTCTCCCCACTGAAACCCAGAAATGCCAGCAGCGCCAATCCGCCAGCCACTGGCGTCCAGTTGCGAAGCCCTGAAAATTCAAAATGCTGGCGCCTTGCCAGCCGCAATGCGGCAAGCAGGCCGATGCCCGCAAATATTGCGGTGGAGGCCCCAATCGACGTGTACTCCGGGGCTCGCGCAAGCGCACTTAGAACATTGCCCGCCGCACCGGCGGTGATCATTGCAAGTGCGGCGACACCGGCGCCAGTGACTTGGGCCAGGAGCATCAGAAAGACCGTGCCGAATACAAGATTGCCGAGAAGGTGTGCGCCACTCTCGTGCAGGCACAGCGCCGTCACCGCGCGCCACCACTCGCCCTTGAGCATCAATCCGGTCTGAGCCGCGCCTTCGCCGAGCCAGTCGAAAGAAAACGCTTCGTGGCGTCCGGCAGCAAAGAAGAACAGCAACACAACCCAGTAAACCATCGCCACCTCGACGCGGGGCAATGCCGGGCGCAACAAATCTCTCTCCGGCGGGCGCTGGCGGTTCTCGCTATCATAGGCCGCGAGTTCGTCATTGGCTCTTATGGCGTCCTCATGCGCTACATACAGGGTCGTGAATTTGCCGTCCGGTGCAATCAACGACTGAATGCCCATGGCCGTCAGGACCAAGGCATACTGTTCTGCCTGGCGACGATTGGAGCAACGCCGGACCTCAGTCAGATCGCCTTGCCCGTCTTGATCCACTCCAGCCACCTTCTTCACATTCCCCTTACACTTGGAGTCGAGATAGGTTGCTTCGCAGGACTAAACAAGGCCGCCATGCGGGGGATTAGTCGCGTGCCGGCTGCATTCTTCGATCCCCCAAAGCCGACAGTCAGAAATCGGCGTCGCGCATCAGCCGGGTCATGTTCATGAGCCGCCATAGATAATTGTCGTGAAGGAAATAACGAAGGAGACGGTGAGCGCCGCGGTGAGAAAGGCCGCCCAAATGCCGCGCAAGACGGACTTCACGCCATCCAGTGTGCCTTCCGTCTTCGCTGCCGCTGTCGTCACCTTTGACGTCTCCCCCAATATTCCGGTGCAGACCGCCGCAAAGGCGGGCCGGGCCCCAATCAAATCCAAATTGGAAGGGTTTGCCGACGTTTAGACGCAGGGGAACCGTGGAAAACGGTGGATTGGCGGAGGGGGAGACCGCCAAACCACTGCTCTCCTGTATTCCCAGCGCCATCGTGTCCCAGCCGAAAATCTTCCTCTTTGGCGACAGGCGCATCGCCACGCACTATGAAAACGCGGCGCGCGACTATCTTTCCTCTGTCTGCTTGGCCGTCGTCCTTGTATGGTGGGCCTGATTTCGGACCCCTGGTTTCATTGATGCGTTATGTCCTCGTACTCCTGTTCTCGCTGTTTTCACCTGCCGCCTTCGCGCAGGAATGTGTTGCCCTTTTTCACGGACTGGCGCGGACGGAATCGTCGTTCCGTCTGATGGAAAAGACGTTGAAGGCTTTTGACTTCCAAGTTGTGAATGAAACCTATCCCTCGACCGATGCTCCGATCGAACAGCTGATCGCCTATGTCGATGCGTCGGTGGCAATGTGCGGCAAGGCCGGCCAGATCCACTTCGTCACTCATTCCATGGGCGGCATTCTGGTGCGGGCTTGGCTCATGCAGCATCGGCCCGCAAATCTCGGTCGCGTCGTCATGCTTGCGCCGCCCAACAAGGGTTCGGAAGTGGTTGACGCGTTCGGTGACACGACGATCTTCGAATTCATCAACGGGCCTGCCGGCCGGCAACTCGCCACGGGGCCGGACAGCGTTCCTAACAGTCTAGGCGCTGCAAGTTTCGAGCTTGGCATCATAGCCGGTGACCGGTTGGTCAATCCTATCCTGTCGACCATGTTCAACGGGCCGAACGACGGCAAGGTTTCGGTGGAAAGCACAAAACTCGAAGGCATGGACGATCATATTGTCCTGTCAACGACCCATACTTTCATGATGAACAATCCGCTGGTCATCGCGCAGACGATGAATTTCCTTCGCCATGGGCGTTTCGATCACGCGCTGACGCTTCGCGATCTCCTTCGGCGCGATCTCAGGAACTGAGAAAGGACGGTGAAGATTATTTTAGAAGCCCCATGATCCGCGCTTTCGAGCGTTCGCATTCCATCAGGTTCAGCAAATTCGAACGCAGTTAGTGATAGTCGTCAAAGGCAATCCCCATACATGTAGGGGATACTTGGCCTTCAATCGAGTTTGTGTGAACATCGCCACGAACCCATTCCTTAGCCTTGTGATTGACTGACTCGTGGCCATAGCCAAGGTTAGGAAGCGATTTGAACACTGGAGCATCATCCGTATTGATCATGCTGCCCTCTTTCACGTTGTCGCGCATGGCGCGGTTAACTGAATGCCAATCCTTACCGGGAATAACCCTAGCCATCACAGCACCGTCACGTTCAATCATTCCAAGCACCACGGCCTTGTCATCAAAGCCCTGCTTGTCTTTGCAGCCGATGAACGCCTTGTCCATTTCAACAGGCTTCGCTTTCGGTCCAGAACCGCCAAGGGGAGCATCGCCATCAACCCAGCCCATGTACTTGCGGATTTCGTTGCACATGCGCCACGCCGTCTTGTAGGTCACGCCCGTAAGCCTCTGGACCTCTTTCGCGGAAACGCCGTTGCGTGATGACGTGAACAGGAACATCACCTGAAACCACGTTGTGAGCGGCGTCCGTGTTGATTGGAAAGTCGTTCCAGCCATCGGGTGAATGTGGTGCCCGCAATTGCATGTAAATGCTGGCATATTCGACAGCTTGTGGAACGTGTCGATCTGGCCGCACTTTGGGCATACAATCTCATGTCCATAGCGTGTCTTGAACAGGTGATTTAGGCAGGCGTCATCTGTGGGAAACCTTGCCTGAAACTGCTTTAAAGTCATTGACTTAGCCATTTTCGTAATCTCCTATCTAATATGTATAGGTATGATTACAGCATACGTCAAGGGGATATATGCGGATTGAAGCCTTCTGGTCTAACGTCAAACGCTCAATCAAGGGGACGCACGTTTGGGTTTCGAAGAAGCACTTGCAGACTTACCTTTCCGAGTTCGAGTACCGCTATAATTTGCGGAAGGAGCCTGAGTTGATGATGGACGCGCTTTTGAAGTCTTTTCCAAGGGCTTGGGCTTCTTGGTGAGCATGGCGTGGAGAAGCGCGTCGAATTTCCTATCACCTAATTTCTTCTGCGCCATCATCACCCTGCGTTTCCTTAAATATGTTACGAATCTTTGTGCGCCTCATCCTAAAATGTACTATTGCGGCACCCAAAAAAACTACACCCAAGATCATAGAAAAAATACATCCAATTATGAGGGGTGTTAGCGGCGCATCTTTCGGCAAGTCACTGAATCTTTCTATCCCAAGCCAAGCGCCCCCAGAAAAGAAGAAACTCCCAATATTCATGAACCCCACCATTAGGAGATCAAGAGTTAAAAGCTCATTTAATTCGTGTTGGTCCACAGCTACCGTCGGCGTAGTTCTGTTTTTGTAGTCGTGTTTAATTTGGGAACCAACATTTTGCGCAACGCTAGCGGCGGGGGCCGCCGTTGATTTTGCGCTTGTGGCCGCGAGTTTGTTGCGGGTGTCAGCCAAGAACGTCTGGCTCCTTGGTTTCGTCCGTTTGTATTCCCTGGTCCTTTGCTAGCTTCAAGATTTTTTGAGCTAGATCGACGGCTACGGGAGTAGTCATCACGACCGTTGAAAACCAGTTTGGTGTCTGTCCGTTGAAAGTATATTCGCCCAGAGTCAGTTGAGTTGTGTGTGGCCCAACACTTACGTAAAATTGGTTCGAGAATAGTGGGATGTCGGTGCGCCCCGGAAAATCCTCTATTGCCGATGAAAGGATTGGTTTTTCTTCTGTGCCCCCCAATTTCCGCTTGACTAGCTTCGCAAGCTCGCTTTCTGGCTGCGCGTCTCTTATGAGCCTGTTCCTCGGTTCCTTTGCCATATCCACCACTCCAAATTGAATGAAGCGATGAGTGCACGAATCCAGATTTTCTACAAGCATACGTCAAGGGGATATATCCGCGAAAAGCCCTTGACAATCTATTCCTATTGGGTTCATATGTTCCTGTTATGTTCTAATGCTGGGATAAGGAGCCACCATGGACTGGGCCAGGGCCATCGAACGCAACAGTGAAGCGCTCAAGGCCATCGTTGCGGAACTTTTCGCCATGCTGGGACTTGCAGGCGAAGCCACAGTTGCGCGGATTCCGCAGCCCCTCCACCGGTCCGTACTGCGCGTCCTCCGGCCTGCCGAATCCGCCGTGCGGCGCCTCATTATCATCGCGGCGCGCGGCCTTGTGGTGAAGCCAGCCACTTCGCGGCTTAAGCCTGTGGGACCCATCGGGAAGGGCGGCGGAAGCAGGTGTCCCTCCTTCCAGCTCTTCGATACACGGAAAAACTTCGCTGAGCTGCGCCAACGCCGCAGAAAGTTCAGGCGCAATCCCCCGCGTATCCATATCTTCGGAAGGGATTTAAGTGATCCCCGGGTGGCAGCCATCCTGTGGCCAGCGCGCCCTCCCGTAGCCGTCCCCCCTCCGCCGCCCGATGGCCTCGTCAATGCCGAACGCCTCACCCGCAGGCTCCAGGCCCTCAAGCTGGCGCTCGAGGATCTGCCGCGCCAGGCCAGGCGTCTCGTCCGCTGGCGGGTGAGAAGGGAGAACATGCCAAGTCCGAAGTTCAGGTCACCGCTCCGGCCAGGTCCTCCACCCGGCCACCGCAGGAAGCCGGTTCACGAAGTCGATGAAGTGCTCGCCGAATGCCATTGGCTCGCTTGGGATGCAATGAAGCCCGACACGTCCTGAAGTGCTGCCCACTAGGGCCTTGCTTCAATCAAGAGTTACGGTGACAGTGTGACTAAGTGAAAATCGTCCGTCTACGGACTAACTTGATTCGATTTCCTCACCCGGGTGCTCTCCAGCAGTGGCGCTGGTGGCGCCCCAGGTTATCCGGTATCTGAGCGAAGCCCGTTCTGAGACAGCAGCCTTACAACTGAAGAACATTGAGAGCAATCTTGAGTGTTGATCGTATTGGAAATGCGGCCAGCATATTTACCTTAACGATTCATCCTTAACGCGAAATGCTCAGCATTAACCATAGGTTACGCTAGAGAAGGCGCGCCCGATCCTGTAAACATTTAATCGAAATTATCACTGCTCGGAAATGAATCTCCAAGGTTCTGAGCGGAACTCCAGGCGGGGCGGGCAGGGGCCAGCACCACTCGTCCGCTCCGCCAGCACTTTTTAGCTGTTTCCCCCGGATCAGGTTCACCGCATCTCCTGATACGTGTGGAAAGGCCGGTCCGGGACGGTTTTGAGTGGCCTCCTCGATCCGAGTAAACCCGGGCCGGTACCATTTCTCAATGATGATCACTCCAAAAGAAAAAGGCACCGCCTGCGCGGTGCCTTTTGAATGACTATGGAACGAAAGATTACTTGATCTTCGTTTCCTTGAATTCAACATGCTTGCGCGCCACCGGATCATATTTCTTGAACGCGAACTTCTCGGTCTTGGTGCGCGAATTCTTCTTGGTCACATAAAAATATCCGGTGTCAGCAGTTGACGCCAGCTTGATCTTGATAACATTGCCTTTGGCCATAATCGTCTCCGAACGGGATTTGACCGGGATAGACCCTATCCCGCAGGGAAAGTCAAGTTTAGCTGCTCAACCCGCCACGACTTGCCCCGGCTGAAGTGGAACGACACGGGGCAATCCGCCGACGGAAGCTTGTTCTGCTCAAGAAAAGGCTGAAGAAGCTGCAAAATATCCCTTGTAATAGAGGGCAGATTGAGCCCCATGGCCTCGACAAGTGTTACCCAGCTGACCCGCAATAATTCGTCCGTTTCGAGGGGATGCGGCTGGTCAAGGTTTGAAACCACGCTTGCATTGGCAACCAGAAAGCGGGAATCAAACCTGCGGCTCCGCCCCGGAGGAGTTATGGCCCGCGCCATATAGATCAGACCGGCAAGGTCGGGCGCGTCGCTGACATTTCTTCGCCCCACCAGCAGCCCGGTTTCCTCATAGGTCTCACGGACAGCGGCAACGAGAAGGCCTCGCGCCCGGGAATGGCTGGCCTTGGTTCCCATCCGGAGTTTGAGTTTCTGAATGGTGGCCGGATTGCCTTCGCTCGCAACCGGCAATCGGCCATCTGCAGTCTCCGAACGCCCGCCGGGAAAGACAAACTTGTTCGGCATGAAAGCATGGGTCTCATGGCGCTGGCCCATCAGGATTCGCGGAGCAGGACCATCAAAGCGAATGAGAATGAGCGTTGCCGCATCACGCGGCGCGGTCGTGGCTTTCCTTTTCGTTGGATCCTTCAAAACCAAACCCATGCATCCCAAGAGCCCATTGCAGGCCGACAACAGCTCCCTTTACGATGGGCATCAGGGCAAATGTCAAGCCGAGTGTCAGGGGCAGCCAAAGAGCGGCATGGACGAGATAAGATGGCTGCCACACACGCTCCACGATAAACACGAGAGGGACGAGGATATGCCCGACGATAAAAATTGTGAAATAGGGCGGCGCATCGTCAGCCCGCTGATGATGCAGGGCCTCGCCGCAATGGCCACAGGTGGCGGCAACTTTCATGAATTTGGTAAACAGCGGACCCCTGCCGCAGCTCGGGCATTTTCCGCGTGAGCCCCGCAGCATGGCGAGCTTCCATGACCGGTCGGCAAGTTTCATGTGCCCTTGTTCCATCTGGCTAAAGTGAGCGCCAAAAATGCGTTCGAGAAGGGGGCCACGCGCCGCGCGGCGGCTTGCCGCAAGGTCCTATCGCTTCTTCCGGGACTTCGGTGGCTGTTTACCCGGCCGAGTTGATCGCCGATGGCGCTGAGGTGGCGGCTTCCCCTGGCGGCCATCGGAAACCATCTCGAATCGCAATCCACCTGAGACGGGAGTTACCTCCAGCAGTTTGACTTCAACCTGATCGCCAAGCTGATAGGTTTCCCCGGTGCGCTGGCCGGTCAAGGAATGCTGCACGTCAGAATACACGAAGTAATCCGACCCCAGGCTCGATACCGGAACAAACCCGTCGGCCCCCGTGTCATTGAGCTTGATAAACAGTCCGGCCCCCACCACGCCACCAATCCGCCCTCTGAAATGTGCTCCCGTTTGCCCAGCGAGATGGGCCGCAATCAAGCGATCCGTGGTCTCGCGTTCAGCCGCCATGGCGCGCCGTTCTGCATCGGAAATCATGTCAGCCGTTTCGCTGAGCCGCGAAATATCATCCGCCGAAAGGCCATCATCACCAAAGCCTAAGGCACTCACCAATGCCCGGTGCACAATCAAATCCGCATAGCGCCGGATGGGCGAGGTGAAATGGCTGTAGCGCCTGAGGGCTAGGCCAAAATGCCCCTTGTTAATTGGCGAATAATTGGCCTGCGCCTGCGTACGCAACACCACGTCATTCACCAGATTCTGGTAATCCTTTCCCTTCACCTCATTCAGCAATTGATTGAAGTGTTTTGGCTTCATTACCTGGCCAAGGGGCAAGGACAAATCGACAGTCTTCAGGAATTGCGAAAGGGCCCGTACTTTTTCCTCGGAGGGCGATTCATGCACGCGGTAGAGCTGCGGCGTTTTTTTCGCTTCAAGTTCCTCTGCCGCCGCCGCGTTGGCCTGGATCATGAATTCTTCAATAAGTTTGTGCGCGTCAAGCCGTAGTGGGGTGACCACACGTATGACCATGCCCTTTTCATCGAGAACAAGCTTGCGTTCCGGCAAGTCGAGTTCCAAAGGCTCGCGCTTGGTCCGCGCTTTCATCAGCGCGGCATAAGCGCGCCAAAGAGGTTTCAAAACGCCTTCAAGCAAAACATCGGTTTTCGAATTGGAACGGCCATCGATTGCTGCCTGCGCTTCCTCATAAGAAAGCTTGGCCGCCGAGCGCATGATGGCGCGCGCAAAACGATGCGACTTCTTCGTGCCGGACTTGTCAAAAATCATGAAGCAGGCGAGCGCCGGACGTTCTTCCTTTTCTCGTAATGAACACAAGTCGTTGGAAATCCGTTCCGGCAACATGGGAACTACGCGATCAGGAAAATAGACAGAGTTACCACGAAAGCGCGCTTCCTTGTCCAGCGCCGATCCCGGCTTTACATAGGTTGCCACATCGGCAATGGCCACGATGGTTTGAAAACCACCCGGATTTGCCGGATCATCATCGGGCGTTGCCCACACTGCATCATCGTGGTCTCGTGCATCGGGCGGATCGATGGTGATCAAGGGAGTCTTCCGGAGGTCCACGCGACCCGCAGAGTTGAAAGTTTTCAACGCTTCACTTTCAGCTAAAACACGCTCTGAGAATTGATTGGGAATCGCATGGTGATGGATGGCGATCAGCGAAATATTGCGCTGATCATTCATGTCTCCCAGCCTGCTGCGAACCCGCGCCAGCGGCAACCCGCGGCCATGGTCTTTCAGAATTTCAGCTTCAACCAGTTCGCCTTCTAACGCGCCATTCTCGTCGCCAACTCGGACCTGCAATTCATTGCGGGCTTTTTTATCCACGGGAATGAGCCTCGCGCCATGCCCCTTCACCAGGCGAAAAACCCCCAGCACGCGCTTCGAACGGTCCGAAAGCCCTCGGATAATGCGAGCGCGGAAATGATAGTCCTGTCCCGGTGTCGCTTCGATCTTGGCAAGTACCCTGTCTCCCTTTCCGGGAGGGCGAATGCCTTCACTCCGCCGAACCTCAACAAGCACACGCGGCGCCTTCCCGGCGGCCCGCTCATCCCACTCCACCGGCTCGCCATAGGTCTCGCCATGACGGTCAATGCCCGTAACTTCAATGACAGTGACTGGGGGCAGGGTGGAAGTATCAATCAGCTTGCGCCGGCTTTTCGCCAGCTTCCCTGACTGTTCAAGCTGGCGCAGCAGCGCCTTGAGGCCAATCTTATCTGCGCCCGACAGCCCGAAGGCCCGTGCGATTTCGCGTTTTCCCACCACCGATGGCGATGTTTGAATGAACTCCAGAAGCGCCGCTTCGCTCGGAAGGCCTTTCCTTGCCTTGATCATACTGTCCGCATTAGCTCGAAAGTGCGGATTCTGAAAGGGCAGGTCCTCAGGCCGCAGCCTTCTTCGCGGCCTTCTTGGCCGGCGCTTTCTTCGCCGCGGCTTTCTTTGCAGGAGTCTTTTTGGCGGAAGTCTTGCGGGCAGGTTTCTTCTTGCCCGGACCCTTGGCCTCGCGCTCGGCAATCAAGGCAACGGCCTCATCCAATGTCACTGTCTCTGGTGTCTTGTCCCTTGGCAAGGTGGCGTTGATCTTGCCATGCTTGACATAAGCCCCGTACTTGCCATTGAAAACCTGCACTGAGCCCGTGCCATCCGGATGCGCACCCAAATCTTTCAGCGCCGCCGCCCGTCCGCGCGGGCTGAAACCCTTGGCCTTTTTCGCCGCAAGCATATCCACCGCGCGGTTGATACCAACGGTGAAAACTTCCTCTGCTGATTCCAGATTTACATAAACTCCATCGTGCAGAATAAACGGCCCGAAGCGGCCAAAATTTGCGACGATCGGCGTCTGGGTTTCCGGATGAAGGCCAATCTCGCGGGGCAGGGACAAGAACTTAAGCGCCGTTTCAAGGTCAATATCAACGGGATCAAAGGCCCGCGGAATTGAAGCGCGCTTTGGCTTTTCCTTGCTGCCTTCCGGAACCTCGCCCAATTGCAGATAGGGGCCAAAGCGCCCTTGGCGCCGCGTCACTTTCTCGCCCGTGTCGGGGTGAACGCCGAGCTCGATGCCCTCGGCCGGAACGGCCGACGCTGCCTCGCCGTTGGCCGTCATTTGCCGGGTGAACTTGCATTCCGGATAGTTGGAACAACCGACAAAAGAGCCAAACTTGCCGAGTTTCAGCGAGAGCTGCCCGTCAGCGCAGGAGGGGCATTTTCGCGGGCTGCTGCCATCAGTCGGTGTCGGGAAGATGTGGGGAGCGAGAATTTCGTTCAGCGCATCCAGCACATGGGTGACGCGCAAGTCCTTGATCTCGCCCACATGGGCTGAAAAATCCTTCCAGAATTCGCGCAACACTTCGCGCCAGTCAATTTCACCATTGGAGATGCGGTCGAGCTGTTCTTCGAGATTAGCGGTGAAACCATACTCCACATACTTGGCGAAGAAGGACTCGAGGAATGCCGTCACGACGCGGCCCTTGTCTTCCGGAATAAGCCGCTTCTTGTCGAGGCGCACATAGCCACGGTCGCGGATAGTGGAGAGCACGGACACATAGGTGGAAGGCCGGCCGATGCCGAGTTCCTCCAATTTCTTGATAAGGGAAGCCTCCGAAAACCGTGGTGGCGGTTCGGTGAAATGCTGCTCGGCGGATACCTTGCGAACCCCGATGCCATCGCCACGCGCCATGGCGGGAAGCCGACGCGAGTCCTCGTCTTCTTCATCGTCCAGGTCCTCATGATAGACTTTGAGAAAGCCATCAAACTTCACGACGGAGCCCGTAGCGCGGAAAGTGTAGTGCTTGCCGTCCTGGCCATTGGCGCCGAGATCGGCCGAGGTGCGTTCGAACTCCGCACTTTCCATCTGGCTGGCAATAGTGCGCTTCCAGATCAACTCATAGAGCGCAAACTGCTCGCCATCGAGCGCGCTCCGCACCGATGAAGGCAGGCGGCCGAGTTCAGTTGGCCGGATGGCCTCGTGGGCTTCTTGGGCATTCTTGGCCTTCGTCACATATTGGCGCGGCGCCGAAGGCAGATAGGGTTCGCCGAAATTCTGGAGAATGGCGTTACGTGCCGCAGCTATTCCTTCCGGGGCGATATCAACACCATCAGTTCGCATATAGGTGATAAGGCCAACCGTATCCCCATCAATATCCACACCCTCATAAAGCCGCTGAGCCACCTGCATGGTCTTGGCCGAAGAGAACCCCAGCTTGCGCGAGGCCTCCTGCTGCAACGTAGAGGTTCGGAATGGCGCGTAAGGATGCCGCTTGGCCGGCTTACTCTCGATGCTGTCAACCGAAACGCGGGCATTCTTCAGGGTTTGCTCAATGGCACGCGCCGAAGCCTCGTCCTTGATATCGAGCTTGCCAATCTTCTGCCCGGCTATGGCTTGCAGCGAAGCGGAGAATTCCTGGCCCTGCGGCGTGGTGAACGTGCCGTCAATCGTCCAGTATTCCTGGGATTTGAAGGCTTCAATCTCAAGTTCACGGTCGCAAATAATGCGCAATGCCACCGATTGAACTCGGCCCGCCGAGCGTGATCCCGGCAATTTCCGCCACAAGACTGGTGACAGGGTGAAGCCCACCAGATAATCCAAAGCGCGCCGCGCCAGATAGGCATCAACCAGCGCCCCATCCACGTCCCGTGGGTGCTGCATGGCCTCCAAAACTGACTGCTTGGTAATGGCGTTGAACACCACGCGTTGGACCTTCTTGTCCTTCAGCGCGCCTTTTTTCTTCAGAACTTCCAGCACATGCCAGGAAATGGCTTCGCCCTCGCGGTCAGGGTCGGTCGCCAGAACAAGCCGGTCATCGCCCTTCAGAGCGTCCGCAATATCAGCCAGGCGTTTGGCGGATTTGCCGTCAACTTCCCAGGACATGGCGAAATCCTCATCCGGGCGGACGGAGCCATCTTTGGCCGGCAAATCGCGTACATGGCCGTACGACGCCAGAACGACAAAGTCCGAGCCCAAGTATTTATTGATGGTTTTTGCCTTTGCAGGCGACTCAACGACGACAACTGTCATTCCAATTCCTGACTTCCAGACGGAGGGCCTAATATAGGCATCTTCCCGCCACTGCAAGTTCCGTACTAAATCCGACAAACTTGCTCAAGTTCAATCGAGTTCAATCAAAGGTTTCTTTGATTCTTACTGAACACGCATATAGTGCCAAATGTCGCTGGGGAGCGGAGGTGTGGGCTGGGCGAACAGGGCGGGGCATCTATGAACGATAGCACAGGCAAGGAGTCCATTACGGATGCGCAAGAGATTGAAATGGCTCAATATATTGCCGATATGTTGCTGGAATTGCGTAATATGGCGAAGTCCGCCGGCCTTCCGACCCTTCTGGGGCTGCTGGAGCTCAGTTTTTGCGAAGCGTTCTCTATTGCCAATAAAGTTGAGATTCCCGCCGGCGAAATTGAGAAGCTGAAGCGGTTGTCTAGAGCTTCGAGCGAGCGGTGATCTCACAAATTACGAGTTTCAGGGGAACGGGCAGGAAGACCTGTTCGCCTGCCCCGAGGTAAAAGCTGTCATTGGCACGCACACTTTCGTCCCCAAAGCTGCACTCCCCATCCAACACATGAATAAGGCGAAGGCTCCGGCCAGGTGCAAAATGGTACCCGGCGCCGCAATCCATGACCCGGAGAGTTCCCTGGCCAAAATCCCGGCGCACCATCAAGTTGAAATCCAGAACCGGCCCATTCACCAGAGTGCCATTGACCCGCAGGTCACCTGAAAATGAAAACGTCTTAAGGGGTTTCAATTCAGAAACGCCGCGGCCTTCAATATCAAGCATCATGCCTTGCCCGGAGAGTGTCATGATGTGGCGCTCATAGCCATCGAAGGTTGAGAAGGGTCCGTCCGAATTCACCTTTGCGATACTAACGCGCCAATCAAAAATGCCGGATGCCGGGTTCACAAATATTTCCGTTGTTTCACCACCGCCATTTTTCCATGGCATGACACGATAATCCGATGACCGGATGATTTGCATTAGAGCCCATGCCTCGCACGTCCAATGGGCTCTGCGTGTGCAATGACCCGGCGGATTGCCGGAAACTTGGCCTGCAGGCCATTTTCAATCTGGTCCACGACCGTATGCACATCATCGATTGGTTCCGAAGGTTGGAAACGGCAGTGATAATGAACGAACAGTCCCTGATCATTCTCACGGATTCGGATATTGTGAATGCCGCTGAGACGAGGCTGTTTTTTTGCCAGCGCGAAGAGCAGGGCGGTGATTGAATCGGCGGTTTTTGCAGGCGCGTCATCGCCGGAAAGCAGCCGCTCTGGCTGGGGCTCAATGTGGCTTTCAACTTCGACACCGGGGCCAAGCTCGGAGCGTATCGCGTCTTCAAGCTGCGTGGCATACTCGTGCGCCTCCACCAATGGCATAAGGCCATCGACTTCCAGATCGAAGCTCACAGCCAACCGGCCTTTGATTTCCTGAACTGTGAGGTGGTGAATGGCCAGATTGCGGCGCGAGGCGATAAGCATCACGCGCTGGAACACGGTTTCATCGTCAAGCGCCACGGGATTCACCGTAACCGTCACATCAGCGCTCGGAAACTTCTGTATGATCTTCTCAGTCAGCGTGTCCTTCAGCTTGACAATGTCATCAACTGGCATGGTGCGCGGCACCTCCACGACCACACTGGTAAAAAGTGTGGGCCCCGCCGGTCGCAGGCGTAACGAACTTAGGAGGAGCACTCCACTTGTGTGTTCAACCAGTGAACGAAGCTCCGCCGTGGCGCCAGCGGGTGCCGTATCCAGCAGGGTGGCCAGCGTGCGTTTGCCTAAGCGCCACCCCGCCAATGCAACAAAAAACGAAACAACTAGGGCCGCTATCGGATCAGCCAGCGGAAATCCGAACCAGACCGCAACGAGTCCGAGAAGCACGACAAACGAGCTCCACATATCCGAACTGAAGTGCAAGGCATCGGCTTCAAGGGCCTCGCTTGACGTCTCGAGCGCCACCTTGTTCAAAGCCCGCGCCCGGCCAAAATCAACCAGGATGGAACCGCCAATGATCAGAACTGCCCACCAGGTCACATCAATATGCTGCTGCCCGGAAAGCAGCCGCTTGATCGCTTCAAAGACAATCCATGCCGTGGTCAGAAAGAGCAAGCCGGTTTCAACGAGGGCAGCAACACTTTCCGCCTTGGCGTGGCCATAGTGATGCTCATCATCGGGTGGTTGGTCGCTCCAGCGAACCGCGAACCAGGTTATGATTGTGGCGCCCAAATCAATCAGACTGTGGATCGCTTCTGACAAAATACCAAGTGAACCGGTGGCAAGGCCAGCAGCGAACTTGGTGATCGTCAATCCAAGGCTGGCAAAGACCGAAAGGACAACAACCCGTTGTTTTTCAGATGAAGACATGGGCCTGCATAACCCACTTCCGGCGGATTTTCTTCCATAAAATTAGCCATACTGGCCGCGCATGGCAGCGCCCCTGTTTGGCCTTCTTGAGGAATGTTTGTTCCCCATGTTCTCTGCTATCTCAGAGCGCGCAATCATGGCAACCGAATCTCTATCACCAAATCTCTTTTCCGGCCGTAAGGCCGGCGCGCTGACTTTTGGTGCCATATTCACGCTTGAGTCATTGGTGCGGTCGCTGAACTCCAGCGTAATTTCCCTGCAGGCCTACGACCTCCTGGGCAGCAGTCAGAAGGTCAGCGAACTCACAACGCTTGTAGCCATGACAGTGCTGATCACCACTCTCATGCTGCCCTACGTCCTGGGCCGCTTGCGCCGCCGCTGGGCCTATACTTTTGGAGTTGTCAGCCTGATGGTGGCAAGCCTGTTTCTCGCAGGTTTTTCAGTCGAAGGAACAATAGCGGGCATGTTCTTTCGCAATTGCGGCGCCGCGATCCTGAACATCACGCTGTCACTTTACATCATGGATCACATCAAACGAACCGAACTGGCGCGGGCCGAGCCGATGCGCCTCAGCCTTTCAACATTTTCGTGGATGATCGGACCGGCCAGCGGTGTTTGGCTCTATAACCAATTTGGTCCCTGGGGCCCACAGCTGGCAAGCATTGCGGCCGCCATGGCCTTGCTGGCATTGTTTTGGATACTTCGCCTGTCTGATCGCGTGACGATGCCGTCCGGCACCCTGCAACCCTTCAATCCGTTAGCCAACGTCGTGCGCTTTATTAGCCAACCCCGTTTGCGGCTTGCGTGGATGGTGGCATTCGGCAGGTCCTGCTTCTGGGTCACATTTTTCATCTATGGCCCCTTGCTGATGGTCGAAAGCGGAGTTGGCAAACAGATCGGCGGCCTCATGATCTCTGCCAGCCAGGCCCTGCTGCTATGCGCTTATCTCTTCGGCCGTCTGGCTCATCGCTTCGGAGTCCGCTTGATCATCAGCTGGTGTTTCGTGCTGACGTCTTTCGCTTCTGTCGCGGCGGGAATTGCCGGAAAGGGCATGCCCTACATGGCCATGCTGTTCCTGTTGTTTGGCGCGTTTGCGGCGTCAGGTCTTGATGGCGTGGGCGGCATTCCGTTTTTACGCGCCGTTCGCCCCCGCGAGCGCCAGCGCATGGCTGCCGTCTATCGCACCTATATTGATTTTTCCGAACTGATTCCGGCAATGATCTTCGCCGTCGCCCTTTCTTATTTTGAAATCGGAATTGTGTTTGTGATATTGGGTATGGCGCTTATTCTCATGGGAGCAATCGCCTTTCGCTATCTCCCGAAATCCCTGTAAGCCGAAGGATCAGTCAAATGGTCAAATTGCACCTCGTTATAGCCAACAAGAACTATTCATCCTGGTCGCTCCGGCCATGGATTACCATGACTATGGCAGGGCTCCCTTTTAATGAATCAATGATTCTGCTTGATACACCCGTGATGAAAAAGCAAATCGCCGAGCATTCAGGGGCAGGGCGGCTGCCCGTTCTGCATCATGGCAAGATCACAGTTTGGGAAACCCTCGCCATTCTAGAATACCTCGCCGAGACCTTTCCGGAAAAAAACCTCTGGCCCAAATCAAAAGCCGCACGGTCAGTAGCCCGGGCAATTTCAAATGAAATGCACGCCGGATTCACTGGCCTTCGCAATGCCTGTCCCATGAACTTGCGCCGGCCCGTAAAACCTATAGTCCTGAATGAAGCAGCGAAGGCCGACGTCGCCCGTATTGAGCAAATCTGGCGCGAATGCCGCAAGAGCTACGGCAAGGGTGGCAAGTTTCTCTTCGGAAAATTCTGCAACGCCGACGCCATGTTTGCACCAGTTGTCACACGCTTTGAAACCTATGCCATTCCAGTTGCCAAAGAAACGAGGGCTTATATGGATGCGGTCATAGCCACAAAAGCATTCCAGACTTGGAAAGCTGCTGCACTCAAGGAAACCTGGGTCGTTCCCCACGATGAGGTGGATTAGGCATCAGGCAAGGCAAACCTTTTGTTGGGTTGAACGTATGGCTTTGCCTGCGAGTTCAAGCTCGAGCAGAATGCCAAGAACAACGGCGGCCGAGAGCCTGCTTTCCCTGATTATGTCATCGACATCAATCGGAGTCGGCGACAGGAGTGAAAGCACCAGCTTGCGATCAGAGAGGCTTGCCTCGGGAGAATCCTCAACAGGTGATTCAGGTTCGGAAAATGACCTTGGAGCTGCCGCGTATTCCGTACGCAGACACTCGATCACCTCGGCGCTCCCGGTCAGAAGTGTCGCCCCTTCCTTGATGAGTTTGTTTGTGCCTTCGGCGCGCGGATCAAGCGGGGAGCCCGGCACGGCAAAAACATCGCGCCCCTGTTCTCCGGCAAGTCGAGCTGTAATGAGTGAGCCTGAGCGCAGCGCGGCTTCAACGACAATGATGGCCCGTGAGATACCGGAGATTATGCGGTTGCGCCGTGGAAAATGTTCCGCCCGTGGCACTGCTCCCGGCAACATTTCCGTCAGCAGCAATCCATTCTCGCCAATAAGCCTTTGCAGTTCCGCGTTTTCGGGCGGGTAGATATTGTCAATTCCCCCAGCAATGACGGCCGCTGTGCGGCCATTGGGTGCCGCCTCATGGGCAGCGGTGTCAATGCCGCGGGCCAAACCAGAAACAACGAGAAATCCCTCTTCACTCAGCTCCGCCGATAGCCGACGGGCAAGTTTTCTACCCCCCGCCGATGCATTGCGCGCGCCCACAATGGCAACTGCTTGCAGCTCCGCAAGCGTAAGATTGCCCTTCACACAGAGAAGCGCGGGCGCACCCGGAATGTGATAGAGCAGGGGTGGATAACCAGCTTCTCCCGCCACGACGAAAGAGGCGTCCAATTCATCCGCCCGTTCCATAACGGCTTCCGCATCGTCAATGGAAAATATCCGGATGGGCCGGGCCAAGCCGCCCTTCACGGAAAGCTCTGGCAGTGCTTCAAGCGCCGCCGCAGCATTTCCATAACGCGCAATCAATTGACGAAATGTGGCTGGCCCGACATTTTCACTCTGGCTGAGCCGGATCCAATCGCGTCGCTGCATCCGGTCCAG
>CAZHCO010000283.1:0-15802 GCA_964530965.1 uncultured Aestuariivirga sp. | reverse complement strand
GACGGAGCCGAAGTTGCAGCTCCAGATCAAAGGCAAAAATCGCCACGAAAGCGTGGGCGCGGACTTCGCGTCAACCGCCGGACTACCACGACCGGCATACCTGCGAGCTTTGCGTCCACGCAACCCTTCGCTTCTCTTTCTCCCCCCCGGAAACGGCATTACCGTTTTCACCCCCGGCGAAGCCGTGGGCGGAGCCGTGCCCAATGCTCATTGACAAGTGAATCCAAGAATAGCGAGTGCTCGCCCGCTCAGCTCTTTGTTTGCCAAAGTGCAAGGTGATCCAGACCAATGAGTTCGTCATAGGTTTGGCGTGGCCGTACCAACGACCACTTGCCGCCCTTCACCAGCACTTCGGCAACGAGAGGCCGGGTGTTGTAGGTGCCGGATTGAACAGCGCCATAGGCTCCCGCCGTCATGGTTGCGAGAAGATCGCCCGATTCTGGTTTCGGCAATTTTCTTTTCTTGGCCAGATAGTCACCGGTTTCACATACGGGTCCCACGACGTCGGCGGTAAAGACCGGCGCGTCATCGGTAGCCTGCTTCACCGGAACGATGTCATGATAGGCATCATAAAGCGTTGGCCTGATGAGGTCATTCATGGCGCCGTCCTGAATGACGAAATAGTGCCCGTCGTTTTCTTTCACATAGATCACGCGCGACACCAGAATTCCGGCATTTCCGACAATCATGCGGCCGGGTTCGAGCACATACTTCAAGCCGAGATGGCCAAGCGTCCGCTTCACCATGGCAGCATATTCATCGGGGTGGGGCGGCACATCGTTGGTGCCGCGATAGGGCACGCCAAGTCCGCCGCCCAAATCAAGATGGCGAATGTTGTGACCTTCGGATTTCAGCCGCGTGGCTAGTTCGGCCATCAGTCTGAAGGCTTGTTCAAAGGGTTCGAGCTCGGTGATCTGGCTGCCGATATGCATGTCAACGCCAGCGACATCAAGCCCCGGAAGGGCCGCTGCCCGTGCATAGACTTCTGAAGCGCGCGTGAAGGAAATGCCGAACTTGTTATCGGCTTTTCCTGTCGTGATTTTGGCGTGGGTTTTGGCATCAACATCGGGATTGACGCGGATGGAAATGGTAGCGCGCTGGCCGGTGCGCTGGGCAATCTGCGAAAGCAACTCCAGTTCCGGCTCTGATTCCACATTGAAACAGGAAACGCCTTCCTTCAAGCCAAAGGCCATTTCACGCGCCGTTTTGCCAACCCCTGAAAAAACGATCTTGCGGCCGGGAACGCCTGCCGCCAATGCGCGGCGGAGTTCGCCTTCGGAAACCACATCCATACCAGCACCCAAATCCGCCATGGTTTTGATCACGGCCTGATTGGAGTTGGCTTTCATGGCGTAGCAGATGAAATGCTCGCTGCCCTTGAAGGCCTCGGACATCACGCGGTAGTGGCGTTCCAGGGTGGCGGTGGAATAGCAATAGAAAGGCGTGCCAATTTCTTCAGCGATGAGGTTGAGATCAACATCCTCCGCATGGAGCACTCCATCACGATAGCCGAAGTGGTGCATGAATTATTGCGCCTGCTGAAAATTTGGCGCTTCCGGATCGCCGCGCTTTCCGCAGGCGTTAAGCGAAGTGGCGATGCCGAGAAGCAAAAGCAATGTGACGACGATTTTCATATGATTCCCCTTACTTCAACATTTTCAGCCAGCGTTTTGCTTCGCGTACCACGTTTGATGGTGCCGTGCCGCCAAAGCTGGTGCGCGAGGCCACGGAGGCTTCGACAGTCAGCACCTGGTAGACATCCTTGGTAATACGCTTCTCGATTTTCTGCATGTCTTCCAGTTTCAGTTCCGGCAAATCGCAGCCTTGCTGTTCTGCCAACGCAACAAGCGAGCCCGCCACATGGTGCGCGTCACGGAACGGCATCTTCAGTGTACGGACGAGCCAGTCGGCCAGGTCCGTTGCCGTGGAAAATCCGCTTGCGGCGGCCTCGCGCATCACATCGGCGTTTGGCACAAGATCGCGTACCATGCCTGCTGTTGCTGCAATCGCAAGCGACAGATTGTCGATGGCGTCGAAGGCCGGTTCCTTGTCTTCCTGCATATCCTTGGAATAGGTGAGCGGCAGGCCCTTCATGATCACAAGAAGCGAGGTGAGTGCACCCAGTATACGCCCCGGCTTGGCGCGCACCAATTCCGCCGCATCGGCATTGCGCTTTTGCGGCATGATGGAGGAGCCTGTGGTGAACTTGTCCGAGAGCTTCACAAAGCGGAACTGCGTTGTGGACCAGATGACAATTTCTTCCGCGAGCCGCGAAAGATGCGTGGCGCAGATAGCGGCGGTGGAAAGAAGTTCCAAAGCAAAATCGCGGTCGGCCACCGCATCCAGTGAATTGCGCATGGGCCGATCAAAGCCCATGGCTTTGGCTGTCATGTTTCGATCGATGGGAAATGATGTGCCAGCGAGGGCTGCAGCACCCAAGGGGCATTCGTTCATCCGTTCCCTTGCATCGGCCATTCTGGAACGGTCGCGCGCCACCATCTCCACATAGGCGAGACAATGGTGACCAAAGGTTATGGGCTGGGCCACTTGCAAATGGGTAAATCCGGGCATGATTGTTTTTGCATGGACTGCCGCTTTTTCTGCTAGCGCCACTTGCAAGTCTTTCAGCTGTCCGTCGAGATGATCAACCGTGTCCCTGATATAGAGGCGGAAATCCGTGGCAATCTGGTCATTGCGTGAGCGTGCTGTGTGCAAACGTCCGGCGGGTTCGCCGATGATGTCCTTCAAGCGTTGCTCCACATTCATGTGAATGTCTTCAAGCGCTGTCGAAAACGTGAACTTGCCTCCTTCGATCTCGGCTTGAACCTGATCGAGGCCACGGGTAATTTCCTTGGCGTCGGATTTTGAGATGATGCCCTGTTGGGCCAGCATTGCGGCATGGGCTTTAGAGCCTGCAATGTCCTGGGCATACAGGCGCTTGTCAAAGCCTACGGAAGCATTGATCTCTTGCATGATGGCGTCGGGTCCGGATTTGAACCTGCCGCCCCACATTTTATTGGTCATTGGAAATCCTTAATGGGAACGAGTAAGCCTTTTAGCGATGAATGACCCAAAGCGAAATCGAAAATCCCTGATTTATGTCGTCCTGCTTGCCTTTATAGCCGGTGGCATTGGCATTTACCTGTCTGGCGACACTCCACGCAAGGAGGTGGTCGAAAGCAGGGGCGGTTTCAGGGCCATTGCCGTGGGCCCGATGGCGGCATTTCTGGTCAAGGCTGACCGGCCGGCGGTGCCAGATCTCGCTTTCAAGGATTCATCGGGGGCCGAAATCAAGTTAAGCAAATGGCAGGGCCGTGTGGTTTTGCTCAATTTGTGGGCTACCTGGTGCGCACCGTGCCGCAAGGAAATGCCCATCCTGGATGCCTTGCAGAAGCAATTGGGTTCCAAGGATTTTGAAGTTGTGGCTCTCAGCGTTGATCGCAAGGGGCTTGAAGCCTCCTCGGCCTTTTTGAAGGAAACGGAGGCGAATTCCCTTGGTCTTTATGTCGACGAGACGACCAAGTCCCTCGATGATTTGCAGGCTTTGGGTCTGCCAGTGACAGTTCTTATTGACCGGAAAGGTCGCGAAATCGGGCGCCTGTTGGGCCCGGCCGAATGGAACAGTGCAGAAGCCATTGCCTTAATGAAGGCTGCAATCGCGGAAGCGCCATGACCAAGGACGATCTCCGTCGTCTGGCGCTTGACCTTCCGGGCGCTGAAGAAAAATCCCATTTCGACAAGGCGGATTTTCGCGTGAAAAACAAAATATTTGCATCACTGAAGGATGATGCAACGGGAGTGATCAAGCTGTTGCCTGAACAGCAGGCCATGATGGTGAATGCTGAGCCACGGGTATTTCAGCCAATTCCGGGTGGTTGGGGCCGCAAAGGCTGGACAAAAATCATTCTCGCCCATGCCGACGAGATCACGCTGAAAAGCGCACTGCAAATGGCGTGGCGCAACGTGGTGCCAAAGACATTGAAAACCTAGCGGGTAGGCACCGGCTTTTCGCCGCGATAGTCATAGAAGCCGCGGTTGGTTTTGCGGCCCAGCCATCCGGCTTCGACATATTTCACCAGCAATGGGCAGGGGCGATATTTTGAATCGGCCAAGCCTTCGTAAAGTACCTGCATGACGGAGAGGCAGGTGTCGAGGCCGATGAAGTCGGCAAGCTCAAGCGGCCCCATGGGGTGATGGGCGCCAAGCTTCATGGCGGTGTCGATGGCCTCTACGCCGCCCACGCCCTCATAAAGCGTATAGATCGCCTCGTTGATCATGGGGAGCAAAATGCGATTGACGATAAAGGCCGGAAAATCTTCTGCCACGGCAATGGTTTTTTTCAGGGCAAGGGTGAATTCCTTGACGGTGGCAAAGGTTGCCTCTTCGGTGGCGATGCCGCGAATGAGTTCTACCAGCTCCATGAGGGGCACGGGATTCATGAAGTGGATGCCCATGAATTTTTCAGGCCGGCCGGTGACCGCTGCAAGTCTGGTGATGGAGATCGAAGAAGTATTGGAGGCCACGATCGTGTGCGGTTGCAAGTGGGGACACAGCGCTTGGAAAATCTTGCGCTTGACCTGCTCATCTTCGATGGCCGATTCGATGACGAGATCATAATCCGCAAAACCTTCGAAGCTCATGACCGGGGTAATGCGCTTCAAGGCGGCGGCCCGGTCAGCTTCGGTGATCTTGCCTGATTTCAGCTGGCGGCCGAGATTTCCGTTGATCGTGTTGAGGCCAGCATCAATACGATCCTTGCTGACATCGTTGACGCCTACGTCAAATCCGGCGAGGGCGCAGACATGCGCGATGCCACTGCCCATTTGCCCAGCACCAATGATGCCGACTTTCTTGATCTTCATGTCCGTTCGTAACTCGCCCGATTTCAGCGCTCAAGCCTATAACGCGCAAAGCTTTAGAGCAAGCGCATTTCGCAGGTGCAACATAAAAGCAAAGGCCCATGCTTAAAGGGCGTTGGACAGGCGCGGGGCGGGCTGCTTTCGTTTTTGATTTGGGAAGGTAGGCCCCATGACCGCTGTTTCCGATCGGACCTCCCAACGCATGGCGTTGTGGTCACTGCTGTTTGGCAATTTTGTCGTTGGCACTGGTGTTTTGCTGCCGGCCGGGCTTCTGAATGATTTGGCGGCTGATCTCCAGGTGCCGCCGACCACCGCCGGATTGTTGCTGTTTGCCGGTGGTCTGGTTGTGGGTATTGGCGCACCTCTGCTGGCGGGGTTTACCAGCCGGTTTGACCGCCGTGTGTTGCTGGCTGTAACAGCTGCAATTTATGCTATTGGCCATGGCTTGGCAGCGCTTGCGCCAGAGTTCTGGTCCCTGCTCGTGATCCGTACCGTGACCATGGTTGCGGCTGCCCTGTTTACACCCCAGGCAGCGGCGACTGTCGGGTTACTGGTACCCCCTGAACGGCGATCCGAGGCCATCGCCTTTATCTTTATCGGCTGGTCGCTGGCCTCGGTTGTGGGCATCCCTATGGGAAGCATATTGGGTGCCGAGTTTGGCTGGCGCGCCACGTTCGCCGCCATGGCTATTCTCTCGGCTGTAGCTTGTGCCGGTGTGTTGCTGTCGCTCACGCGGGGCTTGCGCGTCCAACCCTTGCAATTTTCATCCTGGGTTGCGGTTTTCAAGAACCCCATCCTGCTGTGCATTATGGCTGTAACCCTTCTCAGCATGTCCGGACAGTTTACCGTCGTGAGTTACCTGGCGCCAATTTTGCGCGAAGCATTTGCGGCCACACCCCGGAACATCGCCTTGATGTTTGCAGTATTTGGGGTGGCCGGAGTTCTGGGAAATTATCTTGCGGCAAAAGCCATTAGTCGGTTTGGCGTTGACCGGGCCATTCTCGTCTCGCTGTTTTTCCTGATTACGGGAATTGGCATGTTCGGGGTGTTCTTCGGCAACTATTTTCTGGCCTGCGTTGCATGCTCTATCTGGGGTCTAGGAACATTCTCATCCAATTCATTGCAGCAAAGCCGGCTTGTTGGCATTGCGCCTACGCTTGCCACTGCAACTGTGGCGCTCAATACGTCTGCCGTCTATCTCGGGCAGTCGGTTGGTGCAGCCGCTGGCGGTTCCGCAATTAAGGATGGCATTTCAGCAAATGTTGTCTGGTTGGCGCTGGTCTTTCTCTTGCTGGCGGTCGTCATGTCCGTTGCCGCAACAAGGCTTGCTTACAGGGCTTTGCGATAGGGGGGAACGGGGTGGGACAGCTCCCGGTCCGCTGCGGCCATCTCGGCTATCACGGTTGCAAAGCTTGGGCGTTTCGCCAGCCCTGAATGCCAGGCGGAAAGATTTTCGTGGTCGGCAAGGGGCGGTGCCCCCAAGCGCAGGCCGTGGTGGATGTTCATGAAAGTTGCGATGTCGGCCACGGAAAAGGCGTCGCAGAAATATTCCTGGCCTCCAAGTTTTGCTGCAACTGCGGCATAGTTGACTAAAATTAGGTTCTCAGCCTTGATCGCAGCGCGCTCCTGTTCCGCGCGGCGCGCGGTATCCGGGCCCGGCGGCTCACTGCGGAACATGAGGTCGCGAACCGGCGGCAGCAGGACCTCATCGGCCTCAAGTTCCATAAGGCGGCATCTGGCGCGCGCTTTAGGCTCGCGCGGAAGAAGGGGCGGGTTGGGGTATTTGTCGTCCAGATATTCGATTATAACGGTTGAATCGTAAAGTGTGAGATCGTCATCGACAAGCACAGGAACCTGGCGCTTGGGTTTAGCGGCGATAACAGCTGGATGTTTTGGAGCATAGCCCTTGGTCTGGGTGAAAGGCACCAGCACCCGGTCGAAGCTCACGCCCTTCTCGACGAGTGCAATTTCAACCTTGCGGGAAAAGAGGCTGAGAGGGACCGAGTAGAGCAGCATTCCACGGCCTTATTCCATCGCCCTGACAAATCCTGTCAGCAGCTGGATTTTGCCTGGCTCCTTTCACGATTCTTGCGGCTTGACCTTTTGCTCGAGCTTCGGGGTTTCCGGCTGAAAGGGAAACATAAGTTGCGGGCCATAATTCTGGGGAACTGGCGTATTTGTTCCATAACGCCGGGGCATTTTCTCAGCCGGCATATGAAGGGTACCGAATAGCGCGTCGAGAAACGAAAGCTGGCCTGCGAAATTCTTGTCAAAGGCTTCCGCGTGGTTGGCGTGGTGCCAATGGTGGAAGCGCGGCGAGGCAATAATCCGGGCCAATGGCCCTATGCTGATATTCACATTGGAATGAATGAACAGCGACTGCCAGTGATAAATCGCGGCAAAGGCGGCAACGGGCCATGCTGAAAAACCCAAGGCGAAAACCGGCAGGAGTGAAGCCCCCCTGGTAAAGATCTGGTCGATGGGGTGCACGCGATGGGCCGCAAGCCAATCCATCTCCTCAATACTGTGATGCACTGCGTGGAATTTCCAAAGCCACGGTATTTTGTGAAACATCCGGTGCACAGCGTAGAAACCGAGATCGGCTAGAATCAGCAGGACCGGCAATTGTACCCAGAAGGGTTGGGCGCCAACCCAGGACTGGAATTGCTTTGGCACGATCTGCGCGGTCAGCATCAGCGCCCCGAACAGGAGCAGGTTGATTCCGAAACTGATTATGGCCCCGTTCACCAGCAGATAAACAACATCGAGTTGCCACAGGTTCCGGAGGATGCGCTGTTCGCGGCGCAGGGCGAACAGCCGTTCCAGGGGTACAAAAACCAGTACCACCAGAATGATCGATAGGGGGTCAGGGATAAGCATCGATTGCTACTCTCGGTTCAGGTCGGCCTCTGGGCCGGAATGTTTGCGAGGCGTGGCAGGAATTTTGGCGTGCGCGCCGCATAACTGGCATATTCGGGGAAAGCCTGGCTCAGCACGCGTTCTTCGTGGTGCATCCGCCGCATCTGGATGGTCCATTGCACGGCGATGAGCAATACGGCGGTGAGCGACAGGTTTAGCAACAGGATGCCGATGACGGCGATTTCTTCTACCACATAGAGCGGATGCCGGACGATTCCATAGGGGCCCGCAGTTACCAGGCGGCGGGCTTCGGCCATGATGCTGAAAGAGCGGCCGAGCCAATACAGCACATAAGCGGAAAGCGAAAAGCCAACCAAAGTAAGGCAGAGAGCGAATATCTTGAGCTCCGGCGATAGCGAAATGGTGGGTGGTATCAGAATTAGGAGGACCGTGGCGAAGGTTCCGGCGAAGGCCATAAGGCGCGGTTCGATGCCTTCGGCCGAACGCAGTGGCTTGAGCCGGATAATCGTCGTCGAAACGATGAGAACCAAAAATGCGAGGTTGGCGATTTGTGAAAACAGTTGCAGGATCTCAAAATCAGGCGAGCCCGATGACCATTCCTGTACATTCTTGATAATGGCTTGAAATTTTGCCGAGGCAGCAAGGGTGAAAACTGCGACAATTCCAATGCGCCCGAGCAGATCGCCGGTCCGCGCCCAGCCTGGTGCCATCGCCCGTTCCTCTTCACTGGTTGCGTGTGTCATAGGTTTCGATGGCTACACCACAGTGGTGAAGATTTCGTCTATGGCTCGTTAAGAATGCGCCTTAAATTGTCAGGGGCGGAATGTGCTTCGCATCCCATCCATGGTTAATGAGATGCCAAGCGCTCTACTTCGCGATTTTTTCCAGTTCGGCATCGAGTTCCGGCACCGCCTGGAAAAGATCAGCCACAAGTCCATAATCAGCCACCTGGAAAATGGGGGCCTCTTCATCCTTGTTGATGGCAACAATGATCTTGGAATCCTTCATGCCGGCCAAGTGCTGAATGGCGCCTGAAATGCCAACGGCAATGTAGAGGTCGGGGGCCACAACCTTGCCGGTTTGTCCGACCTGGTAATCATTGGGGACATAGCCTGCATCAACGGCGGCGCGGGATGCGCCTACGGCGGCGCCGAGCTTTTTGGCGACCGCTTCGAGCAACTTGAAGTTTTCGCCATTCTGCATGCCGCGCCCGCCGGAGACGATGACCTTGGCGGAGGTGAGTTCAGGACGATCGGATTTGGTGAGGTTTTCACTTTGATAGGTTGAAAGTCCAGGATCGGCTGCGGCATTTATTTTTTCAATCGCGGCAGCGCCCGTTTCACCGGCGGCGGCAAAAGATGCGGTGCGGACGGTGATGACTTTCTTGGCATCGGTTGATTGCACGGTTTGAACGGCGTTGCCGGCATAGATCAGGCGCACGAAAGTATCGGCTGATCTCACTTCGGAAATATCGGAGATCTGCATCACATCAAGCAGGGCTGCCACGCGCGGCATATAGTTCTTGCCGTTGGTTGTGGCGGCAGCCACGAGATGCTCATAGTTTCCGGCGAGTGAGACAATCATGGCGGCCATGGGTTCAGCCAAGGGGCGTTCCAGTGAAGCGCTCTCGGCATGAAGAACTTTTTTCACACCCGTCAATTTGGCAGCCTGGGTTGCGGCTGCGCCTGCATTGTTGCCAGCCACAAGCACATGCACGTCGCCGCCCATTTGAGCTGCAGCGGTCAGCGCCTTGTGAGTTGCGTCTTTGATGGATTTATTATCGTGTTCGGCAATGAGAAGCACGGCCATGATCAGATTGCTCCTGCTTCTTTGAGTTTTGCTACGAGCTCACCGACAGACTTGACCTTGACACCGGCGAGGCGTTTTGGTGGCTCTTCGGTTTTCACTACTTTGAGCCGTGGTTTCACGTCGGCACCGTAATCGGCTGGCGTCTTTTCATCGAGGGGCTTTTTCTTGGCCTTCATGATGTTGGGAAGGGAAGCATAGCGCGGCTGGTTCAGACGCAAGTCCGTGGTTACGATCAACGGCATCTTGACTTTGAGGGTTTGCAAGCCGCCGTCGATTTCGCGGGTAATGGTTGCTTCACCGGCACCGGGTTCCAGTTTGGAACAGGCGGTGGCCTGGGCCCAGCCCAAGAGGGCAGACAGCATCTGTCCCGTCTGGTTGCAGTCATCGTCAATGGCTTGCTTGCCGAGAATTACAATATCGAACTTTTCGGCTTCCACTACGCCCTTCAAAATCTTGGCAACACCCAAGGGTTCAACATATTCATCGTTCTTCACCAGAATGGCGCGGTCGGCACCCATGGCCAGAGCTGTGCGGAGTGTTTCCTGGGCCTGGGCGGGGCCAATGGTGACAGCCACAACTTCCGTGGCCTTACCCGCTTCCTTCAGGCGCACGGCCTCTTCAACGCCGATCTCATCGAAGGGATTCATGGACATTTTCACGTTTGCCAGTTCCACGCCGGAACCATCCGCTTTCACGCGAATTTTCACGTTGAAATCGACAACCCGCTTGACAGCGACCAGAACCTTCATCGGCATCCCCATGAGAATTTGCGGCGGAACCTAGTGAACGACCCTTTGCGAGTCAATTCTGCCACCGACATGGCACGTCTGCTTGCGACGCCTTGCCTCAGTTAGAGGTGCGGATGAGCAATCGCGAGCGAAGTACGAGGGTGATGACAAGTCCGGCAATAAAGCCGCCGATATGGGCCCACCAGGCAACCTGCACGTCACTGTCCGTTCCAGCTGTCAGTACACTGAAAACCTGAAGCAAAAACCAGCCGCCTAAAACCCAAATGGCTGAAATGCGCAAGGGAATCCGGTAAAATAATAGAATCCAGATGCGGGCCTTGGGGTAAAGCAGAACATAGGCTCCAATAATGCCTGAAACTGCGCCCGATGCGCCAATGAGCGGGGCGGGAGAATCTGGGGTCATCATCACATGGGCAAGGGCTCCAGCTATGCCGCATAACAGGTAAAACAGCGTGAAGGCAAAATAGCCAAAAGCATCCTCCACATTGTCGGCAAAGACCCAGAGGAACAGCATGTTGGAGATCAAATGGATCCATCCGGCGTGGAGGAACATGTAGGTCACGAACGTCAGGGGCTCCGGAACGGGGCTTTGTGGAACTCCAAGGGTAATGTCCGAGGGGACGACGCCGAAGCTGGTGGCAACATTTGCCAGAAACAGGTCAGACTGGAAGGCACCCGTTATAAGGAAGATGACTACGTTGCCGACAATAATTGCCAACGTCACAAATTGAAAGCGAATGACCTTGAGGGGCGTGTTGTCGTGGAGCGGTACGAACACTATCGTGTCTTTCCTGGAATCCAGAGTATGTCACCAGTAGTTTTTGCATTTACCCAACGGCTGGCGACGAAAAGAAAATCCGAGAGGCGGTTGATATAGGAAAGCGCTCCCTCGCTCACATGCTCGCCCTTGTGAGATTTGAGTTCGACGATCAATCGTTCGGCGCGGCGGCAGATTGTGCGAGCGAGATGGAGGTGTGCTGCAGCTCCGTGGCCACCCGGAAGGACGAAAGAACGCAACGGACTGAGATCATGATTGAGCTCATCAATTTCATTTTCAAGCCGTTCGACCTGACTGGGCAAAATGCGCAAGGGTTCATAGTCCAGCTTTTTGCCGTCATCGGGCACGCAGAGATCGGCGCCGAGGTCGAAGAGTTCGTTCTGAATGCGCGCCAGCATGGCGTCGAGTTTGCTGAAGGCTTCCGTGTTGGTGTGAAGCCGCACAATTCCCAGAACCGAGTTAGTTTCATCCACGGTGCCATAGGCGTGAATGCGGAGGTGGGCTTTGGAGACGCGGGTTCCCGATCCCAAGGCCGTATCACCCTTGTCGCCAGTGCGGGTATAGATGCGATTAAGAACGACCATAGCTTCTGACTACCGTGAAGCCGCTTAGAATTCTACTCGTTTCTTAAAATCGGAGCGGGTTTTGCGGCCAACGCTGCCCACGTTACCATAAGTCCGGCGGTTATGGTGATGATCATGGCGAGAAGGGCAGTGGTGACTGCCACGGCAAGGGAGAAGGTCCATTGCATGTCCAGAATCCAGGTGGCGAGGAACCAGGATCCGAGGGAACCCACCGCAATTCCGAAGATGGCCGCGGCAAGACCCAACACAGCATACTCGATGATGAAGGCTCCCATGAGCTGGGCCCGTGATGCGCCATAGGTTTTCAGCACCACCGCATCATAAATGCGGTTTGAAAGTCCGGCTGCTAGGGCACCTGCCAGCACCAGAATTCCGGTGAGCAGGGTCAGGGCGTTGGCACCGCGGATGGCGCCGAGCATTTTGCCCAGGAGCTCGCTTACGGTGGCAAGAGCTTCCTTGATCCGCACGGCGGTTGACGATGGAAATTCACGCGCCATGGCGTTCAACAATTTCGCTTCATCGCCGCCTTCCATTTCAATGGTGACGATATGGCTGTGGGGGGCGGATTTCAAAGTATTGGGCGAAAATACCATGACGAAGTTAATGCCCATGGTGCGCCAATTCACTTTGCGGAAGTTCGCGACCCTCGCGGTCACATCGCGGCCTAGGACATTCACGGTGACGCTGTCGCCGATTTTCAAGCCAATGTCCCGGGCGATCTCATCAACGAAGGAGACAAGGGGTGGGCCGCTGTAATCTTGCTCCCACCATTGCCCTTCAACCAGAACGGAGCCCTCTGGTAGAGTTTCAGAGTAGGTGAGACCGCGATCACCACGCAACGCCCAGCCTCCGTCGCCCGCGGTCTTTACTTTCTCGACGGGAGTTTCGCCAATTCTTGCGATGCGGCCCCGTAGCATGGGGGCGTTCTCAACATTGCGCACGCCGTCGAATTTTTTGGTTGCTGCAATAAAGGCTGGAAGCTCTTCGTTGCGTACGTCAAGGAAAAAAAAGGCGGGGGCTTTTTCAGGAATACCAGCGCGCAATTCCTGGCTTATGGTTTGATCGGTGAGTGCCAAGGTCACAAAAAGCGTGAGGCCAAGGCCAAGGGCGAGAATGACTGATACGGCCGATGAACCAGGGCGATAAAGATTGGAGATGGCATAGCGCCAGATTGCAGTTTTTGGCTTTGGCGATTTTTCTGCGAGCTTGACGATGGCAAAAGCCAGGCCCAGCAGGATCACGAAACTCGCAAGCAGGCCTCCGAGATAATAGGCGGTGGCGCGCTGGTTTTCAAAGTTCAGGAATATCAACGCCGCGACACCTGTAAGGGCTGCTGCAATGCTCGAGAGATAGGGCCAGCGGGGAAAGCCATGCAAATGCACAATGCGGTGGCGGAACAGGGCGGAAGCTGGAATCCGATGGGTGCGCGCAAGTGGCCAGATTGAAAAGGCAAGCGTCACTAGCAAACCCAGGGCCGCCGTCAAAGCCAGGGGAACTATCTCAATTTGTGTCGTCAGGGGGAGTGGAAGAATGTCTTGCAGGAACGTGTGGGCGAGAACCGGTGTCGCGGCACCTGCCGCAATGCCAATGGCAATGCCAAGAAGGGCCACGACCATTATTTCAGTCAGATATATCCAGAACACATCCCTTGCAGGCGCGCCTAAGCATTTCAAAGTGGCAATGGTTCCGATGCGGCGATCAACGAATGCGGAAACCGCGTTGGCAATGCCAGCGCCACCAACGATGAGTGAGGTCAGGCCCACGAGGGTCAGGAAATAGGACAGACGGTCGACAAAATTTTCAGCTCCTAGGGCGGCCCGGTCCCGGGACTTCAATTGCCAGCCCGCATCGGGAAACTGCTCCTTTGCTTTCACGACGAGATCGCGGGCCGCCTTGAGGCTTTGATCATTTTCAAGTCTTACACGGTAGCGATAGGTGACAAGGCTGCCGGGTTGGATGAGGCCCGTCGCTTTCAATGCGTCCGCGCTCATGAGAAGGCGCGGGCCCAAAATGAAGCCGTCGGAAATGCGGTCGGGCTCATTTGCGATCACACCCCCAATCTCAACATCAAGTGAACCAACCCTGATCTTGTCTCCAGGCTTCACCCCGAGCCGACCCAGTAGAAGGGGATCGGCGGCCACACCATAAGTGCCATTTTTCAAAGCTGTTGCGCTTTGAAGAGTGCTGGCGTTTTCGAGAATAACCTGACCGTAAAGCGGATAGAATGCATCCGTTGCCTTGATTTCAACCAGAGTTGCGGTTTCGGGGGCAATAGCCATGGCACGAAGTGTTGCCACTTTGCTCACGGCGCCATTACTTGCAATGAAGGCTAGTTCCTTGTCGGTTGCTTCACGGTGGACAAGTGAAAATTCCACATCGCCGCCAAGCAGGGGTTGCCCCTGTTCGTTGAGGCCACGTTCGATTGAAGCCGACAAGGACCCGATAATGGCAATGGCCGCAGTGCCAAGCGTGAGGCAAGTGAGAAAAATCCAGAACCCTTGCAGCCCTGAACGCAGGTCACGGGCTGCGAAGCGAAGCCATAGGGAAAAATTCATGGATGGTTGCCGGAAATGATTTTGCCGTCACGCACTTCGGCAATGCGGTCGCAGCGTTTTGCCAAGGCGCGATCATGGGTGATCAGAAGCAGTGAAGCGCCTTCCTGCTGCCTGAGCTCGAACAGTAGTTTGATAATCTGTTCGCCGGTTTCCTGATCAAGATTTCCGGTGGGTTCATCGGCAAGCAGGATGCGTGCGCCCGATGCCAACGCACGGGCAATGGCCACGCGCTGCTGCTCGCCGCCGGAAAGCTGTCCGGGATAATGGCTCACGCGATGACTCAGGCCAACGCGCTCCAATTTTTCCTCGGCAATTCCCATGGCATTGGCAACCCCCCGGAACTCCAGGGGCACGGCGACATTTTCAAGAGCCGTCATGGTTGGAATTAGGTGGAAGGATTGGAAGATGATGCCGATGGTATCGCGACGAAAAGCTGCAAGCGCGTCTTCATTTTTGTTTTTGAGAGAAGTGCCCGCGACTTCAAGGGTGCCCGAGGTTGCGCGCTCCAGGCCTGCGATGAGCATGAGCAGGGAGGTCTTGCCTGATCCTGAGGGACCAACAATGCCGATGGCTTCGCCGGACTTCACACTGAGGTCAACACCTTTGAGAATTTCCACATTGCCGGCGCGGCTGGGAAGGGTGAGAGTTACGTCTTTCAGGAGAACGGCAGATTGGGTCATGGGCCTACAAATGGGAGATGGCTTACGATTTGTCGAGTTTCTTCATCTTGAGACTTGGTTGTTAAGTCCCTATCTCTGTTGGAATGGTTAGAATTTTCCTCGTCATTGCAACCCTTCTGCTTTCAATTCAGGTGGTTTTAGCCAAGCCCGTAACTCTTTTGGCCTTGGGTGACAGTCTCACTTCTGGTTTGGGGCTTGAAGCCAACGAGGCCTTTCCGGCCAAGCTGGAGGCGGCGTTGAAGAGCCGCTATCCCGACCTCAAAATTATCAATGGTGGTGTTTCAGGAGATACGGCAGCCGACGGTCTGGCGCGTCTGGACTGGGTGCTGACCGATGAGGTTGGAGGTCTCATTGTGGAGCTTGGGGCCAATGATGCGCTGCGCGGGCTAGATGTCTCGCAGACGGAAACAGCGCTGAATGGCATCATGGTAAAAGCGCAGTTAAGGAAATTGCCGGTGCTCATTCTGGGGATGAAAGCGCCGCCCAATATGGGTCCGGAGTATGTTGCGAAGTTTGATGGACTCTACCCGCGATTGGCCGAAAAATACCAAGCCTTGCTGTATCCGTTTTATCTCGAGGGTGTCGCCGCAAATGGCGGCCTCAATCAGTCCGACGGCATTCACCCCAATGGCCGGGGGGTTGATGTAATTGTCTCGAAAGTCATGCCCAGTGTTGAGGAATTGATAGGGAAAGCAGCCTTAAAATAGCACTTGGCAAAAGCTCGAATCACGTTAGCTTATGTCCCAAGCGTTCCGAGTCACCCTTATTTTCAGAAGGATGCCCGCCATGCCAAGACTGTTTACCGGCGTTGAAATTCCCACCGATGTTTCCTTTGATCTTGAAATCATGAAGGGGGGCATCATCGGAGCCCGCTGGATAGACAGGGAATCCTTTCACATCACATTACG
>CAZHCO010000282.1:0-18151 GCA_964530965.1 uncultured Aestuariivirga sp. | reverse complement strand
GCTGGGGCGACGCCTGAACAATGACGAAAATAGAACTGCCCACGGGCGAGCGTCCCACCTTGAAGACCATCGCCTTCATGACAGGTCTTGGGCTCTCAACAGTTTCCCAGGCCCTCAAGGACGGCCCCGATATCAGCCGCGCCACAAAAGAGCGGGTGCAACTCGTTGCCAAGCAAATTGGCTACCGACCTAACCGCGCCGGTGTTCGCCTGCGAACCGGCAAAACAAATGTGATTGCCCTCGTTCTGAACACCAAGGAAGAGGGCATGGGGCTGGTCTCCGAAATGGTCTACGGCATCTCGGACGCTCTTTCCGGCACATCTTATCATTTGGTTGTAACGCCATATTCCTTGTCAGACCCGATGGAGCCCATCCGCTACATCGTGGAAACAGGGTCTGCCGATGGCATTATCCTGTCGCGCACCCAGCCCGACGACCCGCGCGTGCGTTATCTCCTGGAACATGCCATGCCTTTTGCCACCCATGGCCGAACCGACATGGACGTCGTCCATCCCTATCATGACTTTGACAATGAGGCGTTCGCCTTTGAGGCCGTCAGGATTATTGCTGAAAAGGGCCATCGGAAGGTTGCTCTGGTTGGGCCGCCCCAGGGCCTGATGTTTCAGAAACATACGCGAACCGGCTTTGAAAAGGGCCTGCGCGAGTTTGGCTTGCAGGAGCATTGGTTCAGCGATATCGACATTGATTCACCAACGATTGAGATAATGGCAAGGGGCGCCACCCTTGGCCGCCAGGAAGATCGGCCAGGGGGAATCATTTGCAGCGCGGCCATTTCAGCAATTGCCTTGAGTGCGGGGCTGATCAAGGCAGGAATCAGAATTGGCCAAGACATTGACCTCGTGACCAAGCAGTCCACGCAATTGATGGAGCTGGTGCGGCCGGAGATTATCTTTATCCACGAGGATTTTCGCGCTGCGGGACACGATCTTGCGCATTCGGTAATGGCGTGGATTGCTGGTACCGATCCCGCCGGACTGCAGGTGGTCGTGGGGCCCAGACTTCGCGGGACCTTGTTCACGTCAACTTAGACTAAGCTGCACATCTATGTTTGATGCCAAGCACAGAACTTGCCCGACCATCGGATTGCTGTAAGTCCTCCTTGCTGCGTATCATCGGAGGTTTTGGGAGTTTGAACCGTAGGAGATGGTTATGACCGCAAATGTTACACCAAATTTTAGCCTCGCAGACCGTGTTGTTCTCGTCACCGGGGCATCGCGCGGCATCGGGCGCGCTTGCGCGCTGGCCTGCGCCGGGGCAGGGGCCGACGTTATTGTTGGAGTGCGAAATCCGGCTGAGAATAAGGCCTTGGTTAAAGAGATCGAGGCGATGGGTCGCCGTGCGCAGGCTGTACGCTTGGACCTTGCCGATCTGAAAAGCGTTCGTGCGGGTATCACCGAAGCCCACAGGCATTTCGGTCGTATCGACGCATTGATCAACAATGTCGGGCTTGGTCCCGAGAACCTAGCCGAGAACGTGCGTGAAGAGGATTTCGACCTCACCGTGAACATCAATCTCAAAGGCACATTCTTCACCACGCAAGCGGTGGCAAAACTGATGTTTGGGCAGAAGTCGGGCCGCATCATCAACATCAGTTCACAGGCCGGTTCGGTCGTGCTGAAAGGTGAAGCGATCTATTGCATGTCAAAGGCTGCGATCAATCATCTCACGCGCTGCCTGGCCTATGAGTGGGCACCCCATGGCATCACCGTCAACTCCGTTTCTCCAACTTTCATCTTTACTGATGGCACCAAGCCCGCTCTCTCCGATCCTCAGTTTCATCAACATGTGGTGTCGCATATTCCACTCGGGCGGATCGGTGACACAATCGATGTAGCGGGTGCAGTTGTTTTCCTCGCGTCTCCGGCAGCGTCTCTCATCACCGGGGCAAATATCCTTGTCGATGGCGGCTGGTCCGTTGCTTAGGGCATGGCCATTGCTGGCATGATCGCTCCGGGATGCTGGATGACTCGCGCGGCAAGTTCGTGACCCTGGGCCACGGACTGCGCTACACTTTTGCCGAGTACGCGGCCGGCTAGGTAGCCCGCATTAAAGCTATCTCCAGCACCGGTCGTGTCAACGACGAGCGTAGCGAGATTTAGATTGAAATCTTCGCGCCGTCCGCTGACCAACGTAAAGACGTTGCGTCCGCCATTTTTGAGCACGATGTCTTTCGCGCCAAGTGACGTGAGCTTGACGAACCAACCATCAGCGTCGTGCTGCTCGCCGAAAATGTTTTGCAGATCTTCTACGGAAGGCAACACGAGCGTGCAGTTCGCAATTGCGCGGACGTTCCATAACGCGGCTTCCTTCTCATCCTTCCACAATGCCCTGCGGAAATTTGGATCATAGGCGGTAGCTTTGCCTACTCTTGTCCGGAGCTCGACCAGGCGGAGAAAATTTGTCCGGCCTTCCTCTGATAGGATGGCGAGCGTGATTCCACTGAAGTAGATGGTGTCAAAGCCGTTGAGCCTGTCCAGAAAAGGCTCACAATTGCCGCAAAACATTTCGCGCGCGGGCGCCTCGCCGCGCCAATAAAGGAATGACCGCTCCCCGTGTTCATCGGTTTCAACCATGTAAAGCCCGGGAACCCGGCCTTCATGCTGCTCGACAAGGGAGCAGTCGATATTTTCGTCACTCCAGGCGGCAATCATGACGTTGCTGAAGGAGTCGCGCCCAAGCCATGTTACGTAGTGAACATGCCCCTTCCGGCCCATGAGCCGCGTGAGATAGATTGCTGTGTTGAGAGTATCGCCGCCAAAGCGCCGCTTGTAGTGGCCGGAGTTTTTTTCCGTTTCGACAAACTCAACCATGCATTCACCGATGCAGGCGAAGGTATACGGCTTCACAATTTCATGCATTGGCGGGTTCATTTGTGCCGGAAACTATAGATTTGAAGGTGTTCTCTTGACAATGTTTGTTATAATGTCAGTTAAGATGATCATGCAAGAATAGATGGCGTTGGGGAAACCCGGGGAATTGTTGAGGCGAAAATCATGACAGGAATTGAAGACCTCGACACGCCGGCAGTTGTTGTTTTGCTGGACCGGCTTGAGGACAATATCACCCGGGTTCAGGGTATGATTTCGTCCCACGGATTGCTGAATCGCCCCCATATCAAGACCCACAAGATTCCGGCTATTGGCAGACTTCAGATGAAGGCCGGTGCTATTGGCCTCACCTGCCAGAAGCTGGGGGAAGCGGAAGTCTTCATCGATGCCGGCGTCTGCGATGATCTCCTTTTGACCTACAACATCATTGGCGAGCGCAAGACTGACAGGCTGATGGAGTTGGCCGCTCGCATCAAGCGCCTGGCGGTTGTCGCGGATAATGAAACCGTATTGCGGGGCCTGTCGGAAGCAGGCCAGCGCCACGGCAGGGATGTGCAACTGCTGATCGAATGCGACACGGGCTTCGGTCGCAATGGTGTGCAATCTCCACAAGCCGCACTCGATCTCGCCCGACTTGCCGTGAAACTGCCACGCATCGCCTTTGAAGGCCTTATGGTGTTTCCCAACACGGCACCGAACACATTGGAGTTCTTCACGAAAGCCATTGAAATTTTTGGCAAGGCTGGAATTCCTCTGCCGGTGCTTTCAGGTGGCGGCACACCCGCCCTCAAGAAGCTTGGCGACTACCCGATGATGACCGAGCATCGTGCTGGCACCTATGTATATTATGTATATAATGACATGATGATGG
Source organism: uncultured Aestuariivirga sp. (assembly GCA_964530965.1). Taxonomy (GTDB): domain Bacteria; phylum Pseudomonadota; class Alphaproteobacteria; order Rhizobiales; family Aestuariivirgaceae; genus Aestuariivirga. The sequence goes on along the minus strand of CAZHCO010000282.1, from coordinate 14,431 downwards.
TGCAATCTGGTGTGGCGACCTGGGACAATTGCGCCATGCATGTGAGGGCCACTGTCGTGAGTTGCCCCACTGCCAACCGGGCTATCATCGATAGCGGCTCCAAGGTTCTGACTTCGGACCACTATTACGTGGAGCATTACGGCAGGATTGTCGAATACCCCGGTGCCTTTGTTGCTGCGCTGTCGGAAGAACATGCGATCATCAATCTTTCCCAATCCAAGACACACCCGAAAGTTGGCGAAGTCGTCAGCGTCATTCCCAATCATTGCTGCTCGGTGAGTAACATGAATGACGAGGTGCATGGCGTTCGCAACGGTGTCGTTGAAGTAACCTGGCCTGTAGCAGCCCGTGGCAAAGTTCGTTAAATTAAAAGTGCGGGACGACATGATGGTTGATTGCAGCGTTGAAATCGAGACCGCGGCCGAAAATTTCAGTGGATCAATTCCAAACCAACGGCTGTCGCTTCGCCGCCACCGATGCAGAGGGTGGCGATACCTTTGCCAACGCCGCGAGCGATCATGGCGTGGAGCAGTGTCACCACGATGCGTGCTCCCGATGCGCCAATGGGATGACCCAGCGCGCAGGCGCCGCCATTGACGTTGACGATATCGGTGGGGAGGCCGAGATCGCGGATCGCCGCCATGGCCACAACAGCGAAAGCCTCGTTGATTTCGTAAAGCTCCACCTCCGCTGAACGCCATCCAAGCTTTTCCTGCAGTGCTTTGACCGCACCTATCGGCGCCGTCGTGAACTGTGCCGGTTCGCGCGCATGGCCTGCGTGACCCGCGATGACGGCAAGCGGCGCTACGCCAATCTTCTCGGCCTCGGAAGCGCGCATGAGGACAAGGGCCGCGGCGCCATCGGAAATCGACGACGAGTTTGCCGCCGTCACCGTGCCACCATCGCGGAAGGCGGCGCGCAATTGTGGAATGCGGGCGGCATCGGCTTTCCCTGGCTGTTCGTCGCGGTCGAGCGACACGCGGGCGCGGCCTGAGTGTTCGTCGATGATAACCATCTCATTCCTGAAGGCTCCGGAGCTTTGCGCGGCAAGCGAGCGTTGCAGGGAGCGGATCGCATATTCATCCTGATCGACGCGCGCGAATTGATAGGCTTCGGCCGTGTCTTCGGCGTAAGTGCCCATGAGCCTGCCCGAGTAGGCATCTTCCAAGCCATCAGTGAACATGTGGTCTTTGACTTCAGCATGACCGAGCCGCAGACCGGCGCGCGCCTTGGGCAGCAGATAGGGCGCATTGCTCATCGATTCCATGCCGCCCACCACGACGCGGGCGTTGCTTCCAGCCATGATGCTGTCATGCCCGAGGATCAGCGCCTTCATGCCAGAGCCGCAGACTTTCGATACGGTGGTGGCTGGAACACTCTGCGCCAGTCCGGCGCCAAGAGCCGCCTGTCGCGCCGGGTTCTGGCCCACGCCTGCGGGCAGGACATGTCCCATGAAAACCTCATCCACCGCCGATAGGCCGCTTGCTTCAAGCGCGGCCTTAATCGCAGTCGATCCGAGCCTGGGGGCGGATAGGGCCGACAGGACACCCTGAAATCCACCAATTGGCGTGCGCTTGGCCGCCGTGATGACGATGGGGTCTTTGGCTAAGGTGACCATGGCGGCCTCCTGTGTTGGAAAAAGGCTTCTATGCCCTTGCGAGCTTCCTCGCTTTCCCAGCGCTTGGCCAGCGCTTCAATGGTTTCCGATTGCGGCACGGCACCGGTAGCGATCTTGCGAAATAGCTGCTTGGCATCCGCAATGGCGCCCGGCGCGCAGGCAAGCGTCAAATCAAGTTGCCGTGCCAGCGCCGCTTCAAGCTTATCCGGCGTATGGATCTCTGATACGAGCCCGATGTTTTTCGCCTCATCGGAATCGAAAGGATTTGCGTTCAGCGCAAAGCGGCGCGCCTGTGTGAGGCCGATGCGGCGGATGAGAAACGGCGCGATAGTGGCGGGAATCAGCCCGAGCCTGGTTTCGGTAAGGGCGAATTTCGCTCCAGGCACTGCCAGCACGATGTCACAGACCGCGGCGAGACCGACACCGCCGCCATAAGCCGGACCTTCAATAATTGCGATGACGAGTTTCGGAAGTTTGTCGAGATGCTGCAACATGGTGGAAACACGGGTTGCCTCCTTGATCCGCTCGTCACCATGGGCATCGAACTGCTCCTGCATCCAGCCGAGATCGCCGCCAGCGCAGAAGCTCTTTCCATTGGCTGAAAGCACGACGGCGCGCACATCCGAGTCATGCCCCAACTGCATGGCCGCATCAGTGAGTTCACCGATCATGACAGCGTTGAGCGCATTGTGCTTGTCCGGGCGATTGAGCACGAGGCGCGCCACGCCATGGGCATCGGTTTCAAGACGAATTGTTTCATAGGACGTAGTCATGGCTGTCGTCCCAGAATTTGTTCCATAAAGCTCGTCGCCTTCTGCAGAGCGCGCGCATCAATACCTGTGGAATAGCCCGCGGCTTCCAGCATCTCGACAACTTCGTGGGTGGCCACATTTCCCTTTGCGCCGGGAGCAAAAGGGCAACCGCCTGCGCCGCCAACCGAAGAATCGAAAACCCGGATGCCACGGTCGAGGCTGGTGCGGATACAGTCGAGCGATCTGCCGTATGTATCATGGAAATGTCCGGCAATCTTTTCAGGCGGAATGACTTCAAGGATTGCATCAAGCAGGACGGTGACATGGTCGGGCGTTGCCCTGCCGATGGTATCGCCAAGCGAAACCTCTCTGCATCCCATGCGGATGAGAGCGGTCGCCACCCGGCACACAGCCTCAGGCGTCACCGGGCCTTCATAGGGGCAGGCTATAACGCAGGACACATAGCCCCGCACCGGAACGCCTTCCTTGGCGGCCTTGCGGCAAACAAGTTCGTAACGCGCGAGGCTCCCCTCAATCGAACTATTGATATTCTTCTGGCTGAAGGTTTCTGAGGCGGAAGCAAACACCGCCACCTCATTGGCGCCCGCCTGCTTTGCGGCGTCATATCCCATGAGATTGGGTGCAAGTGCTGCGTAGATGACGCCTTTCTTCCTCGTGATGCTCGCGAGTACCTCCTTGCCGTCGGCCATCTGCGGAACCCATTTGGGTGAAACGAAACTGGCGGCCTCAATATAAGTGAACCCCGCCGTCGAAAGGAGATCGATGAGGCGCACCTTGTCTTCGGTTGAAACAAGAACCGCCTCGTTCTGCAATCCGTCGCGCGGACCAACCTCACAGATTTTAACGAGGTCAGGCATCATCGCCCTCAATGGCGGCAATCATTGTGCCTACTTCCACCAGTGCACCATCCGAATCGCAGACTATTGCATCTGCCAAAAGCAGTCGAGGGGGCGTGGGGTCTTTCCATGGCGCGGTTAATGTCGGATACTGCGACGAGAGGTAGTGTTCATGCAATTCGACCTTACGGACGAACAACGTGCAATTCAGGACACGGCCCGCCGCTTTACAGCGGAAGCCATCACGCCACAGGCGGCCCTGTGGGACGAAAAATGTATTTTCCCCCGCGCCACGGTCAGGAAGGCGGCGGAACTGGGTTTCGGCGCTATCTGCATTTCGGAAGCCGCGGGCGGCTCCGGGCTTGGGCGATTGGAAGCGGCACTGATCATGGAAGCCATGGCCTATGGCTGCCCTTCGACTTCTGCCTTCATCTCGATCCACAACATGGCGGGCTGGATGATAGATCGCTTCGGCGGCCCGGCACTTAAAGCAAAATATCTGCCTTTGCTCGTAACTTGCGACAGGCTTTCGAGTTATTGCCTGACCGAGCCGGACTCGGGCTCCGATGCGGCGGCCCTGAAGACGCGCGCGGTGAAGGACGGTAATTTCTATGTTGTGACCGGTTCCAAGGCCTTTATTTCCGGTGCTGGTGAGAATGAAATCTACCTCGCAATGGTGCGGACCGGCGGGGAGGGCCCCAAGGGCATTTCCTGCCTGGTGATCGAAAAAGACATGAAAGGTGTCACCTTCGGCGCGCAGGAGAGGAAACTCGGTTGGCGTTCGCAGCCCACCGCACAAGTGCATTTTGATCATGTTCGCGTGCCGGTGGAAAATCTGGTGGGCGAGGAGGGGCAGGGTTTTCGCATCGCCATGCAGGGGCTTGATGGTGGCCGCATCAACATTGCGGCCTGCTCGCTTGGCGGCGCCCAGCGCTGCCTTGATGAGGCAGTTGCCTACACGCGCTCGCGCCATCAGTTTGGCCAGGCGATTACGGAGTTTCAGGCAACCCAGTTCACATTGGCTGATATGGAAACCAACATGCAGGCGGCACGGTCTCTGCTCTATCTGGCTGCCGGCAAAGTGACAGCAGGGGCACCTGATGCCACCCGTTTTTCGGCCATGGCCAAGCGCTTCGTGACCGATACCTGCATGCAAGTGGCCGACCGGGCTCTCCAGCTTCATGGCGGCTATGGCTATCTCAAGGATTTCCCCATTGAGCGCATCTACCGCGATCTCCGGGTGCATTCCATTCTTGAAGGCACCAACGAGATCATGCGGGTCATCATCGCGCGGGAGCTGCTGCGGCAATGAAGGCACAACAAGTCATCATTGGCAGCGACGGCGGTTGCGGCCACGTCACGCTTAATCGCCCGAAGGCCATCAACGCGCTCAACTTTGAAATGTGCCGCACGATTATCGCAGCCCTGCAATCCTGGGAATTCGATCCGGAAATTGCCGCCATCATCATTGATCATAGAGACGGCCGCGGCTTCTGCGCTGGTGGTGATCTCCGCGCCCTTTATGAAAATCTCCGCGATGGAAGCAGCGAAGTGCTGGATTTCTTCCGCACTGAGTATCGCTTGGATCATTTGCTTTTCACCTTGGCGAAGCCGTCAGTGTGTTTCATGGATGGCATCATCATGGGTGGAGGCGCTGGCATCGCCATGCCATGCCGTTACCGAGTTGCCACTGAGGCGACCATATTCGCCATGCCGGAAACCGGCATCGGCCTTTACCCGGACGTTGGCGCCGGATGGTTCCTGTCGCGCCTGCCGGATCGCATCGGCCAGTGGCTGGCGTTAACGGGTGCCAGGCTCGACGGTGCCGATTGCCTCAGGCTCGGATTGGCGACGCATTATTTGCCGCGTGATGAACTGGCGAGCATGAAGGCCCGCATCAAGAAGACGCCGGATGAGCTTGAAGTCATCCTGAGTGATGCATCGGTTTCACCGCCGCCGGCACGAATTGATGAACATCATGCCGATACCAACATGCTGTTCGCAGCTGACCGGATCGAAGACATTTTCGCAGTGTTGAGCGCGGATCCTTCGCCATGGGCAAGGGAACAGTTGGCGGAGATACGCAAGAAATCTCCACGCTGCTGCAAGGTCGCCCTGCGTGCGCTTGCCGAGTGCGGGAAGCTGACCCAGTTTTCCGAGATCATGCGGCTGGAGTATCGCGTCTCCTCGCGGCTCGCCCGCAAGCCCGATTTCAGCGAGGGCGTGCGGGCCTTCCTTATCGACAGGGATAATAGTCCAAAATGGACTCCGTCACGTTTCGAAGATGTAAGCGATGACGAGATTGACGCAATGTTTGCGCCATTGCCTGAGAACGAGGAGTGGACTCCTGTGAAGAGGGAATGACCATGGCAATTATCGGATTCATCGGACTAGGCAATATGGGGGCGGGAATGGCCGCCAATCTGGTGAAGGCGGGCCATGCGGTGCGGGCCTTCGATGTGTCGGACGCAGCCCTTTCGCGGACCGCTGAAATCGGCGCGAAGCGCGTGGGTTCGGTAACAGAAGCCGCTTCCGGCGCACAAGTTGTCATTACCATGTTGCAGACAGGCCAGCAGGTGCACGACGTTTATGAGAAGGAGGCCTTTGCGGCTGCCTCGCGGGAGGCAATCCTGATCGATTGCTCGACCATAGATGTGGCCACGGCACGAGAAGTAGGCGAAGCCGCTGCAGGGCGCGGTCTCGCCATGGTAGACGCGCCGGTATCGGGCGGAGTGGCGGGGGCTATCGCGGCCACGCTGACTTTCATGGTGGGCGGTACGGACAAAAGTTTCGCCATGGCCCAGTCCATTCTTGCGAACATGGGCAAGGCTGTAATCCATGCGGGGCCAGCGGGTTCCGGCCAGGCAGCCAAAATCTGCAACAACATGCTGCTCGGCGCTTCGATGATCGCCACCGCCGAGGCCTTCAATCTGGCGATTAAGCTAGGCCTCGATCCGCAAGTGTTCTTCGATATCAGCTCGAAGGCATCCGGCCAATGCTGGTCGATGACCAGTTATTGCCCGGTGCCGGGTCCGGTGCCAGCGGCTCCGTCCAATCGGAACTACGACGGCGGCTTCATGTCCGCACTCATGCTGAAGGATCTCAAACTCGCCGTGGCGGCATCGCAGGCGACAGGCGCCAGCGTGCCAATGGGAGCGCTGGCCGAAAGCCTCTACCAGAACTTCGTCAACCTCGGCGGCGCGCCTAAGGACTTCTCAGCCATCATCAAGCTGTTGGACGGAAGCTGGCGGACGCCCTAAATCTTCTCCCACCGAAGGCGGGAGAAGGTGCCCGAAGGGCGGATGAGGGCCGGTTTGCGTAGCAAGACGGCAGGCAGCAAGTTACCATCCATGACCTACACGCCGCGAAAATCTCTCAGACGCGCAAGAAACTTGCGACGCGAACAAACTGAAGCCGAAAAAAGCTTGTGGGGTTGTCTTCGCGGCCGCCGGTTGAATGGGCACAAGTTTGTCAGGCAAGAACCGATAGGCCCGTTTATCGCGGATTTCCTTTGCCGGGAAAGAAAGCTCATTGTCGAAGTCGATGGCGCAACCCATTCGGAACCGGACGCGATCGCATACGACAGGCGGCGCAGCAGGTATCTTCAGGCGCTTGGCTATAAACTACTGCGAGTTCAGAACGCCGACGTATTCACGATACGCGACGATGTGCTGGACATGATCCTCATGGCGCTTAAAGGAAAACTCGAAACTGGCTGACACACCGCGATGCTTCGCATCGCGGCCCTCATCCGGCGCGTGCCGCGCCATCTTCTCCCAAACAAGTTTGGGAGAAGACCACTGTTCTACGCCGTCTCTTCGAAAATCTCGCGGCCGATCAGCATGCGGCGGATTTCGGAGGTGCCGGCGCCGATCTCGTAGAGCTTGGCATCTCTGAGCAGCCGGCCTGCGGGATAGTCATTGGTGTAGCCATTGCCGCCGAGCATTTGTATCGCGTCAAGCGCCATCTGTGTCGCCCGTTCCGCCGCGTAGAGAATGCAGCCCGCCGCATCTTTTCGCGTTGTCTCGCCCCGGTCGCAAGCCGCGGCCACCGCATAGATATAGGCGCGCGCCGCGCTCAGCGTCACATACATGTCGGCGAGCTTTCCCTGCATGAGCTGGAATTCGCCGATGGCTCTGCCGAATTGCTTGCGCTCATGGATATAGGGGACGACCACGTCGAGGCATGCCGCCATGATGCCAAGCGGCCCCGCGGAAAGCACGACACGCTCATAGTCGAGGCCGGACATCAGGATGCGAACGCCACCACCTTCCTCCCCCAATCGATTCTCGAAAGGCACCTCACAATCTGCGAAGACAAGTTCGCAGGTGTTGGAGCCGCGCATGCCGAGTTTGTCGAGTTTGGGAGAGCGGGAAAATCCCGCCATGACGCCTTCGACCAGAAAGGCGGTGATCGCCTTCGCACCCGCGTTTGGATCGGTCTTGGCATAAACGACAAGCGTATTGGCGTCGGGACCGTTGGTGATCCACATCTTGCGGCCGTTGAGAATATAGCGGTCATTGCGCTTCTCGGCTAGGAGCTTCATCGAAACCACATCTGAGCCAGATTCGGATTCTGACATCGCAAGAGCACCCACGTGTTCGCCTGAAATGAGCTTCGGTAAAAAGCGCTGCTTCTGCTCCACCGTTCCATGGCGATTGATCTGGTTTACGCAGAGATTGGAGTGGGCAGCATAGGAGAGGCCTACGGAGGCTGAAGCGCGGCTTAACTCTTCCATCGCAACGCAATGGGCGAGATAGCCCAACCCTGCGCCGCCATAGGCCTCTTCGGCTGTAACGCCAAGTATGCCGAGCGCGCCTATTTCTTTCCACAGTTGCTTGGGAAACTGGTTGCTGCGGTCGATCTCGGCGGCAAGCGGAGCTACGCGTTCGCGGGCAAAGCGGCGCACACTTTCCCGCAACATTTCGGTGTCGCTGTTTGTTGCGTAGATCAGGCCGGATTCATACATTTATTGCTTTCTGCGAAAGTCAGTGCCGCTTCAAGCTTACCCCGATTGCAGTTCAATTCAAATCAGGAGTAGCATAGGCCCACCAGCAACGAGAGCCGCTTGCCATGACGCACGACTCCCCACTTCGTTTGCATATTCCTGAATCCCATTTCAGGCCCGGCGATGTGCCTGATTTCAATTATCTAAACTTGCCGAAAGCGGGGGGCGCTAAGCGCCCTGAGACAAATGCCAAAGCTTCCGAGACGCGCGATCTCGCCTATGGCCTGGTGCGCGTGATCGATGAATCTGGAGCAGCGGTAGGCCCATGGAACCCGAAGCTTGATCCCGAAACACTGCGCAAGGGGCTGCGCTACATGCTGCAGACGAGGGCTTTCGATGATCGCATGTTCAAGGCGCAACGCCAGGGCAAGACGCCATTCTATATGAAATGCACGGGCGAGGAGGCGGTGGCGGTGGCCCAGGCCCTGGTGCTCAATCGCGACGACATGTGTTTTGCCTCCTATCGCCAGCAGGGTCTTCTGGTCGCCCGGGACTGGCCACTAATCGATCTCATGTGCCAGGTCTATGCCAATTCCAATGACCGGCTGAAAGGGCGGCAACTGCCGGTGCTCTACTCGGTGCGCGATGCAGGCTTCTTCTCGCTTTCGGGCAATCTTGGCACCCAGTATCCGCAGGCCGTGGGTTGGGCCATGGCTTCGGCCTACAAGCGCGACACCAAAATCGCTGCCGCGTGGATCGGCGAGGGCGCTTCGGCGGAAGGCGATTTTCATCAGGCGCTCATCTTCGCCGCGGTTTATCGCGCGCCGGTCATTCTCAATCTCGTCAACAACCAGTGGGCAATCTCGTCAAGCCAAGGCGTTGCGGGCGGTGAGGAAACCACTTTCGCGTCTCGCGCCGTGGGCTTCGGTTTTCCCGGCATTCGCGTCGACGGCAATGATTTCCTCGCGGTCTATGCCGTGTCGCGCTGGGCCGCCGAACGGGCGCGGGGTAATCACGGTCCCACTCTCATCGAACATTTCACCTATCGCGCCGCGCCGCACTCAACCAGCGACGATCCGAGCCGCTATCGCCCCGGCGATGAATACCAGCACTGGCCGCTGGGGGATCCCATTGTCAGACTCAAGGCCCATCTCATCCAAATCGGCGAATGGGATGACGCCCGCCACACGGCCCTCACAAATGAAATTGAATCAGAAGTCGATGCTGCCAACAGGAAGGCGCAGAAGCTGGGTGTTCATGGCGGCGGGCCTTACCACGACCCCAGCACCATGTTCGAGGACGTATATAAAGAGATGCCGTGGCACCTGCGCGAGCAACAGGCGGAGCTGGCGCGCTTCAGGGCGAAAAAACCATGACGATGATGAACATGATTCAGGCGCTCAATTCGGCCATGGATGTGATGCTCGCTCGCGACGCGAACGTGCTGATCTTCGGCGAGGACGTTGGCTTCTTCGGTGGCGTCTTCCGCGTCACCGATGGATTGCAGCAACGTTACGGAGAGCAGCGCGTGTTCGATGCGCCAATCGCCGAGAGCGGCCAGATCGCCGTGGCAATCGGCATGGGTGCCTATGGACTGCGCCCGGTGGTTGAATGCCAGTTCGCCGATTACATCTATCCGGCTTTTGACCAGCTTGTCTCGGAAGCAGCACGCCTGCGTTACCGCTCGGCAGGCGAGTTCAACGCGCCCATCACCGTGCGGGCGCCCTATGGCGGGGGAATCTTCGGTGGCCAGACTCACAGCCAGAGTCCGGAAGGCCTGTTCACCCATGTCTGCGGTCTCAAGACCGTGATACCCTCCAACCCTTACGACGCCAAGGGACTGCTGATCAGTGCCATTGAGGACGACGATCCGGTGTTGTTCTTCGAGCCGAAGCGGCTTTACAACGGCCCGTTCGATGGTCACTACGAAAAGCCGGTCGAGACCTGGGCCAAGCACGTGGCAGGCGAGGTGCCGGCCGGATACTATTCAATCCCGCTCGGCAAGGCCGCCGTGGCGCGAGCGGGCGAGGCGCTGACCATTTTGGCCTATGGCACGATGGTGCATGTGGCACTCGCCGCCACCGCCGAAACCGGCGTGGATGCTGAAATCCTCGATCTCCGTACACTGATGCCGATTGATATCGAAGCAATCACGGCCTCGGTTGAGAAAACCGGGCGCTGCCTGATCGTGCATGAGGCAACCCGCACCAGCGGTTACGGCGCCGAGCTTTCGGCCCTCGTGCAGGAGCGATGCTTTTATCATCTCGAAGCGCCGATCCTGCGCGTCACCGGATGGGATACGCCATATCCCCAGGAGTTCGAGTGGGAGTATTTCCCAGGGCCGCTCCGGGTGGCAGAAGCAATCCGAAAAATCATGGCGGGGTAAGACAGATGGGCCGTTTTGTTTTCAAGCTTCCCGATGTGGGCGAAGGCGTAGCCGAAGCCGAGATTGTCAAATGGCACACCGCAGTTGGCGATGAAATCGGCGAAGAGCAACCCCTCGTCGACATCATGACCGACAAGGCGACAGTCGAGATCGTCTCCCCCGTGTCAGGCCGCATCACGTCGCGCAATGGCGAGGAGGGCAGCAAGCTTGCCGTTGGTTCGGAGTTTGTGGTTTTCGAAATTGAAGGCGGTGAGGCGGCACCTGAACCGGCAGCGCCAAAAGCCCCAACAGTTACAGCTGTGAGCCACGCTGTAACCGGCACGGCGTTGGCATCACCTGCTGTGCGCGAAAGAGCCAAGACCATGGGTGTCGATTTGGCGACGGTCACGGGCACAGGACCAGGAGGCAGAATTGTTCACAGTGACCTCGATATACTGCTAGCTGAAGGCCGCGAAAAACCATCAGTACCAGAATCAATGGAAGTGGGAACGGGAGGAGTGAGAATTACCGGATTGCGGCGCCGCATCGCAGAACGGATGGAAGAGGCCAACCGCATTCCGCATTTCTCCTACGTGGAAGAGGTTGATGTGACCGCGCTTGAAATGCTGCGGGCCGAACTCAACAGCATGAAGGGCGCAAGTTCCCGTCTCACGGTCCTGCCATTCATTATCCGCGCCTTGACGAAATGCTTAGGTGACCATCCCGGCATCAACTCTCATTATGACGCAGCACTCGGTGTGATCCGTCGCTTCGCCGAGGTGCACGTTGGAATTGCCACGCAGACGGACCGCGGGTTGCTCGTTCCAGTGATCCGCAATGCTGAAAGCAAGGACATATGGCAATTGGCGGCGGACATCGTCCACCTGAGCGAGGCGGCACGGTCAGGCAAAGCGACGCTTGAGGAGCTTTCCGGCTCGACCATCACCGTGACTAGCCTTGGTGCGCTTGGCGGCATTGCTGCAACGCCTATCATCAATTCTCCGGAGGTGGCCATCATCGGCGTCAACCGGATCGCTGAGCGCCCCGTAGTTCAGGATGGTGCCATCGTCATCGCCAAGATGATGAACCTGTCATCATCCTTCGATCACCGCATCGTCGACGGCTACGAAGCGGCTGCTTTCATTAAAGCGGTGAAAGATTGTCTCGAAACGCCGACCGATCTCGTCCTGGTGCCCAAGCTCAAAAAGTAGATTCAATCGAGACGCTGTCCTCTCACGTCGAAAATGTGCAGATGATTGCCATCAAGACTAATGCTTGTAGCATTTCCAGAACTTGTACCAGGGTCACCACGTACTTCCGCAATAATTGATTGGCCTGTTGCCAGCCTGACATGGGCAAACCCCGCTTCTCCCAGGCGTTCAATGATGTCCACGGTACCTTTGAGTTTGAGCGCACCATTGCCTCCAAGCGTCATGTGCTCAGGACGGCAGCCGAGCGTGACGGCATCGCCCGATTTGCATGAAGCCGGAAGCTTTACTTTCAATTCCTGCCCGTCGGCAAGCGCGAGTGCGCCACCCTTCTTAACGGTTGCGGACAGGAAGTTCATGGCCGGTGAGCCGATAAACCCGGCAACGAAGAGATTGGCTGGTTTGTAATAGAGTTCGAGCGGTTTACCGGTTTGCTCGATGCGGCCCTTGTTCATCACCACAATCTTGTCTGCGAGTGTCATGGCCTCCACCTGGTCGTGGGTGACATAGACAATGGTGGCTTTCAGCATCTTGTGAAGTTTCGCGATTTCAACGCGGGTGTTGATCCGTAGAGCCGCATCAAGATTCGACAGGGGTTCATCAAACAGGAACACCTGTGGCTTGCGCACAATTGCGCGCCCAATGGCAACACGCTGGCGCTGGCCGCCGGATAGTTCGCGCGGGCGCCGCTTCAGCAAGGCCTCTAGCTGCAGGATGCGCGCGGCTTCATTAACCCTCACATCGATTTCCGATTTGGGCGTCTTTGCGAATTTCAGTCCAAAGGCCATGTTGTTGTAAACGTCCATGTGCGGATAAAGCGCATAGGATTGGACCACCATGGCGATTTTCCGCTGGGCGGGCGGCAGGTTGTTCACGATTTTGCCGGCTATGGTCATGCTTCCGGACATCACGGGCTCAAGCCCTGCAATCGAGCGCAACAGCGTGGACTTGCCGCAGCCCGAGGGGCCGACCAGAACCACGAACGATCCATCTTCGACCGTAAGATCAATATCCAACAGGACCTCAACTGGACCATAGGACTTGCAAAGTTTTTCGATGATTACTTCTGACATGCGAGGCTCACTTGACGGCGCCCGAGGTAAGACCCCGGATCAATTGACGTGAAAAGATGACATAGAGAATGAGAACCGGAATAATCGCAGTCGAGAGGGCAGCAAGCACCGAGTTCCAGTCGGTGATGTATTGGCCAAGGAACTGCTGGATGCCGAGCGTGATGGTCTGCTTGCCGCCTGTGGGTGCCAGCAGCAGGGGAAACCAAAGGTCATTCCACACCGGGATCATGGTGAAAACCGCAACAGTTGCCATGGCGGGCCGGATCAACGGCATAACAATGAAAAAGAAAATATTGTATTCACTGAGGCCATCACAGCGTGCCGCTTCACGCAGGTCTTTCGGAATTTGCGCGATGAATTCTGAAAGAATAAAAATTGATAATGGCAGGTTCTGCGCCGTGTAGACTAGGATAAGTGCGGTCAGCGTATTGATCAGGTTCATCTGAACAATGAGCTGGATAATGGATACTGATCCCAATCGGATCGGCACCATAATGCCAATGGCAAGAAAGAGGGCAAGCGCCGTGTTCCAGCGGAACTTGTATTCAGTGAGCGCCCAGGCAGCCATGGCGCCGAACAGAAGCGTAAAGAAAATCGTGCCGCCGGTGACCGTGATCGAGTTGATATAGTAGCTGACGACGGAACTATCGCTGAAAACCTTATCGTAGCCGATGAGCGAGAAGGTTGATGGTGTCGGAAGCGAGAGCGGTGAACCGAAGATTGCCTTGCGCGCCTTGAATGAATTCAAGATCACCAGAAGGATCGGGAACAGGGCGAGGGCCGTATAGAGGATCAGGATGCCGTGAACTGCAATTGCGCTTGTTGGCTTCCGCATCATGCCCTCAGAAGGAATAACGCTGCATGCGGCGCTGAATGAGGAAAAGATAGCACATTACGCCCGCGAGAATGATGAGGAACATCATGGTTGCGATGGTCGATCCCATGGAGAGATCGCCAAGCTGCAACTGGTTGCCGAAGAAGGTGCGATAGAACAGGGTGCCCATGATGTCGGCGGCGAAATTGGGTCCGGCTAGCGCTCCCTTCATCGCGTAGATTAAATCAAACGCGTTGAAGTTGTTCACGAAGGTGAGAATGGAAACAAGCCCGATGGTGGGCAGGATAAGGGGAAGCTTGACCCACACGAAGGCCTGGAATTGATTGAGGCCGTCAACCGTCGCGGCATCGATAAGTTCTTCAGGAATGGCAAGCAACGCCGTGTAAATCAGGATCATCGGAATCCCTACGAACTGCCACACGGAAATCAGTGAGACAGTGAGGAGGGCGGTGGATTCTTGGCCGAGCCATGGCGCAAAAAGAAAGCCCAGGCCGAGCGTGTTCAGGAACATTCTTGAAATGCCCCAGAGCGGCGAAAGGATCAACTGCCAGCTGAAACCAATGATCACAACCGATAGCATCGTGGGCATGAAAATTAGCGTGCGGTAGGTCGCGCGCAGGCGCAGGCGCGGCAGGCTCAGCATGGCAGCGAGCGCCAGGCCGATGGGATTCTGCACAAGCATATGGATGAAGAAGAAATAGCAATTGTTGCGGAAAGCATTCCAGAACGGCACCGACCACGTGGTGTCAGTCAACAAAGTATGGAAATTGCCGAG
>CAZHCO010000281.1:0-34033 GCA_964530965.1 uncultured Aestuariivirga sp. | reverse complement strand
TTCTGGGTGATCCTGATCACCGTGATCATGAGCTGGCTTATCGGCTTCAATGTCATTAATGGGGCCAATCCCTATGTGCGCCAGATCTCCTACGCGCTGCACCGGCTGACAGAGCCGCTGCTTGGCCCCATCCGTCGCTTTCTGCCCGATCTCGGCGGTCTCGATGTTTCGCCCATCGTTCTACTGCTGGCCCTGCAATTCCTGCAATATGCCATCGTTTACTATGCGCCCCGCTTCTTGTGAGCGGGCCGCTCACCCGTAATTTCCTCGCTGTCCGGGTAACACCTAAGGCTTCGCGAAATGAGGTGACCGGGCTTTACACGGCAGCCGAAGGGTCGGTGTCGCTTGCCGTCAAAGTCACGGCGGCGCCGGACAAGGGCAAGGCCAATGCCGCGGTTACCTCATTGCTTGCCAAGAAACTGGGTGTGGCGAAATCCATGCTCACCCTTGTCAAAGGCGAAACAGACCGCAATAAGACCTTTCAATTCACCGGACCACTCGAACCTCTCGAGGCCCTTATCGCCTCACTCACCAACACAGGAAAAAAAGATGGCGAAGATCATTGACGGCAAGGCCTATGCGGAAGGTTTGCGCGGGTGCATGGCGAAAACTGTCGCTGAGCTTAAGGCAAAGCATGGCCTCACGCCGGGGCTTGCGGTGGTGCTGGTGGGCGAAGATCCGGCCAGCAAGGTCTATGTGGCAAACAAGGCCAAGCAAACTGTCGAAGTCGGGATGAACAGCTGGGAACACAAGTTGCCGGCCTCAACGCCTGAAGCGGAACTTCTGGCGCTGGTTGACAAGCTGAACAATGATCCTGTTTGCCACGGCATTCTGGTGCAGTTGCCGCTGCCCAAGCACATTGATTCCGACAAGGTATTGACCGCCATCAATCCCGACAAGGATGTAGATGGTTTTCACGTAGTGAATGTAGGCAAGCTTTCCACCGGACAGGAATCTCTGGTGCCCTGCACGCCGGTGGGCTCCGTCATGCTGGCGAAAGACGCCCTGGGTTCTCTCGCGGGGCTTGAGGCCGTGGTCATCGGACGCTCAAATATCGTGGGCAAGCCCGTAGCGCAATTGCTGTTGGCGGAAAACTGCACGGTCACCATCGCGCATTCAAAAACCAAAGACCTCGCGGGCGTGGTGCGCCGGGCTGATCTGGTCATTGCCGCGGTTGGCCGCGCCGAAATGGTAAAGGGCGATTGGCTGAAGCCCGGCGCCTGCGTGATCGATGTGGGCATCAACCGCATCGAGCGCGACGGCAAGGGCAAGCTCGTCGGCGATTGCGATTTTGCAAGTTGCGAAAAAGTTGCGGGCTCCATCACGCCGGTTCCCGGCGGCGTCGGCCCCATGACTATTGCGTGCCTCCTGCGCAACACAGTGCGCGCCGCTTGCGCCCAAAAGGGCATCGCTATACCGGAGCTCTGAGTTCCGCAAATCAGGGTTAAGTTTTTATTGCCTCAGCGCAAGATGCAATTGCGCAAATGTCCGCAACCAATTTTTCATGATTAATGAATTTCACGGGTTTTCGATAAAAATTTACCTCCCCGCTTAACTGCGTTGCAAGCGCGCAGGCAGAGTCTCCAAGCCAATAGTTTTAATGGAATGGGGACTTTGTGATGAACAGTAAGATCCTTGCTTTGTTATTCAGTGTTGTGTTGATCGGAACGGCCGGTGCCGCGCAGGCCCGCAACGATTACAAGTTCAGCGTGCCGGCTAAACAGGCAATAGCGGCCGCAAACAATCCAGTCCTGCCGCCGGTGGCTCACCAGACCAACCGCTACCGTCACGGTGCCATAGCCTCCGCCTCCCGGATGCTGGACAGCCGCCGCGACGCGCGCGGCACGCCAATGAATCTTGCCGCCTCCGCGGTCCATTCGTGGACAAAAAAAATCAAAACCTTTTTTGACTCTCGCATCATCGAGGAAAGCTGCCTTGCCACGGCAATTTATTTCGAGGCCCGCTCTGAATCACAGGAGGGGCAGTTGGCAGTGGCTACGGTTATTCTCAACCGCGCCAAGTCAACGCATTATCCTTCCTCCATCTGCGGCGTGGTCTACCAGAATGCGAGCCGCTTCAACGGCTGTCAGTTCTCGTTCGCCTGCGATGGCAAATCCGATCTGCCGAAAGATGTCCGCGCCTGGGACGCAGCACTTGCTGTTACCGCCCTGGCGCTCGCCGGCGGCAGGAAGGAAACGAACGGGGAAATGCAGGTCGTCGCCACAGCAACCCACTACCACGCAGACTATGTCGCGCCGAAGTGGTCCAAGTCGCTCAATCGCCTGACCAAGATTGGACGTCATATTTTCTATTCGCAGGGCTAGGCAAACGGCCATATTGCGTGACGGCTGGTTCCCTGGCGCAAATCGGCATGGTCATTCACTTAAATCCCGACTACACAGCGAAACCGGCAACTCATGTTGCCGGTTCCATTATGCCGCTTTCCGGCAACATTTGCACGATGACCATTGCCTGCGCGCAAAAAGGGATTGCAATTCCAGAGATGTGAACCTCGCTACCAAGGCGCAGGGACAGGAGATATGGTCGGCTCCATGACACTGGAGCAAACCATGCCTTTCCTCATCTTCTCGCTGGTTGCAGCGATCACGCCGAGGCCGAGCAATGTGATGATCACAGCAACCGGGTCGGCTGCGGGCGTCGCGCGCGGATTGCCGTGTGCATTGGGGGCAGCTGCTGGCATGGCATCACTGTTGTTTGCCGCATCGGTTGTGATGATCCCGTGGTAGAGAACGTTTTTATTCCGACACAGCATCGACAAGCGCCGCCAGCTTCTTCGGCGCCAGCACGCAGTAGCTTTTAGTGAGCAGTGCTGCGACCTCGTCCCAATCGGTGTTCGCATCAAGCACGAGACCCACAATGTTCGGCCACCAGACCGGACGGAAGATAGGCGGGCGCTCGAAGCGCAGGGCGCCGGTTGCTGCCGCAGATATCCGAAAGGTGAGCACGCAGAGGGGACCTACGGACGCGGCAGCCCGGGCATAGGCCGGCGGCCATCCTTCATCGATCATGAGCACATGGGCAAAGTTCTTCTTGGCCACCATCCAGCGGGTGCCGAACCAGGCGTCCTCTTCGTATGCCTCGGGCAGGTCAAGGCATACCAGCCGGAGCTTGGCCAGGATCTCATGGGGGACGTTGGCGCGCCTGGAATTCACGATGATCTCGCAAAGTCTCTCAGCATAAATCACGTCAACTTTTTTTCCAAACGTGTATGGAAACTGCATTCAACCTCAAAAGTCCTCCCTCCTAGCGACCCAGGGAGGGGATTCGCCATTCCCGGGGCGCTTGTGCTAAAATCAGTACCCGGAGTATTGTCAACAGGGTTAATTTCAATGCCCCGGACGTGCCACGATTTGGAGAGACAATTTTTCTAACGGCAACCTAAGGTAGTAATGCGATGCGTATGTTCTACGTATTTGTTTGTGTATTTGTGTCAGGTATTTTTTCCACCCAGGCCGTCGCGGACGTCCAGTCCTATTGCGAGGTCTATGGTCGGGATTTTGCCAATGGGAAGGTCTCCAATGTGGATGCCTGGGAGGCCAATTTCCGCAATGCGTTTGGCGATTGCATGACCCTGTATGCGGCCGTATCCGGGGTTGAGGCCCCGGCCGGGAAGGTTGTGGTCGTGCCTGCAAGGGATTCTTCCAGAAAAAAACGAACCCCAATACTGACGACGGGGTCGATTGCATGGAACAATTATTGTGCCGCAAAATACGCCTCGTTCAATCCAACGACGGGCAACTATTGGTCCCATGCAGGAAAGCAAAAGCCCTGCCTCGTCCCGTCGAACTAGGCGCAAACTCGTGAAGTTTGGCAGGATTTTTAGGTCTTGCAGCCACTATTTCTTCGCAGCCTTGGCGCGCGCGATGCCTTCAACAATCATTTGCTCCGCCTCGATCGCATTGCCCCAGCCCAGAACCTTCACCCACTTGTTGGGCTCAAGGTCCTTGTAGTGGACGAAGAAATGTTCGATCTGCTGTACCGTAATTTCCGGCAGGTCGAGATAATTATGCACGTTCTCATAGCGTCGCGTCAGCCTTGGCACGGGCACGGCGATGATTTTTTCATCGCCGCCCGCCTCGTCCTGCATTTTCAAAACGCCAACCGGACGGCAGGCCACAAGGGCGCCTGGAATGATTCCGCGCTGGTTGGCAATCAGCACATCAACGGGATCGCCATCGCCCGACAGCGTATGGGGAATGAAGCCGTAGTTTCCGGGATAGCGCATCGAGGTATAGAGGAAGCGGTCCACCACCAGGGTTCCCGCCTCCTTATCCATTTCGTATTTGATGGGTTCGCCGCCCACGGGCACTTCAACAATAACGTTGATTTCCTTGGGCGGGTTCTGGCCGATTGAAATGGCATCAATACGCATGGGGCTTTCCTTTGTATGGAATCTCGTAGCATACTCTCTGCCATGAGGCATTTGGCATTCTTGGCATTTCTCGTCGCAGGGTCGTCTATCGCATTTGCGGGGCAGGTCACCAGCATTTATTCCGACTTCGACCTTAAAAAATGCGAGGCCCTTGAGCTTTATGGGGATGAGGGCGAAGGCGGCGTTTGGGAGTGCAAGGGCATTGAGGGATTTGATCTTCTCTATTTCGAAGGTGATTTGCGGGGCTTTGTTGCTTTTGGTCCCGAGGCGCGCAGCCAATGCACGTCTGCACAAACTTTTGGCGCCTTCAATTCGCCGGGCCCCAAGATTGAATGGCGGATGGAAAACGGCAGGCCAATCGCCACGATATTCCGCTGGTTCACCGACAATGGTTCCGGCGAAGAAAATGCCAAGCAAAACTGGCTAGTGGTCACCAAGCTCAACGGGAAAGACGCCTGCCGCACGGCGCTGATCGACACGAAATATCCAAACGCAAATTCTGTGGCACGCGGGATGGCCGATGAAAATTCCCGTGGCTTCAACTGCGAGAAGGACGTGCCGAAAGTTGTTTCTCAACGCGTCATCAAGGCAGAAGAAATCATGTCTGGTGCACCCTGTCCGGGCGGACCCTACCGCGAGGAGTGATCAGGCCGCGTCGGTTGCTTCCTTGGCGCGGCTCATGCGCTTACGCTCATTCGCATCAAGGTAAGTCTTGCGGAGCCGGATGGATTTGGGTGTGATTTCCACCAGCTCATCATCGCCCACATAGGCCAAGGCTTTTTCAAGCGACATCTTGATCGGCGGTGTCAAGACAACGGCCTCGTCCTTGCCGGAGGCGCGTACGTTGGTGAGTTTCTTGCCCTTGATCACATTAAGCTCAAGGTCATTGCCGCGTGTATGCTCGCCGATAATCATGCCGGCATAGACCTTGGTGCCGTGCTCGATGAACATGGGGCCCCGGTCCTGCAAATTGAAAATGGCATAGGCCACGGCCTCGCCGTCTCCGTTGGAGAGCAGCGCGCCCGTATGGCGGCCTGGAATATCGCCAACGTAGGGGGCATAAGCGTGGAACAGGCGGTTCATGATGGCGGTGCCCCGTGAATCCGACATGAGTTCGCCCTGGTAGCCGATGAGGCCACGGGTTGGGGCATGGAACACGAGACGCTGGCGGCCGACGCCGGAGGAACGCATGTCGCGAAGCTCCGCGCGGCGCTCGGACAGTTTTTGCACGACGATGCCGGAGTAGGTTTCATCAACGTCGACGATCACCTCCTCAATGGGCTCAAGCTTCTGGCCATCTTCATCGGTACGGAAGACAACGCGGGGCCTTCCCACGGTGAGTTCAAAACCTTCCCGGCGCATGGTTTCAATCAGGATTCCCAATTGCAATTCACCGCGGCCCGCCACTTCAAAGGCATCAGTTTCATTTTCGGATGCCGTGACTTTCAACGCCACATTGCCTTCGGCTTCGCGGAGCAGGCGCTCGCGGATGACGCGGCTTTGCACCTTGTCGCCTTCTTTGCCAGCGAGCGGACCATCATTGATGCGGAAGGTCATGGTCAGCGTCGGCGGATCGATGGGCTGGGCCTTGATGGGGTCATTAACCGTAGGGTCGCAAATCGTGTCGGCCACGGTTGATGTGGTGAGGCCTGAGATCGCCACGATATCGCCCGCCTGGCATTCATCTACAGGCAAGCGCTCAAGACCGCGGAAAGCCAGAACCTTTGAAATGCGGCCCTGTTCAACAACCTTGCCATCCTGGGCAAGGGCGCGCACCGTCTGGTTGGCCTTTACCGAACCGGAGCGCACGCGGCCGGTAAGGACGCGGCCCAGAAACGGGTTCGCTTCGATCGTCGTCACTAGCATGCGGAAGGGGCCTTCCTCAATGACCGGCGGATTGAAGTGAGAAACGATGAGATCAAAGAGGGGCGCCATGGTGTCATGGGTGCCGGTTGGCGTGGTTGCCATCCAGCCCTGCTTGGCGGAACCATAGATGATCGGAAAATCAAGCTGTTCTTCGCTTGCCTCAAGGGCCGCGAAGAGGTCGAAGACTTCGTTAACCACTTCGTTGTGACGCTCATCCGGGCGGTCGATCTTGTTGATGCAGACGATGGGGCGCAAGCCAATCTTCAACGCCTTTTGCAGCACGAACTTGGTTTGCGGCATGGGACCTTCGGCAGCGTCCACAAGCAGCACCGCGCCATCAACCATGTTGAGAATGCGTTCAACTTCGCCGCCGAAATCGGCGTGGCCCGGCGTATCCACGATATTGATGCGCACATCTTTCCAGACCAGCGAGGTGACCTTGGCCAGAATGGTAATGCCGCGTTCGCGCTCAAGATCGTTGGAATCCATGGCGCGCTCGGCCACCTTCTGGTTCTCGCGGAAAGAACCGGACTGGGAAAGGAGGCGGTCGATCATGGTGGTCTTGCCATGGTCAACGTGGGCAATAATCGCAATGTTGCGCAAATTCATGGGGCGCCGGAACTTTCTCTATTGTCTGGAGTTGGGCCGCCAATAGCACGGGCTTATGACAAAGGCAATTCGCCGGGAAAGCTTACGCTTCTTCGCCTACAAAGACGTCAAAAGCCGCCAGAAACTGCCCCCTTATCTCGTCCCTTTCGAGAAGAATTTCATGGAGGGCTTCGCGGATCGTGATGAGAGACACGCCCGCTACCCTTTCGCAAAACCGCTGGGTAGCTTCGTTGTCCACGACGCTGTCCAGCCCTGCGGCCACAATCAGGACCGGACATTTCAGGCCTTTTGCACTCTTCATGCCGCGCAAGGTGGCAATTGACTTGAGCGTCGCCGACAGCCAGCCGTAGGTTGGTGCGCCGGTGGCAAGTGTCGGTGCCGCCTCCAGCACTGCAGTATCGCGGTTCCAGCGCCTTTGATCCCGTGTCAGGGGATTGCCCACAAAATCATTTCGCCCGAGGGGCGTTTTCCTTCTGCCCGGCAAATAGACCCAGCCCAACCTCAAGGTCATTGCGAGCGAGGTCAGGAAGCGCACGATGGGAACAGGCCAGGCTCCATAATTCAGATCTATGAGAGGAGCCACAAGCACGCATTTCTTGAACCAGTTGCGGGTGCGGATGAGGCGCAAAATGATGTTGCCGCCGGTTGAGTGGGCCAGCACGTAGTAGGGCGGCGGACAATCGGGCAGGACCACCTGGGTCATGAAGGCGCGGATATCCTCGTCATATTCTTCATATTCGTCAACGTGGCCGCGCAAACGTTTTTCGGTGAGCCGTTGCGAACCGCCTTGCCCGCGCAAATCAACGGAGGCAACGCAAAATCCACGGCCCATGAGATCGCGTGTTGTTTCGAAATAGCGCTCGATGAAATCGGCGCGGCCGCCAAGAATCACAACTGTTCCCCTGGCATTGCTCACGCGCACGGACATGGCGCGCAAATGATAGCCGTCATTTGTCACCACGCGCGTGCATTCGGCGCCTTGCGGCGCGGGATTTTCAGGAGTTGATATCAGTTCCATGGACCCCTGCTCTAACGCAGAGGTCCGTTATGGGCAAGGAACAAGACTTACTGAACTTTCTTCACCTCGGTCAGTTCACCGCTGGCGGAACTAAGCTTAATGACATAGGCCTTGCCGCTGCGCGTGGCATTGAAGGCAAAAACCTGGCCGGTGCAGGTCGTGGGTTTCACGCTCGTGAACCCATAGCCAGAAACAATCTTTTCAGCCTTGTCGCAGGACATGCCAGCGGTGGCTGGAACAGTTTTCTTTTCGACCGAAGCTACAGCTTTTCTTTCCACTGTTTCCACAGGTTTCTTCTCCGCCGTTTCAACCGGCTTCTTCACTATGGGCTTGGGCACGGAAACAGATTTGACAGCTTTTTTCTTCTTCTTTGGCGGAACGTAGACCGGCTCATCGTTCTCATCACGATACTGGGGATCATAATAATCGTCATCGGGATCGTAGTAGGAAAGCGGGCGCTCATCATCGTCGTCGTATTCGTAATCCTCAAAATCATGGGAATAAAGATCACGCGGACGCGGGTCGTAGAAGTAGTAGTCGGGCTGGAAAAAACGTGGGATCCAGCGGGAACCGGCTTCAGCCGCATTTGGCACAAGCAAGGTACCGGCAATTGCAGCCAAGGCTACAAAACTGACAATACGCGGTAGCATGGAACTCTCCTTCTTAAATCCTCACGTCAGATTGCACGGATGGAATGAATCCTGCCGTTTCTCGAATAGATTCTTATCTTGAAGATTCCGCCACGCTTTTGGGCAATGAATACGTGATACTTGCCGCCACAGCTGGTTGTCGTGATTTTGCGATAGCCACGTTCCCTGAGACTCCAACGCGCTTCCTGGCATGAAACCCTGTCATAGAAATCGGGCCCGTCATTGAAATCGGGATAGGGATCATAAATTCCGGGACGCGGGTAATAGCTATGACCACCACAACGGTAGGGATCATAGTAATCGTAGCAATAACCAGGACTACCGATAATGATTTTTACCTTGGCTTCTGCAACCTGGGGTGAAAGGGTAAAGGCTGCCGCAAGGCCAGCCGCCATCAAAAATTTCTTGAGCATCGCACCGCCCTCCATAACCGTAGGCTCCCCAGCCTTATCGGATGTGATCATGGCAGAATCTTGCTGAACAATAGCGGAAGGCCCTGTTCATCTGCCGTTCAAGTTCATGGCGGAAACAAGGCAATGGGGGGCCGGAACGCCCTGTGGGCGTTCCGGGGTTCGGAAGGGCTTAGAACCAAGGCTTTACTTTGATGATGTCGCCTGACATGTTGACCTTAACCTTGTACGGATTGCCGAATTTCCAGGCTTTGTACTGGTAAACCGGGGCGCCGCAATCAAATGGGTTCACGTTATAGAAACCGGCCCACTTTACGATTTTCTTGCCCTTGTGGCAGCTGATGCCGCCGTAATGAGGCTCCTCGTATACAGGATAGTAACCGCCACCGTAACCATAGTCAGGATAGTAACCGGGATAAAAACCGCCACCACCGAGGCCAAGATTGATGTCTACATTAACTTTTGCCTGAGCCTGCTGAACAGGGGCAAGGGCGGTGAGGGAAGCAGCAACAGCTGCAGCAGCGATGAGGGACTTGGTAATCATTTGATTTCTCCAGGGTTCGAGTTTCGTTTTGTTGTGACGACCACCTTGGCCATCGATGACACCGAAACTAGCCCCCCCAAGTTGAATGCAATCAGAACCTGACGTTCATTTTCAGTTCATTTTTGGGGACCCTCGCCCCTTGTAATCAGGAAAACAAAAATTATCTCTGCCGGAGCGGATGCCAATTATGGGTCCGCCATTAACGCATTGCTTCAGGAGAATGTGACATGTTTGATTTTACCCCCCTCTACCGTTCCAGTATTGGTTTCGACCATCTTGCCCGCATGCTTGACGATGCCGCGAGTTTTGAGGCTCCTGCCTATCCGCCCTATAATATTGAGCGCATTGGCGAAGATGAATACCGCATCACCATTGCAATTGCGGGTTTTGGCGCTTCGGACATCAATCTTGAAGTGAAGGGTAATGCCCTCACCGTTACCGGCAAAAAGGCTGAAAAGCCTGATGGCAAGACCGAGTATCTGCATCAGGGTATTGCTGGCCGCAATTTTGAGCGCCGCTTCCAGCTTGCCGATCACGTAGAAGTGACAGGAGCGGACCTCAATCATGGCCTGCTGCATATTTCGCTGAAGCGCGAAATTCCCGAAGCCTTGAAGCCACGCACGATTGCCATTCGCAGTGCGAATGAGCAGAAAGTGCTTGAAGCAAAAAAGGCGGCTTAATTCTTACCGGGGGGCGTTTCTAGCAAGCGCCCCTTTCAGTTTGCCGATCTTCCAATGCGGCCAAGATGGGTGTCGCGGAAATCGCTGGGGTACTTGAGGCCATAGCCGATTGCCCGGTCGAAGCCGATGTGCGCAAGCCAGATGCTCGCAAGCACTTGTGGAAACAGTTCGCCTGCGAGGACGCCATAGATGGCCAGAAGCCAGGGGCCGATGGTTGAATGACAAATGTTGTAGACCACGGCGCCCCGTCTTGGCCCTATGAAATAGAATGCCAGGCATAGGTCCGGCACAAGAAACAGGGCGGCAAAGATCCAGAAAGATTGCTTGAGATAAATGAATGCCGCGAGGCTCGCGGCAAACAGGGCGAGGCCCTCAAGCCGCAGGAATACTTTTGGCTGTCCGGTAGTCATGAAATCATATCCCGATCAAACAAGGATTCTCGCCAGCTTCGACAGATCGATTCGTGCACCGCAGATGACCACAACTATGGTTTTGTCTCTTACCAATTCAGGCTGCGTGGCTGCCATATTCAGAAGGCCCGCAATTGCCACGCCTGCTGCACCTTCAATAAGCTGGTTATCATTGATCATATAAAGCCGCATAGCGTTGGCAATCTGTTCCTCGCTGGCGAGTACCCAATCATCGACGAGTTCAAGACAAAGAGGAACTGTAATTGCACCCGGCTCAACACTTCCTGCTGTGCCATCCGAGAGTGTAGGTTGCGCATCTGCGTGGACAGCCACTTTGCCCTCCCGCACCGAACACAACATCGCGTGATCATTCTGGGGTGACGCCCCTATGATTTTCACGCTCGGATTCCGGCCCTTCAAAAATCCCGCGATGCCGGAAATCAGACCACCACCACCAACAGAGACTATGACCATGTCTGCCTCCGGTGCCTGGCGCTCAATTTCGGCACCAATCGTGCCCTGGCCCGCTATCACTGCCGGATCATTGTAGGGTGGCACATAGGCCAATCCCTCAGCCTCAGCATAGGCACGGGCAAAAATTTCCGACTTGCCCGAATCATCGGAATGAAATCGCACTTCGGCGCCATAGTCACGAATCGCATCGACTTTCACCTGTGGCGTGGTCGTCGGCACATAGACAATGCCGCGACCGCCGGAATGGGCGAGCATGGCGGCAACTGCCGCACCATGATTGCCCGACGACGCGGTGACTACGCCACGCATGCGCTGTTCAGCGGTAAGGCTGGCAATTTTGTTGGCAGCTCCGCGGGCCTTGAATGAACCTGTCACCTGCAGGTTTTCGAGCTTGCAGAGAACGTTCGCACCCGTCAGCCGAGAAAGATGGTCCGAGCGCCTGAGTTGCGTTTCAAGAACATGGGGGCGGATACGCAGATCCGCTTCTTCAACCGCCGACCGGATGTCAAACAGGTTCATGGTTGTCATTCCAATGCATTTATTTATCCCGCGCGAACAAGTTCAAGCAACCTGTCGACATCGGCCTCTGGGGTTGCAAAGGACAGCACAAGGCGTACCACAATCTCATCTTCCTTGATCTGGCCGACAAGTTCATTTGCCATCCTCGGGTAGAATTTGACACCCGATGCGATCAGCCGGTCATTCAGCGGGCGTGGCATTATCGCATAGACCATATTTGCCTCCACCGGATGGGCAATGCGGGCCACCGATGATTGGCGCAATCCTTCCGCCAACTTGCGCGCCAGGGCATTGGCCCTGCGGGCGTTGTCGAGCCAGAGGCCACCCTGCAGATACGCCGCCATCTGTGACCCAAGGAAGCGGGTTTTGGAAACCTGCTGACCTGCCCGCACTCGACGGTGGGCAAAGTCCTCGGCCGCTTGCAAATCAAAAAAAATTACCGCGTCCAACAACAGGGCACCATTTTTGGTGGCTCCAAAAGACATGAGATCAACGCCAGCCTTCCAGGTGAGTTCAGCGGGCGAGCAGCCAAGGCCTGTAAGCGCATTAGCGAAACGCGAGCCATCCATATGCAGTTTCAAGCCACGGGGTTTGATGAGTTTGGAAATCGCCTTTATATCATCGGCAGAATAGACTGTGCCAAATTCCGTCGCATTGGTGATTGAAACAGCCTTGGGCTTTGGATCGCGTTCGCCACGAACGAACCCTTTCAAGCATTTTTCAACTATTGCAGCCGTGATCTTGCCGCCTGGTCCTTGCAGGCCCACGATTTTGGCGCCAGCAGTGAAAAACTCCGCCGAATTGCATTCGTCTCCTACGATGTGAGCCTCCGCGTGGCAGAGAACAGCGCCATACGGCGGTGTAACGGCTGAAAGTGAAAGACCGTTGGCGGCTGTGCCGGTCGTGACCCAAAAGACCCGGATTTCTTTTTCAAAGACGTCCGACAGCATTTTTTCGGATTTTATCGACCAGTCATCGCCGCCATAGGCCATGGCCGAACCGGTGTTTGCCTCGCGCATACCCTCAAGGATCAGGGGATGAACGCCGTAGTGATTGTCGGATGCAAAATTCATGTAGGGAGGCTCCAAGGGGGAGTTCTTCCCTACCGTTTCATCAGCAGATGGTCGAGAGCCTTAAAATTTTTTACGCAATTTTATTGCGTATTTTGCTTCCAAACGATTCCTTCCTTGCGCAAGGCTCCAGATCGTGTATTTTGAAGAAAGGACAGTATGGCTGTCCTTTATAAATGGCAATTTTGGACTTGTGAGCCCGGATGAACCGGAATACGACCACAACACATCTGAAAGCGACGGCAAAAACAGCCGCCGATGCCGTTTGCCTGTTCCGAGCCAAGGCCACTAAACGCAAATAAGGGCAGGCTCGGGCGGAAAAGGCGCTCTCAGAGTTTGATCCCTTACGCGAGGCTCCGGTGGCTCCAAAATGCCCCCCTCAAGAGATCAAACCCAGAGGCAAGGAATGAAATGACGGTCCCTCGGGACTGAATGGGAATGTTGGAAGAGGATGATAGCCATGAGCCAGTCAATTCATATGCTGCCAGAGGGGTTGCCTCAGCCCCATGGGCTGTATCATCCCCGCAATGAGCATGATGCCTGCGGCATTGGCCTCATTGCCAATATAAACAATATCAAAAGCCATCGCACCATTGATGATGGCTTGAGCATTCTCAAGAACCTTGAACACCGGGGCGCTGTGGGGGCGGACCCCAAGGCTGGCGATGGCGCTGGCATCATGATTCAAATTCCGCATTTGTTTTTTTCCGAGGAAGCCAAGCGACTGGGATTTGAATTGCCCGCGCCGCATTCCTATGGCGTGGCCTATCTCTTCATGCCGCGCGAGACGATTTACCGGCAGGACATTGAACGCATCTGGTGGGAAACCAGCCGCGAAGAAGGCTTGAAGGTTTTGGGCTGGCGGGATGTGCCGGTTGATTCTTCGGTGCTCGGCTATTCGGTGAAGGGCACTGAGCCATTTCACCGGCAGGTGTTTATCGGACGTGGGCCAACGATCCGCGACGAAGCGCATTTCGAGCGCAAGCTTTTTGTCTGTCGCAAGGTTGTTTCCAATCGCGTCCTCGAAGTTCTGGGAGCAAAGGCCAAGACCTATTATCCGGTCTCGGTTTCCAGCCGCACCATTGTTTACAAGGGCCTCGTGCTGGGCAAGGACTTGGGCGCTTACTACAAGGACCTGACGGATCCGCGCATTGAGTCAGCTTTGGCGCTTGTGCATCAGCGTTTTTCCACCAACACATTTCCAAGCTGGCCGCTGTCACATCCCTATCGCTTTGTCTGCCACAATGGCGAGATCAACACGGTGCGCGGCAATTACAACTGGATGGCGGCGCGCCAGGCCAATATGAAGTCCACGGTACTTGGCGAAGACTTGTCAAAGCTCTGGCCCATTTCCTATGAAGGCCAATCGGATACGGCGTGTTTCGACAACGCGCTCGAGTTTCTCACCATGGGCGGCTATTCGCTGCCGCATGCCATGATGATGCTTATTCCGGAAGCCTGGGCTGGCAATCCCCTGATGGATGAAGACCGCCGGGCTTTCTATGAGCATCATGCGGCACTGATGGAACCGTGGGATGGTCCTGCCGCCATGACCTTTACCGATGGTCGCTTGATTGGTGCAACGCTTGACCGCAATGGTTTGCGGCCCGCCCGCTATCTCACCACTGATGATGGCTTTGTGCTGCTCGCTTCCGAAATGGGCTGTCTGCAGTTTGCCGAAGAGCACATTACCCATAAGTGGCGGCTGCAGCCCGGCAAGATGCTGCTCATTGACCTTGAGCAGAAGCGCATCATTTCCGATGAGGAATTGAAGAAGACACTTTCCACCGCGCATCCCTACAAGGAGTGGCTCAAGCGCACGCAGGTTGTGCTGCGTGATTTGCCCAAGGCCAGAACAAAACGGCCCAAGATCATGGTGCCGCTGCTCGACCGGCAACAGGCCTTTGGTTATAGCCAAGAAGATTTGAAAATCCTCATGGCTCCAATGGCACAGACGGGCCAGGAGGCTGTGGGTTCCATGGGCAATGACGCGCCCATATCCGTGCTCTCGGACCGGGCCAAGATGCTTGATACCTATTTCAAGCAGAATTTTGCGCAAGTCACCAACCCGCCGATTGATCCCATCCGTGAGGAACTGGTGATGTCGCTGGTCTCATTCATCGGGCCACGGCCAAATTTGCTCGACCTCAAGGGAACATCTACGCATATGCGGCTGGAAGTCTCACAACCCATTCTCACCAATGAAGACCTTGAGCGCATTCGCACCATTGGCAAGGTCAGCGAGAATCCATTCCGGACCGCCACCATCGATATCACCTATGACGTGGCCAACGGACCAGAATACATGGAAGCGGCCCTCGACAGCGTGTGCACTCTTGCCGAGCGTGCTGTGCGGGATGGCTATAACATTATCATTCTGTCGGATCGTGCCGTATCGGGCGAGCGCGTGCCGCTGCCTGCGCTTCTGGCCACGTCCGCTACGCACCACTATCTCATCCGCCGGGGTCTCCGGACCTCCGTGGGTCTTGTCATTGAATCCGGCGAGCCCCGTGAAGTGCACCAGTTCTGCGCTCTTGCAGGCTATGGGGCTGAGGCAATCAACCCCTATCTGGCGTTTGAAACGCTGGAAGGCATGGTCTCCGAGCTTGAAGAAGAAGTAACGCCCTACGAGGCGGTGAAGCGCTACATCAAGGCGGTGGACAAGGGCATTCTCAAGGTCATGTCCAAGATGGGCATCTCCACATACCAGTCCTATTGCGGGGCACAGATTTTCGATGCCATCGGCCTCTCAACGGATTTTGTCGACAAATATTTCACCGGCACAGCCACGCAAATCGAAGGCGTGGGCCTTGCTGAAATTGCCGAGGAAACTTTCCGCCGGCATGAGGATGCCTTCGGTATCAATCCGGTTCTGAAGACCTCGCTTGACGTGGGGGGCGATTATGCCATGCGCATCCGGGGCGAGGCCCATGTGTGGACGGCGGAAACGGTTTCGAACCTGCAGCATGCGGTGCGCGGCAATTCGGTCGATAAGTACCGGGCCTTCGCCAAGCATATCAACCAGCAGTCCGAGCGGCTCAAGACCATGCGTGGCCTGTTCAAGATCAAGACGGCAGACGACATGGGCCGCAAGCCTATCGAACTTGACGAGGTTGAACCCGCGAAGGCAATTGTGAAGCGCTTCTCGACGGGAGCCATGTCCTTCGGCTCGATCAGCCGCGAGGCGCATACGACGCTCGCCATCGCCATGAACCGTATCGGTGGAAAATCCAACACCGGTGAAGGCGGTGAGGAATCGGATCGCTTTGTGCCGCTGCCCAATGGCGATTCCATGCGCTCGGCCATCAAGCAGGTGGCGAGCGGGCGCTTTGGTGTCACGGCGGAATACCTCGTCAACTCCGACATGATGCAGATCAAGATGGCCCAGGGTGCCAAGCCCGGCGAGGGCGGGCAATTGCCCGGCCACAAGGTTGACAGCATCATTGCGCGGGTGCGCCATTCGACGCCGGGCGTTGGTCTTATCTCACCACCCCCGCACCATGACATCTATTCCATCGAAGATTTGGCCCAATTGATTTTCGATTTGAAGAATGTGAATCCCACAGGGCTTGTTTCGGTGAAGCTCGTCTCTGAAGTGGGAGTGGGAACAGTTGCCGCTGGTGTTTCAAAGGCCCATGCGGACCATGTGACGATCTCCGGTTACGAGGGTGGCACGGGCGCATCACCACTCACCTCCATCAAGCATGCGGGTTCGCCTTGGGAAATTGGCTTGGCCGAAACCCAACAAACGCTCGTCGCCAATGATTTGCGCGGCCGCATTGCGGTACAGGCCGATGGCGGCATTCGCACGGGGCGCGATGTTTTGATTGCCGCACTTCTCGGGGCCGATGAAATTGGTTTTGCCACGGCACCTCTTATTGCCGCGGGTTGCATCATGATGCGCAAGTGTCATCTGAACACCTGTCCCGTAGGTGTTGCCACGCAGGACCCGGAACTGCGCAAGCGGTTCAAGGGGCAGCCGGAACATGTGATCAACTACTTCTTCTTTGTTGCCGAGGAACTGCGCGAGCTCATGGCTACCATGGGCATCAAGACCTTCAGTGAATTGATCGGTGCAACAGAATGGCTGAACCAGCAGGAAGCGAT
This sequence comes from uncultured Aestuariivirga sp., assembly GCA_964530965.1. Classification (GTDB taxonomy): domain Bacteria; phylum Pseudomonadota; class Alphaproteobacteria; order Rhizobiales; family Aestuariivirgaceae; genus Aestuariivirga. Next base: position 17,283 of record CAZHCO010000281.1, on the reverse strand, counting down.
CAGCCACTGGAAGGCCAAGGGGCTCGATTTCTCGAAGGTGTTTGCGAAAGCTGATGTCCAGACTCCGGTTGCAACGAAAAAGGTGACTTCGCAGAATCACGGCATCGACAACATTCTGGATCGCAAGCTGATTGAGCAGGCGATGCCCGCATTGGAAAAGGGAACGCCTGTTGAAATCATCTCGAAAATCAGGAACAGGGACCGCACGACGGGCGCCATGCTTTCGGGTGAAGTGGCCAAGCGCTACGGCCATACGGGGTTGCCTGAAGACACAATCACGGTGAAGCTCAATGGCGTTGCGGGTCAGAGTTTTGGAGCCTGGGCCGCACATGGTGTCACACTTGAGCTTACGGGCGAGGCCAATGATTATGTTGGCAAGGGGCTGTCCGGGGGCAAGCTCATTGTGAAGCCGCAGGACAAGGTGGGTTTCATTCCGGAAAAATCCATCATTGTGGGCAACACGGTTCTGTATGGTGCCATCACGGGCGAATGTTATTTCCGCGGTGTGGCGGGTGAGCGTTTCGCGGTGCGCAATTCCGGCGCCGTCGCGGTTGTTGAAGGGGTTGGCGACCACGGTTGCGAATACATGACAGGCGGTTGTGTGCTGGTCATTGGCGACACGGGACGGAACTTTGCCGCGGGCATGTCCGGCGGCGTGGCTTACGTTCTCGATGAAGCGGGTGACTTCGCCCAGCGCTGCAATCTTGCCATGGTCGACCTCGCACCCATTCCTTCCGAGGACGCAACGATTGAACGCCTGCATCATCACGGTGGCGATCTCGAAAGCCATGGTCTTGTCGACGTAACAGCCCACATGGACAAGCATGACGGTGAGCGCATCTGGGAACTCCTCTCCCGCCACTACAAGTACACGAATTCGTCACGGGCCAAGTCCATCATTGATAACTGGGTGCAGTATCTGCCGAAGTTTGTGAAGATCATGCCGGTTGAATATGCGCGGGCCCTTTCCGAACTGGAAAAGGCGCAGGAAACAAGCGATGGCATGACCATCGGCGTCAAGAGGAGCGCATAGTGGGCAAGGTTACGGGCTTTCTTGAGATCGACCGGCAGGAGCGGAAATACGCACCTGCCGCTGATCGCGTACGCCATTACAATGAATTCATCATTCCGCTTTCGGAGGAGGGAACGCGCAATCAGGCGGCACGTTGCATGGATTGCGGCATTCCCTATTGTCACAACGGCTGTCCGGTCAACAACCAGATTCCGGACTGGAATGACCTTGTTTACAACAACAGGTGGGAAGAAGCTTCGCGCAATCTTCACTCAACCAATAATTTCCCTGAGTTTACGGGACGTATTTGCCCAGCTCCCTGCGAGACGTCCTGCACGCTGAACATTGACGATAATCCGGTGACGATCAAATCCATTGAGTGCGCCATTGTGGATCGTGCGTGGGCTGAGGGCTGGTTGAAGCCGGAAATTGCGCCGGAAAAGACGGGGAAAAAAATTGCCGTTGTTGGCGGCGGTCCCGCAGGATTGGCGGCCGCACAACAACTGGCGCGGGCCGGGCATAGTGTTCATCTCTTCGAGAAGAACCGCAAGGTCGGCGGCCTCTTGCGCTACGGCATTCCTGATTTCAAAATGGAAAAGCAGCATATTGACCGCCGCGTGACGCAGATAGAAGCGGAAGGGGTGACCTTTCATTATGGCGCGCATATCGGCGTTACACAGGATTCCCAGCAACTTGTTGACAGCTTTGATGCGGTGCTGATGACCGGAGGTGCTGAAAAGTCACGCGATCTTCCCATTCCGGGCCGCGAACTCGCTGGCATTCATCCCGCCATGGATTTTCTTCCGCAGCAGAACCGTCGGGTATCAAAAGAGTCGCCGCTTGATAACAAGCCTATTCTCGCCGGCGGCAAGCACGTGATTGTCATTGGCGGTGGTGATACGGGTTCCGATTGCATCGGCACGTCGCACCGCCAAGGCGCGTTGTCAGTGACCCAGCTTGAAATCATGCCAAGGCCACCGGATAAGGAAAACAAGCCGCTGGTCTGGCCCGACTGGCCGTTGAAGTTCCGCACCTCTTCCAGCCAACAGGAAGGTGCCGACCGGGATTTCTCCGTCGTCACAAAATCCTTCTCCGGTGAAAATGGCGAAGTGAAGAAGCTGCATTGCGTGCGGGTTGATGGCAAGATGCAGCCTCTTGAAGGCACCGAGTTCGAGCTCAAGGCCGATCTTGTTCTGCTAGCCATGGGCTTCTTGGGACCCGTGCAGGAAGGCATGTTGGCTTCGCTTGGTGTCAAGCTCGATGGTCGCGGCAATGTTGAAGCCAACATGCTGAGTTACAAATCCAGCATCCCTAAGGTTTTTTCCGCGGGAGACATGCGCAGGGGTCAATCGCTTGTGGTGTGGGCCATCCGAGAAGGTCGCCAGGCGGCGCGCGCGGTAGATGAATTCCTCATGGGCGAGACCACATTGCCGCGCTAGTTATTCTGCCGGCTTCACATAGCTGAAATCATCAAAGCGGCCGGCGGGGGCCTGGCCCGCGAGGCCGAGAATAAAGAGCTTCTCGGTCTCGCTTCCGGGCACGATGTCTGATCTGGAGATCGCCGGGATAACGATGCTCCCGGCAAGCACCCGCGAAAGATCCGAAATCACCTTGCCATCGGGCTGGAATGTGACGGATGTTCCATCCACGTTGTTCTGCCCGAACACGGGAACTACAGTGACGGCGGCAGACGGGGCGGTAATTGACGGTGTAAAGACGGGCGCTGTTTCAAACTGGCTCGCGCCGATCACCCGCTTGATTTCAGCAAGCAGGAGCTGGCCGAAACGGTTATTGCCCTGTTTAAAAAATGTAACGCCATCCCTTGAACGCAATTTTCGCACCTCGCCGGTGTCGTCGGGCCCCTTGTCGGTATAGGAACCATCCGGCGTCAGGAAGGCCGAACGCAAATCCACATAGATCTGACCTTTGCTCTGGACTTCCTGCATTTGCAGGGCTGCCAGGATCTGCATATCGGCGTCATATTTTGCGTCCCCCATGGGGGGAATGCTAACCCAAAACACTTTCACGCCAGCGGCATTGAGAACATCAAGCAGTCCATCAATCATGGCCTCATAGGCTGCAGTCCACTCCGGCGTATTAAACACAAGCCGGAATTCGCCGGAACGAATGGCCTGGCGGTCATTTGCACCCATGAGAACAACAACGGCTTTAAACTCCTTGCCCTCCATGATCTTGGGGAGACTCTCGACCCAATCATAAACTTCAGGGCGGGCAATGCCTGATGTTTCCTGAAAACGGTTGACGATTTCAAATCTGGTTTCAGGTTCGGCCATGCGGCTGAGGCCGGCGCCAAGGCCTCCAGCCAGGGCATCGCCAATGACCAGGATGCGATAGGTGTCGTCAACGGGCTGAGGGCTCACTTCTTCAGTCGATTGCGACCCCATGATAGGAACATTTTGAAATGACTGGGCCTGCAACAGCGAACTGCAGAGAAACAGGCCCAGTGCGGCGATGATGGGGCGCAACAGCATGGCAACATACTAGCCCGCGTTTTTCAGGCGCTCAAGCAGCTTGGCGCTGGGCTTGCCATCAAGCGGCAGCCCAACGCTTTTCTGATAGGCAATGATCGCCTCATAGGTCCTGGCGCCGAAGCGGCCATCGCTGCCGCCGGTTTCAAAGCCCAGCCGCGACAGGCGCTTTTGAAGGTCGACGCGCTGGGCAAAGCTCAGGTCATAATTGATGTCGGGCCAGATGCCGACAAAGGGCCCTTGTCCTAGAACGCGGTCGGCCAAGTGACCTACGGCCAAGGCATAGGAATGGGAGAAGTTGTAAGCCATAAGGCACTGAAAGTTTTTCGTCACAAGAAAAGCCGGGCCGTCAATGCCTTGCGGAATCATCACGAAGGCATCGGCCTGGGGTGCGCTAAAGTTTCCACTGCTGGCAAGTTTCACACCAAGCTTCATCCATTCGGAAACGGGACGCCACTTGCTGCGGCCAATCAGGGCCTTGTTGAAATTTGCGGGGAGAGAAACTTCCCAGCCCCAAGGGCGATCGGATTTCCAGCCCGCCTTGGCCAGATAATTTGCGGTTGAGGCAAGCGCATCTTCCTTGGAACCCCAGATATCCTTCTTGCCATCGCCAGTCCAATCCACGGCATAGGCCAGATAAGACGTCGGGATGAATTGGGTATGTCCCATGGCCGCGGCCCATGACCCGGTGAAATTATTGGGCGAGCGCATTCCATTCTTCAAAATCCTGAAGGCGGCAATGAGCTGTTCGCGGGCGTATTGTTTTTTCCGCCCCGCATAGATGAGAGTCGCCAGGGAGCGCATGACGCCCATGGAACCCTTGTCCTTGCCGAAATTCGACTCCATGCCCCAGATGCCCAAAAGAATATGCCGGTCGACCCCGTATTTCTTTTCTATTGCCGACAGTAATGCGGCGTCGCTGCCCTTCATTTGCTGACCCGTATCAATGCGGATGGGGGTCACGGCCTTTGCGAGATAGGCGGAAGTCGTTGAGGTGAATTCCGGCTGGGTTGAGGCCAGTTTCAAAACGGCAGGGTCCGGATCGGTAATGCCCGCAAAGGCCGCATCGAAAAGCGAGCGGGAAATGCCAGCTGCTTTTACCTTCGGCCAGAGCGACTGGATGAAGGCCTCAAATTTTGCATCCGCGTGGGCAGCACCCGTCAACAGCGGGGTTGCAATAATCAATGAAGCAATAAGCCGTTTTAGCATGTGTGACCGTCCCTGATCCAAGCCTGGCGATTCGCCGCCAGTGCCCTGCATGTTTAGCAGGGAGAGAGAAAAGCCACCAAATGCGGCGTGATTCAGGCTGCGTTGCGGCGCAAGAGGTGATTTTCCCAGGCCAGCGCCGAGGCGACAATCACATCAAGATCATTGTATTTCGGTTTCCAGCCCAGGATGGCCTTAACCCGGTCGGCACCGGCAACAATGGCTGTGGGGTCGCCAGCACGGCGTGCGACCTTTTCGGCCTTAATGGGGCCGCCAAAAGCCTTCTCCACAGCACGAATGACTTCGAGAACCGAATAGCCTTTGCCATAGCCGCAGTTGAAAACGCCGCTTTCACCACCCCGGCGCAGATGGGAGAGCGCATCCACATGGGCCGCGATCAAATCACTCACGTGAATGTAGTCGCGCAGGCAGGTGCCATCGGGGGTTTCGTAATCGGTGCCAAAAATATCCATGGATGGGCGCTGGCCGAGCGCCGTCTGGCAGGCCACCTTGATCAGGTGGGTGGCGCGCGGCGTTGATTGGCCAGACCTGCCCTTGGGATCGGCTCCGGCCACGTTGAAATAGCGCAAGGCCACATAGTTCAGGCCATGGGCGGCATGGGTGTCGCGCAACATCCATTCAGTCATGAGCTTCGAAGTGCCGTAGGGTGAAATTGGAGCCGGTGCCGCAGTTTCAAATACGGGCTGGGTCAGGGGATTGCCATAGACGGCCGCAGTTGAAGAAAAGATGAAGCGCGGAATTCCAGCTTTCACGGCACAATCGAGAAGGGTTCGCGATTTCATCGTATTGTTGAGATAATAGCCCAAGGGATCGCTCACGGAATCCGGCACAATGATTGAGCCGGCAAAATGCACAACGGCATCGAATTTATGCTCTGCCATCAGGCGGGTGAGAAAATCCGCATCGCCAATATCGCCTTCGATCAGTTTGGCCTGGGGCGCCACGGCCCACCTGAAGCCGGTGGACAGATTGTCGATCACGACGACATCTTCACCGGCATCAACAAGGGCCAAAACCATATGGCTGCCAATATAACCAGCGCCACCTGTCACCAAAACTGTCACGATCAAATGTTCCTTAACTTGTCACCAGCCTATGCTAGGTTGAATTTTACGAAAACTATACTGCAGCCTGCGTCCCGTTCAATTTTTTGGTTAAGAGCAAGTTAACATGCAACGCCCGATCAAGAAGGCAATATTTCCCGTCGCCGGTTTGGGCACGCGGTTTTTGCCTGCTACCAAGGCCATGCCCAAGGAAATGTTGACGATCGTTGACCGGCCTCTCATCCAGATTGCCGTTGATGAGGCCCGCGAAGCCGGCATCGAGCATTTCATTTTTGTCACGGGCCGCAACAAGAGCGTGATCGAAGATCATTTCGACAAGCAATATGAACTGGAATCAACGCTGCGCAAGCGCGGCAAATCCGTAGAGCTTGATATTCTCGAGGAGGATTTGCCGGCGGCGGGGCAAACCAGTTTCACCCGCCAGCAGGAGCCGCTGGGATTGGGCCATGCCATCTGGTGCGCACGCAACATCGTGGGCAATGAGCCTTTTGCCGTTTTGCTGCCGGATATGGTGATGCATGCCAGGCCCGGCTGTTTGAGCCAGATGATCGCCACCTACAATGAGCGCGGTGGCGGTAATGTCATCGCTGTGGAAGAAGTAAGCCCGGACCAGGTGCACCGTTACGGCGTGGTCGGTGCCAAGGATTGGCGTGGCAAAGGTTTCACGATTGACAAAATGGTTGAAAAACCGCGGAAGGAGGATGCCCCCTCAAACCTGATCATTTCCGGGCGCTATATCCTGCAATCCGAAATATTTGACGAAATATCTTCGCAGACACCGGGAGCCGGCGGAGAGATCCAAATTACCGACGCCATGATACGCCTGATGGCGCGCCAACCTTTCCATGGCCTTGCCTACGAGGGCACCACCTATGACTGCGGCGACAAGCTGGGATTTCTCGCGGCCAATGTTGCCTATGGTCTGGAACGCGATGACTTGGGTCCAGGCTTCCGGCAGGTGCTGCAAAAACTGATTGCCGACCATGGCGGCGACGTTACCTGGAAAGCAGACTGATTTCGCTACCGGCGCAGCACAATTCCAGTCATGACGCGCTGGTCGTCGTAGTTGCCGCCTGATGAAGCGGCTTCAAACCATGTGCCATCGTAGCTCGCTGTCCATGCCAGGTTGGGATTGAGCTGCCATTCCAATCCGAGCTTTGACGATATGGTCTTGGCCGTGCCACCGCTGCCCTCTTCCACTTCGAGGCCCAACCCTCCGGCAAGAATTACATTCTCGCGCAGTTCATGGGTGAGATCAGCACTTCCCGACCAGGTTTTTGTGCCCGATGAAGTGGCCGAGGACGACTCATTCAGTGTGGTCGCAAGGGTCAGGAAGAATGAGGTTAAATCCGTGGGGCTCCAGCTGAGATTGCCATTGATGCCAAAGACATCATTGGTTGAGAGTGCCGAGTCCTCATAATCACGCACCGCATAGAGGAGAGAGGCTTCGCCTGACCAAATCGGCCCGCGATCAAGCGTTACGCCCACACTTGCTGTCAACCCTTGCGAGTCACGGCGCAGCCCATTGCGGTCGATTTTCTTGTCATGAAAGCGCGGCGCATAGATGAGTTCCGCGAATGGTTTCAGTGCCGGCGGTTCAATGTAGGAAACCCGGAGGCTTGCTGTTGGCGTGTAATTGTTGCGATCGGAGTTGTCTTCCGTGCCACCGCCGGAGAGGTCCACGTCTTCATAGATTTGCCGCTCAATGCCCAGTTTCGCGCGGCCTTCAAGGGCGCCGAAGTCATGAATGATTGCGGTGCTTGCAGCAAGTGCATGATCGGTGCGATTGCCAATGGCTGTGTCCGGCACTTCGCTGTTTTCAGAGCCCTCTTGTCCCAGTGCGCAGCTTGCTTCAAATTCGGCGCGCGTGGTGCGGCGGATATCGAGGCGGAATTTGCTGCCGGCATCGGCCTGGGTTGTATTGAGGTCGTCATTTTCCAGATAGGCAATGAAATCGGCGCTGGCTTTGCCTTCCCAGGAATGGCGGACCCAATCACTTTCAAACCGCAGGGAAGGTCTCAAGTACAGGCCAACATCTGACTGGGCGTTACTCGCGGCATTCGCAACATTGCTGGTGTAAAGGGAACCGGCTTCAAGGGAGGGAAAAAGTATTACTCCACCTTGCCCCATGCCTTGAGCGGCATAGGGGTCAATCACCTGCTTGGGAGTTTTCAGCGGCGCCTGCTCTTCTTCCGGGGCGATTGTGAGCAGCGGAACAACTGCCAGAGATTCAACAGTATCCGTTTGGATTTCATCATCCAGAATTGCCGGACGTAGCAAGCCTGTGGTTTCGCCGCGGGCGGTATCAGCCGTAACACAAAGGCCTGCCATTACGCAGACAGACATCAGCCGCAGACCAACCGTCACGTCGCTATTCTCCTCACCTTCCGGAAAATAGCGAAAACATGGTTAATAGGGAGTTGACGGAACCTAAACATCGGCTACCCGCAGCTTCATGCCTTCCACAGCGGTTACCCGGACTGTTGCGCCCTTTGCCAGATTGGGGCCTAGCACGTCCCAGCGGGTGCCTTCGATATTGAGTTTTCCCTGGCCATCGACGATGGGTTCCGCGAGTACAAATGATTTTCCGACAAAGCTGTATATGCGCTGATTGAGATTGGGTTGATCGCTGTTCTGCAGTTTGCCTTTTGAGTACCAGGGCCTGGCAAGAAAAACATAGACCAGGGAAAAACTGGCAAAGGTCAGCAACTCAAGCTGCCATGACAGATCAATAAAGTAGTCAACAAGGCCTACCGAAGCGGCGGCGAAGGCAAGCCACATCAGGAAAACGCCCGGCGCCAAGAGTTCCATGAACAATAGAACACCGGCTGCAATCCACCAAAACCAAACACCGACAATGGGAAACAGTTCTTGCATGACCTGATATCCTCTATGGCTTCTGGGTTACACCGGGTATGGGCGAACCGCCCTTGCGCTTAGGTATCTCGGTTGAACCGCCACCAAAGGCTTCACGGGCGATTTCAGCTATGCCGCCAATTGAACCCAGGATGGATGTCGCGTCCAGCGGCAGCATCAGAATTTTCTGGTTTGGTGATTGGGCCAGAGCTTCAAGGGCCTTCACGTAATTGTTGGCGACAAAATAATTGATGGCCTGGACATTGCCATTGGAAATGGCGTTGCTCACCAGTTCCGTGGCCTTGGCTTCGGCTTCGGCGGCGCGTTCGCGGGCCTCGGCATCCTTGAAAGCTGCTTCCCTGCGGCCTTCGGCCTGCAAAACAACGGATTGCTTTTCACCTTCCGCTTTCAGGATAGCAGCCTGACGCAGACCTTCAGCTTCCAGAATTGAGGCGCGCTTTTCGCGCTCGGCCTTCATTTGCCGGCCCATGGAATCCACGAGATCGCGCGGCGGGTTGATGTCCTTGATTTCGATGCGGGTCATCTTCACGCCCCAGGGATTGGTGGCCTGATCAACGACGCCCAAAAGCTTGTGATTGATGTCATCGCGCTGCGACAGGAGGCTGTCGAGCTCCATGGAACCCATGACGGTGCGGATGTTGGTCATCACCATATTGATGATGGCGTTTTCGAGATTGACCACTTCGTAAGTTGCCTTGGGAGCATCCATGACCTGATAGAAGGCCACGCCGTCCACGGTCACCATGGCGTTGTCCTTGGTGATCACCTCTTGTGAGGGAACCTGAATGACACGTTCCATCATGTTCATCTTTGCGCCGATGCGGTCAATGAAGGGAACAATCAACCCGAGGCCGGGGCCAAGGGTGCGGACATAGCGGCCAAATCTTTCAACCGTATAATTATACCCTTGCGGCACCATGCGTATGGCCCGCAGGAGGTAGAACACCACGACGGCAAGGATTACCAAAACAAATATGCCGGGACCTTCAAACATCGCCTAACTCCTTCAAGTTCAAACAATTCCAGTATAGATAGGAATTCATTCTGAGTCTTGCAAGGATTTTGTTATCGTTAATAGGCAAAATCGCGAAATACCCGCTCAATATTGCCATTCCAGGCGCCGTTATAGAGATCGAGCAAGTTTTCGGCGGCGGTTTTCCCGGTGTGCACCGTTTCGTCGAGGACATCGAGGAATGAGGCTTCGGTTTTGCCCTTGCAGCCCTGCTGGTTGCGTTGTTCCAGCCCGCCGCGTGAAAGCTTCAGAATATCTTTTGCGATGTCTTGAACTGTCCGCCCACGGATCATTGCCTTGAGGCCCTGGCGGGGAACCGCATCGCGCAGAGCCTGCCGCTCCGCATCGGTCCAGTTCTTAACCATGTCCCAGGCGGCATCCAGTGGACCCTGCTCATAAAGCAGTCCGGTCCAAAAGGCAGGCAAGGCGCACAGCCTGCGCCAGGGACCTGAATCACTGCCGCGCATTTCCAGATATTTCTTCAAGCGCACCTCGGGAAAAATCGTGGTGATGTGATCGTTCCAGTCCCTCAGCACGGGTTTTTCACCGGGCAGCTGTGGCAGTTTTCCGTCGAGAAACTTGCGAAAGCTTTCGCCCGCCGTGTTGATATATTTGCCATCGCGCATTACGAAATACATGGGCACGTCCAGGGCGTAGTCGACATAGCGCTCGAAGCCCATGCCTTGCTTAAAAGCGAAGGGCAGCATGCCGGAGCGGGCGTTGTCCGTATCGGTCCACACTTCCGAGCGAAACGACAGGAAGCCATTGGGCTTGCCTTCGAGGAAGGGGGAATTCGCAAACAGCGCCGTGGCTACGGGTTGCAAGGCCAGTGAAACGCGAAGCTTCTTCAGCATGTCGGCCTCAGAACCGAAATCCAAATTGACCTGCACCGTGCAGGTTCTGAACATCATGTCACGTCCATAACGGCCCACCTTGTCCATATAGGGCGCCATGATCTTGTAACGGCCCTTGGGCATGATCGGCGTCTGCGCGCGGGTCCATGTGGGCGAAGCCCCAAGCCCCAAAAATCCAATGCCGAGAGCGTCACCAATTTCACGCACCTGCACCAGGTGTTCGTGTACTTCTTCGCAGGTATCATGGATGGTTTCGAGCGGCGCGCCGGAAAGTTCAAATTGGCCGCCGGGCTCAAGGGAGACATTACCCATGCCATGTGGGTCGCTGAGGGCGATGATGTTGTCATTCTCGTAAATGCCCTGCCAGCCAAAGCGATCACGCAGACCCTCTAAAAGGGCGCGAATGGAACGGGTGCCATCGTAAGGCACAGGCTCTAGGGTATCTGTGAGAAAGGGGAACTTTTCGTGCTCGGTGCCAATGCGCCATTGCGGCTTTGGCTTTGAGCCCGTGCTCAGGGCCTCGACAAGTTGGGTTTTGGTTGCAATTGGCGCAAGCGCTTCTTGAGTGTCGGGAGTGGGTCCGCTCACGGGGGGTTTCCTTGTTGCCTTTTATTTTAGCATGTAAGGGGTGGGGCCAGTTCCGGCAAGTCAAAGATTGGAAGTCAATCCATCAGGAATTGTGATGTGTCGACCAATCACCGGCCAGGGCCTGCACCAAGGTCAAGGCGGCAATGGCCGCCGTATCGGCGCGCATGATGCGCGGTCCCAACGAGATGGGGACAACGAAGCTTTGCGATTTCAGCAGTTTTTTTTCCTCGTCGGTGAAGCCCCCTTCGGGACCTACCAGAACAGCGGAAGGTGTTTTCAAAGCTTTCAGGCTTTCAAGCGGATTGGCGTCGGCCGTGGTTTCATCGCAATAGACCAACGACCTGCCCTTCTCCCATGCGACCAGAATCTTCTCCAATTTTTCCGGTTCCAGGACTTCCGGCACGTGGACCAGATTGCATTGCTCGGCCGCTTCAATGACATTGGCGCGCATGCGATCGAGATTCACCCGCTCGGCCACGGTGCGGCTGGTCATTACGGGACGTAAACGCCGCGCTCCGAGTTCCGTTGCTTTCTGCACCATATAATCGAGGCGGGCATGCTTGAGGGGTGCAAAAACATAATCAATATCGGGTGGCAGTTTCGCTTCGGCCACAAGCCGCTCACAGCGCAGGGAAACCTGCTTCTTGCCGACCGCTGCAAGATAGGCAAGCCACTCGCCATCCCGCCCGTTGAAGGCCCGCACCGCATCGCCCGCAGACAACCGTAAAACGCCGGTCAGGTAGTGGGCCTGCTCGCGGGTCAGCACAATTTCCCGGGCCGCTGACAGGGCTTCTTCAATGTTAAGGCGGGGTGTGGTTTTCATAATCCGTCTGATGTAACACGAGGCCCGTGACCGAAACCAGCCACCATATTGCCGATGCGGGCAAGGACAATTGGGTTGAGCGCCTGCTGCCGCAGGCAATACAACCCTATGCCCAACTCATGCGGCTGGACCGGCCCATCGGCTGGTGGCTTTTGCTCTTGCCGTGCTGGTGGGGATTATTCCTGGCGCAAATCGCGCGGGGCGGCGGCTTGCCAAACCTGTGGTTTGCGTTCCTGTTCCTGCTCGGCGCCATCATCATGCGGGGCGCCGGCTGCACGCTTAATGACATCGTCGACCGGAATTATGACGGGCTTGTTGCGCGCACAAAGGGCAGGCCTATTCCATCGGGCCGTGTGAGTGTGAGACAGGCTCTCATCTTTCTTGTCAGCCAATGCCTGCTTGGCTTTGTCATTCTGTTGCAATTCAATCCCTATACCATCGTGCTGGCCAGCGCCTCATTGCTCATTGTTGCGGTCTATCCCTTCATGAAACGCGTTACCCACTGGCCACAGCTAGTGTTGGGCCTTGCCTTCAATTGGGGTGCGCTTGTGGGGTGGAGCGCGGTTCAGGGCTCGCTCGCCTTGCCGCCCCTTGCGCTCTATCTCGGCGGCATTTTCTGGACGCTTGGCTACGACACGATCTATGCCCATCAGGATAAGGAAGATGATGTCCTGATCGGGGTGAAATCAACCGCCCTGCAGTTTGGCGAAAACACGAGGGGCTGGCTCATCGGTTTCTTTATCCTCGCCCTTGTTTCAATTGATGCCGCACTTTGGCTTGCGGGCGCATCTTTCATTGCCCATATGGGTGTGGCGCTTGCGGCAGTTCACGCGGTTTGGCAAATCAAGCGTTTCGAATTGAATAATTCTGCACTATGTCTTCACCTGTTCAAATCCAATCGCGAGTTTGGACTTATTATCTCTAGTTTTCTTTTTCTGGATTGCCTTATTCCATGACTGATGACTTATTGAACCTCGCTAATGATGTTGTCGCGCGTGCCAGGAAACTTGGTGCCGATTCCTGTGATGCCCTTGCCATTGATGCGCAAGGTACTGACATCGAAATGCGTGAGGGTGAAATTGAAAAGCTGGAACGGACAGAGTCCCGTGGCCTGGGTTTGCGCGTCTTCATCGGTCAATCATCGGCAATGATTTCCGGCAGCGTTCTTACTCCTGAGTCACTCGGGCGTCTGGCTGAAACGGCCGTTGCCATGGCGCGAGCCACGCCACCCGATTCCTTCGCGGGTCTTGCTCCCCGCGAGCTCCTCGCAAAAGACACACCTAAACTTGATTTGGTTTCTTCCTATCTCCCGGACTCTGATAGGCTGAAAGCGCTCGCTCTCGACGTTGAAGGTGCCGCACTCGCAGTCAACGGCGTGACTAAGTCAGGTGGTGCCGGTGCATCAGCCTCGCAGCGGAGAATTGCGTTGGTGACGAGTGCTGGCTTTGGGCAAACCTATGGACGCTCGAGTGTTTCGCTCAGTGTTTCCGCCATCGCCGGAGAAGGCACGGGGATGGAGCGCGACTATGATTATAGCGCGTCGTGTCATTTCGATGATTTGAAAACGCCGCAGGAGGTTGGTAAAAGTGCCGGCGAACGTGCCGTGAAACGCCTTCATGCGCGGAAGATTGCGTCGCAATCGGTTCCGGTGATTTATGACAAGCGCGTGGCTTCGAGCCTGTTTGGGCATCTCGCTTCGGCAATCAACGGTGCGGCCATCGCCAGGGGCACCAGCTTTTTGAAAAACCATATGGGAAAGCAAATTTTCGCAAAGGGCGTTTCGGTCATTGACGATCCCTTGCGCGTGCGGGGGCTGGCTTCCAGGCCATTTGACGGCGAGGGACTTGTCAGCGGCAGACGTGGACTGGTTGCCGATGGCATTCTCACGGGATGGGTCCTTGACCTCCGTTCTTCACGCCAACTCAATCTTGCGCCTACGGGAAATGCCTCACGCGGACTCGGCAGCCCGCCAAGTCCTTCCACATCAAATCTACATCTGGAACCGGGACCACTTAGTCCCGAAGCCATGATCAGTTCGCTCCAGCGGGGGCTCTATGTCACTGAACTCATCGGCACCAGCGTTAACATGGTGACCGGCGATTACAGCCGCGGAGCTTCTGGATTCTGGATTGAAAACGGCCAACTCGCATTTCCCGTCAGTGAAATTACGATTGCGGGAAATTTGCGTGACATGTTCATGACGCTTGAACCGGCCAATGATCTCATATTCAAATCCTCAACAAACGCACCTAGCTGCCGGGTTGAAGGATTGACCATTGCAGGCACCTGAGCTAGGAGCGAAACCATGAAAAAACCTGAAAAAAAGTCCGCTCCCGCCAAGCAACTGGTGCATCTCGTCTTTGGCGGTGAACTGCATGATGTGAAGAATGTTGATTTCAAGGATTTGTCAAAGCTCGATGTGGTCGGTTTCTTTCCAAACTATGCCGATGCCCACCGGGCCTGGCTTGGCAAAGCGCGGGAGACAATTGACAACGCGCAGATGCGCTACTTCATCGTGCATCTACACCGCCTGCTTGATCCCACGAGTACAGCGAAAAAGAGCGAGAAAGCTTAAATTGCTCCATCCTCTTGAGCGCGGCCAAGTAGATACGCGGTACAAGGATTTTCCTCCGATAACTGCGCAAGACGCGCTTTTGCCTGGATGCAATCCTGATTCATCTGGCGAACCAAGTCTTCAACCGAGTTAAACTTCTGGTCCGGCCTGATGAGATCGATGAATTCCACCAGAAGCGTTCGCCCGTAGAGGTCTTGATTCATATCAAACAAGTGGACTTCGAGAAAAGTCTGAGCCGTTTCAAAGGTCGGGCGATCGCCAAAATATCCCGCCCCGGACCAGGCGCTTGAATTTTTCTTCCCGCCATCGCGCACCCGGACGGCATAGATGCCGCGAATGGGTTCGGCGCCGTCTTCTAAAGTTATATTTGCTGTTGGAAAACCCATGGCGCGGCCACGCTGGTCGCCCCGCACAACTTTGCCCATCACGGTCCAGTAATAGCCGAGCTCACGTGCCGCCGCGGCTACATGGCCCCGACGCAACGCCGAACGAATTGAACTCGACGAGAAGGGCGAATGGCTGTCGCCCTCATCGGCCACTTGATCGACGATGGTGACGTCAAAACCGAACTCCTGTCCAAGTTCCTTGAGGATTATCGGATTGCCCTTGCGGCCCCGGCCGAAATGAAAATCATAGCCCGTCACCACATGATCAACCTTCATGTGATCAATCAAATATTCCCCGACAAAACCTTCCGGCTCCAGCAGCGAGAATTTCTTGTCGAAGGTCAGGCTCAAGACAAAGGAGGCGCCAAGGGCCGAAGCCAGACGGGCTTTGAGCGGCAAAGGGGTTAGTCGAAACACCGGTTCATCGGGTTTGAAAAAACTGCGGGGGTGGGGTTCAAAGGTCACAATCCCCCAGGGCTTGCCCAAGCGCTTGGCCTGCGCTTTGGCAACAGCCAGCAATTCCTGGTGGCCACGATGCATGCCATCGAAATTGCCAATGGCAACCACGGCGTTGCGGAATTCCTGTGGGATGGGCTCAAGCGCCCCAAGCAGATGCATTCAAACTCACTTCATGCCCGCGAGGGCACAAACACCATCGCTTCGCCTTCAACCACAATCTTGCCATTCACTTCGCAATGGCAGGCAAACTGGGCGCGGCGCTTGGTCATATCAAGACTTGCGACACGGGCCAAGGCCTTCACCGTATCGCCAATGCGTGCAGGTGCAAGAAAGCGCAGGTTTTGCGATAGATAGATGCAGCCGGGGCCAGGAAGCCTCGTTCCCAGAACGGTGGAAATGAAACTGGCGGTCAGCATTCCGTGGGCAATTCGGGATTTGAAGAAGGTTCCGGCCGCGTAATCTTCGTCCATGTGGACCGGATTATAATCGCCTGAAACCTCGGCAAAACTGGCGATATCGTCCTCAGACACGGTTTTCTCGTGGCTGGCTTCCATGCCTAGCTCAAGGTCTTCAAAGAAATAGGATGACATTGTGTCAGCCCCGTTGCCATTGTTGCACTGCAACATCCTAGTTTATGGCGCGCTGCAACACAATTGCCACTTAAGGACTATTCCCACACCAGATGGTGAAGAATCTTAACGATTTTGGCATGGGGAACAGCGGTTTGGACACGGGCAAGGGTGGCATCCAGGCCATCGGAGGCATCGGTCACGCCATCGGCAATCAGGACGGCTGAAATGCCAAAGTCGGCTGCGCCCCGGATATCGGTTTCCGGTCCATCTCCAATGGCCAGAATTTTTGATCTTTCAAACTCATGTCCGGCTATGCTCGCCGCCTTTTGAAGGGCCAGTTGATAGATCGGAGTATAGGGTTTGCCAGCCATGAGCACGTGGCCACCCATTTCAGAATATTTTTCAGCAAGCGCACCGGCGCAATAGAGGAGACGGCTGCCTTTGCGCACCATCTTGTCGGGATTGGCGCAGATCATCGGAAGGCTCAAGGCTTTCATGCGCGCCAGTGCATCTGTGTAGTCATCCGGTGTTTCCACATCGTCATGGGCGAGGCCGGTACACAACACCGCGTGGGCTTCCTTCAGCGCAACCCGCTCCACCGCCTGGCCTTCGAAGATCGAGAGATCACGTGGCGGTCCTAAATGATAAACCTTGCCTCTTGCGTGTTCGACCACCAAAGTCTGGGTCACATCACCAGAGGTCACAACCCGGTCATAGCTTTGCGGCGGAACGCCGATGCTGTTCAGCTGACTGATAACACCGCGTGACGTGCGGGGCGCGTTGGTGACCAGAATAACAATGCCGCCCTGCTTCCTGTGTTGGGAAAGCGCATGGGCTGCCGCCTCATAACAGGCGAGGCCATTGTGAACCACGCCCCAGATATCGCAGAGCCAAACCGGATAATCAGCAGACAGGCTTTTCATGGAGCTATGCGGCAGCGCTCATATCATTGGCTGCGGGTAGCCCCGCATTGAATTTCACCCGGCGCGGCGGGGCGAAGAAGTGTCCGGCCACCAAGCGGGCAATTTGCGAGGCAGATGCTGCCTGGGCAGAGTTGTCCACGTCGGTGAGAAGAATTTGAAACTGCTGGCCACGTGCCGCCTGCACAAAATCAAGCCAGGCAGGGGAAAGCCCGGAACCGGATTCAATTGAGCGCGCGGCAATGCCGATGAACTTCACACCGAGGTGGCGGAGCGATGCCAATTCGAGGCCGGTCATGGAAGCCTCGGTCAATGCCAGGGTCGCCCCCATGCGGGCTATGGCAGCCAGGCCTGAAATGCCGGCCTCATTCAACCTTGCAAGCGTATCATGGGTGAGTTCAAAGACCACACCCTTGGCCACATCA
>CAZHCO010000280.1:0-8015 GCA_964530965.1 uncultured Aestuariivirga sp. | reverse complement strand
CAAGAACCAAGAAACTGCGCAGACCACTTCCTTCACCCCAAGGACATGCAAACGCACCACAACAACCAACCGGGAAACTGTAACCCATGTATCCGGTTCAGTCTGTTACCCATCTATCGATTGGACACACGACGCTTACTGTTTAGATTCTAAAATTGAAGTTGCGCTCATTGTCCTCTCCCATGAAATGGGAGAGGAAGGGACCCGGCGCGAAAGCGACGCGGAGGTGAGGGGAACGAGGTGGAAGCGCCCTCATCTATCCCATTTCACTTTGTGAAATAGGCCCCTTTCTTCTCCCGCTTCGCAGGAGAAGACGAATAGGGACAATCGGGACAATGTAGGTGTTGCGGGGCGGACTGGGGCCATATTACTTTGCTCCCCATGAAGCTTACATTTCATACGCTTGATGTTTTCACCAGCCGCAGGTTTGGCGGCAATCCGCTGGCGGTGGTGCTTGATGCTGATCATCTGTCTACGGAGCAAATGCAGACGATTACGCGTGAGTTCAACCTGTCTGAAACGATCTTCGTGATGAAGCCGGAGAACCCTGTCAACACAGCGAAAGTGCGGATATTCTTTCCCGGCGGGGAAATGCCCTTTGCGGGACATCCCACAGTGGGTTGCGCCGTGCTGCTGGCGGAAATGAAATACAAGGCAGGATGCAGCTTTGAAACGGAAATCCGGTTGGAAGAAAACGCAGGGCTGGTGCCGGTAAAAGTCTCGCGCATTGGTGACCACCCGCGGGCGCAGTTCACAGCACCAGTTGTGCCCTTCGCGGTTGATATTCCCTTGCCATCCACTGAACTCGTGGCAAAGGCACTGTCTCTGGAACCCGGAGACATCGGATTTGACAGTCACGGCATCGGCCTGCACCAGGGCGGCCCACGGTTTTTTCATGTTCCGCTGAAATCGCGCGAAGCTCTGGCGCGCTGTGTAGTGGCCGAGCCCCATTGGTCTCAAATGATTGCAGCACTTGGTGTCGATAACGCCTATGTCTATGCGCGAGGTGGTGACAATCCGAAAACAAATTTCCGCGCCCGCATGTTTGCACCCACAGGCGGCATTCCGGAGGATCCGGCTACGGGTTCGGCCACGGCACTTCTCGCTGCCCAGCTTCTGAAAGCGGAGGCCCTGAAAGATGGCACTCATAAGTGGCAGCTGGAGCAGGGCTATGAGATGGGCCGGCCCTCTGATCTCTTTCTTGAAGCTGATGTGAAGGAAGGAAAGCTCACGGCCGTGCGCGTGGCCGGGCAGGCCGTGAAGGTCATGCAGGGAACGCTGGAGATATAGCTACTGGATATTCAGCATGGCCTTGGCTTCGGCGGTGACGTCGAGGCCTTCGGCTTCATTGCCGGCGCCGCAGAGCTGAACGGCCTGGTTGCGCATGTCTTCCAGCTGGGCGCGCTGGTCGGAGCCTACGTCGCCGCTGGCCAAGGCCGCATCAATTTTTTCGATATCTTCCTCGCATTGGCCCGCAAAGGACACGCTCGAAAGGGCGAGTGCCAACGCAGCGGCAAGCATAATGGTCTTCATAGTGAACAGGTTCCCGAACTGGTGTGACGCTTGTGGCAGCGAAGTATGACGGAACTTAGCCTGATTACCAGCCCCCGAAAAAACATAACTAATGCGGCGTAAATGCCACAGGTCCTATTTCGACCGGGTTTCTCCACCAGCCAGCACGATGACGGCAATGATAATGGCTCCCGTCATGATCAGCCGCACGCCAGCACTTGCACCAAAGATGTTAAGCATGGTCACCAGCAAGTACATGAACAGGGCGGCACCCCAAATGCCTGGAACGCTGGCACGGCCGCCTGCAACGGATGTGCCGCCAATGACAACCACTGCGATGGATGCAAGCAGGAACTCCTCACCCATGTTCAGGGCGGCTCCGCCTGAGAACCCCGAAAGCAAAATGCCGCAGATTCCTGCGAGCAGCGCGCTCAGTACATAGGTCATGAAACGTGTTTGATTGACGTTGATGCCGGCAAGCCAGGCGGCGCGCGGATTTTGCCCAATAGCCAAGACAGCCCGGCCATACAGGGTTCGCTTGATCACGATTGCGAGAATGATGCTGATGACGGCTACGAGTATGGCGGCCAGGGGAATCCCAAAAAGGCGGGTTGTTGCAAAAGCGTCCAGCGGAAGTGGGGGCTTGATGCGTATCCCCCGGCCATAGGAGATAGCCGTTGAAAGCACGAGAAAGCTTGACGACAGGGTGGCGATGATGGGCGGAATGCGAAGCAGCCGGATCAGGCCATAGTTAAAGATCCCAACCAGAAAGCTCACGCCGAGAGCCGCTCCAATGCCCAGCAGCAGGCGCGCGGTGTCCGTATCCATGACCTTCATCGCAACCACGCCTGAAAGAGTTATGGTCGCTGGAATTGAAAGATCGACGTTGCCTGGACCCGTGGTAATCACCATCATTTGGCCAAGGCCAACGATAATACTGAAGGTGGCGAAGGAGAGGGCTGCGGTGAGAATTTCACCGGCACCCTGGCCGCCCGTATAGACGATGGTCGCAAGCCAAACGCCGATGGCCGCCAGGAATGACCATATCCAGGGCTCACGCCGCAGCTTGTTCCAGAGGCTGGTCATTGATTTGAATCTCTTGCCGTGAGTGGTGCCTTGAGCGCGAGAACAAGGATGAGGATAGCACCTTGAGCACCAATCTGCCAGTCAGGTGAAATCCTCAAGAAGATCAGGAATGATCCCGCTAGGGCGAGCGTGAGTGCGCCGATCACCGCCCCTAACGGCGACACGCGTCCGCCAATAAACTCACCGCCTCCCAAGATGACGCCTGCAATTGAATAAAGCGTGTAGCGGTCTGCCACATGGGCGTCTGCCGAAGTTGTGAGACCGAGAAGTGAAAGGCCTGAAAGCACACCAAAGAAAGCAGCGAGGGCATACATTGCTGATTTGGTTTTGAGCATTGACCAGCCAGCTCTTTCCATGGCCCGCGGATTGCCTCCTGCGCCACGGGCGATCACCCCGAGGGATGAATGCATGAGGGCCAGCTGGACGGCGAGGCCAATCACGATGGCAGCGATGATGGGGAAAGGAATGTATGGCGTCTGCAGCGCCATGATGGATTTCAGCCAGTCCGGGGCCTTGCCGCCGGGCGAGGGGAGAATAAGCACGGCAATGCCAAGCCAGACAAATGAAAGGCCAAGAGTCACGACGATGGAGGGAAGATTGCGGCTGTGAACCAAAGCGCCAACTGCAGCGTAGGCTGCAATACAAAGCAGCAGCGCAAGCGCGCCAAGCAGGGGATTGGTGTACAGAAGGGTTGCCGCGATGCAACCGACAAGGCCGACAAAGGGGCCAATGGAGAGATCAAGATCATTGACCGTGATGATAAACATTTGAGCTATTGTGGCGAGCGCAATGGGAACGGCATATTGCAGCATCAGGTTAAGGCCAAAATAGCTCATGGTGCGGGGCTGCACATAGAACATGGCGCCAAGAACCACAGCGAGCGAAATTATTGGCAGCAGCGAGCGCAGCAGGCTTCGGCTCATGCTGCAGAACTTTCCGCAAATGAAGCCTGAAGGATTTTCTCTTCGGTCAGGTCGTTTCGGCTCAGGCTCGCCGAGATTGCGCCGTTGCGAAACACATAGGCCCGGTCGCAATACTGCAGTTCTTCCATTTCAGTGGTGTACCAAATGAAGGTGCGCCCGCGCTTGGTCTCCCGCGCGATCATCTCATAAACTTCGAGCTTGGTGCCAATATCGACACCGCGCATGGGATCATCCATGAGAATGATCATGGCTTCTGAGCCCAGGGCGCGGGCAAACAGCGTTTTCTGCTGATTGCCGCCGGAAAGGGTGAGAATGTTGTTGTTCATATCGGGTGTGCGAATGCCCATGCGTTCTTTCCACTCGGCTGCCAGCCGGTTCTCGCCCTC
The DNA here is from genome assembly GCA_964530965.1 of uncultured Aestuariivirga sp. Taxonomy (GTDB): domain Bacteria; phylum Pseudomonadota; class Alphaproteobacteria; order Rhizobiales; family Aestuariivirgaceae; genus Aestuariivirga. Next base: position 4,108 of record CAZHCO010000280.1, on the reverse strand, counting down.
GCTGGCGATAAGCCCACGTTTCAGAAGCGAGCGCAGGGAACGAATGGTGACGTTGGCCGCAATGGACCAGAGATTAAAGATGCCGTCGGACTGGCGGTCGCCCGCGATGAAAGCCACCGGCGCGTTGACATCCGCTTCGTTGCGCGAAAAAATCTGCAGCAACATGCGGGTCTGGCCATGGCCCGATAAGCCAGCCAGGCCGATGATTTCACCCTGGTGAGCAATGAGTTCATCAGAATCGGCCGCTGTTTTTGGTCTTGCCCGAATTGCAATTGGGGCTTCGAATTTTGCCTTCGGTGATTTTACTGCTGTTGATTTTTTCTGGCTCAACTCTGTGCCCATGGCAGCCACGAGCGAATGACGGTCAAATTTTTTGGCCACCCGCTCTGCTACGGTCTTCCCATCCTTCATCACCACGATGCGATCACAGGTTCCAAGAATGTCACCGAGCAAATGGGAAATCAGAATTACGCTGGTGCCCTTGGCCACCTGTTTTCTGACAAAGGTCAGAAGCTGTTGGGCCGTCACGGCATCAAGGGAGGAGGTTGGTTCATCGAGAATGACCAGGCGCAGCGGACTGTCGGTCACCGTAAAGGCCCGGGCAATTTCCGCCATCTGGCGCTTGCCGATGGGCAAATCGGAAATGGCATCATTGGGGTTGATGCCATGACCGGGGAAAATTTCATCAAGCTTTTCGCGGGCAAGGTCATGGCTGCGTTTTTTCCAGCCGGGCCCTTTCAGCGGTGTGTGAACAATGCGGACATTTTCGGCCACCGTGAGATTGGGACACAGCGAGAGTTCCTGGAAAACGCAGCGAATGCCGTTGGCGCGGGCAACGTTGACTGACCAATAGCCCTCGTGCCGTGAACCGCCCAAGGTAATTTCACCTTTATCGGGCGAAAGCGTGCCAGCCAGGATATGCATGAGCGTGGATTTGCCGGCGCCATTATGGCCCACCAGCCCCAGACATTCGCCGCTGCCCACTTCAAGACTTACGCCGCTCAAGGCGCGGACGGCGCCGAAATTTCTTTCAACGCCGTCCAGTTTAATTGCCGTGTTATTCAAGGCTTAGTTGCCGGCAACAACTTTGGCTGCATCTTCGGCTGTGTACTCGACATTGGCCACGCCACCTTTTTCCGTTGTGGCGAGGTTAGCTTCGAGATTGGCCTGGTCGATTTGCAGGAACGGAACCGTCATGTCCTGTGGAACCTTCTTGCCATCGAGAATCATTTGCGCAACCCAGAAGGCAAGCGTTGAAACGCCCGGTGCAATGGAAACCGACATGGTTTCATAGCCGTTGGCGTCCTTCTGCTCTTTCCACCACTGCAGTTCATCCTGGCGGTTGCCCATGATGATCAGCGGCGTTGGCCGGCCCGCAGCCTTGAAGGCCTGCGCCGCACCATAGCCATCACCACCCTGGGTTACCACGGCCTTGATCTCCGGAAGCGATGGCAGGATACCAGCTACCGCTTTTTGGGCTACTTCCTGGGCCCAATCGCCGTGCACGGAGCCGGCAATTTTGAACTGTGTATATTTATCGGTGCCGCGATGGATGCCTTTTGAGATTTCATCATCCACGAACACGCCGGCAAGGCCGCGAATTTCAAGAAGGTTGCCGCCGTCTTTCATCTTGTCATTGAGATATTCGACTTGCACTTCGCCCATTTTGGCAAAGTCCACGGCAATACGATAAGCACAAGGTTCGGTGACGATGCCGTCGAAGGAGACGACAACGATTCCCGCGTCACAGGCCTGCTTGACCACGCCGTTCAAGGCGTCTGGAGAAGCGGCATTGATGACAATGGCGTCATATCCTTGCAGGATCAGGTTCTGGATTTGAGCTGCCTGTTCGGTGACTTGATTTTCCGAAGTTGTAAAAGGGTCAGCTGCTGCAACAATGCCATCGGCTACGGCCTTCTTGGTCACCTTATCCCAGCTTTTCAGCATGGATTGACGCCAGGAGTTTCCAGCGTAATTATTTGATAAGGCTATTTTTTTGTCTTTGGTGTCAGCGAAGGCCGAACCCGTTGCCAGTACTGCCGCAAGGGCAATAGAACAAACCAATGCTTTCTTGAACATTTCACTCTCCCATGGCTCTTTCTCGAGCCTTCTTGGTCGAGGCCCGCAGGCATATGTTAACATATGGCTGGAATGCCGCAATGGCTCCGTCAACTATTCATATGATAAATGGACTACACGTCTTCTCCTGCGAAGCGGGAGAGGAGGGGACCCGCCGCGGAACGCGGTGGGGAGATGAGGGCGTTTTGCCTGCGAAGTGCCCTCACCTTTCCCATCCTGCTCCGTAATGGGTCGTTCTCAGCGCGCAAAGGTCCACTGGACCTTTGCCAAGAGCGCTGCTCACCCTCTCTCCCGCAGGCGGGCGAGGACAAATCGCTTATCATGATTGAGTCGGCAACCTTGCGCTTCACGCATTCATAGGTTATGGGAAGTCCATGTCTCGCAAGCTGAACCAGCTTCTCCTTCTTAGCTCCCCCTGAGGGCCGGCTGGGCTTTGCCTTGGCTCTTTGGGGAAAAGTACTTACAAATAACCCCAGCTAAGAGAGACAAAGACGATGATGATTTCCCCACAAGAAAAATACCGTGCCTACGCCCAAATTCCCTTGGCCGACCGGCAGTGGCCGAGCCGCACCATCACCAAGGCGCCGATCTGGTGCTCCGTTGATTTGCGTGATGGCAACCAATCGCTCATTGAGCCCATGGGGCATGAGCGCAAGATGCGCATGTTCTCCTCGCTGCTCGCCATGGGCTTCAAGGAAATCGAGGTGGGCTTTCCCAGCGCCTCGCAAACCGATTTTGATTTCGTGCGCTTTCTCATCGAGAACAAGAAGATTCCGGATGGCGTGACCATCCAGGTTCTCACCCAATCGCGCGAGGAACTCATCCGCCGCACCTTTGAGTCGCTGAAAGGCGTCAAGTCAGCGATCGTCCATCTCTATAATTCAACGTCCGAATTGCAGCGCCGCGTGGTGTTCAAGCTCGACAAGGCGGGGATCACCGATATTGCGGTGAAGGGTGCTGCGCTCATCATGCAATTGGAAAAGGAATATGGCCTGGAAGGTGTGATGCGCCATGAATATTCCCCTGAAAGCTTCACCGGCACGGAAATGGATTACGCGGTGGAGATTTGCGAGGCGGTGATGGATGTCTACCAGCCGACGCCACAGAAGAAACTCATCCTGAATCTGCCAGCCACGGTGGAAATGTCCACGCCCAATATCCATGCCGATCAGATCGAATGGTTCTGCCGCAACATCAAGAACCGTGATTGCCTCACCATTTCGCTGCACCCCCATAATGACCGGGGCTCGGCGGTGGCGGCAACCGAGCTTGCCATGCTGGCGGGCGCCGACCGCGTTGAGGGTACCTTGTTCGGCAATGGCGAGCGCACCGGCAATGTCTGCCTTGTGACCCTCGCCATGAACCTGTTCACGCAAGGGATCGATCCCGAACTGGATTGCAGCCATATCAACGACCTCGTGCGCATGGCGGAATATTGCAACCAGCTGCCAATCCATCCGCGCCACCCCTATGCGGGCGAGCTGGTGTTCACGGCGTTCTCAGGCTCGCACCAGGATGCCATCAACAAAGGCTTCAAGGCCATGAAGGCTTCGAACCGGCCCCTGTGGGAGGTGCCCTATCTGCCGATTGATCCCATGGACCTCGGCCGCAGCTATGAGGCCGTGGTGCGGATCAATTCGCAAAGCGGCAAGGGCGGCGTGGCCTATATCCTGGAAACCGAACACGGCATTGACCTGCCGCGGCGCCTGCAGATTGAATTCTCCAGGGTGGTGCAGGCCATTGCCGATGGCGAGGGCGTGGAGCTTAGCGCCGAGCGCCTGTGGCGCAGCTTTGAAGGCGAATATCTCGACGGCAACGGCCGTTTCGGCTTCATCGAGCACAAGGCCAAGTCGGACCATGGCGACCAGGAAATGACCGCCAAGATCAGCGATGACGGGCGGCACAAAACCATTCACGGCCATGGCAACGGCCCGGTCGATGGCTTTGTCGACGCCATGCGGAAAGAGTCGGGCCTTGCCTTCGATGTCGCCGATTACCGCGAACACGCCATGGGCCACGGCGCCAACGC
>CAZHCO010000279.1:0-3249 GCA_964530965.1 uncultured Aestuariivirga sp. | reverse complement strand
CCAACCGTGGTGCTGGGCTTTTTTGCGGCGCTGACTGTTGCGCCGCTCGTCCGTAGCACCGGCGAGAGCCTGGGACTGTCGGTGGCTTCCGAATCAGCGCTTGCTGCGGGCCTCGTCATGGGCATGATGATTGTGCCGCTCATCTCTTCGCTTTCCGATGACATCATCAACGCGGTTCCACAGGCGTTGCGTGACGGCTCCTACGCCATGGGCGCCACAAAATCCGAAACCATCAAACGGGTGGTTCTGCCGGCAGCGCTTCCGGGCATCGTTTCAGCCTTCATGCTAGCGATTTCACGGGCCATTGGCGAGACCATGATTGTGGTCATGGCTGCAGGCCTTGCCGCAAACCTGAGTTTCAATCCACTCGCGGCTGTCACCACAATCACCGTGCAGATTGCCACCCTGCTGGTCGGTGACCAGGAATTTGACTCTGCCAAGACGCTCTCGGCATTTGCACTCGGCTTCGTGCTGTTCTGCTTCACCCTTGTTTTGAACTACATCGCACTTCGCATCGTGCAGAGATACCGTGAACAATATGACTGATACTTTTGACAAGGGTAATGCGGCCTTCATCGCCAAGCGCTACGGAAGCGAACGGCGATTCAAGGCTTATGGCGCCGTGGCGCTGGCGGTTTCGGTCCTGTTTCTGGTTTATCTGATCGTCGACATCGGCATCAAGGCGTGGCCAAGTTTCTTTGAACATCACGTGGTTCTCGAGGTCAATCTTGATGCCAGCAAAATCCCTGCCACTGAGGTGCTGAAAGGTGATTTTGAAGGCCTGGTAAAAGACGGGCTACGGGGCCTATTTCCTGGGCTGACAACGCGAGGCGACGTGAGGAGCCTGACCTCTCTTCTATCTGCGGGCGCTGCCGATGATCTCCGTCAACAAACGGCAGCATACCCAACATCGATTGGCACCACCGTAAGGGCTGGTGCATTGCTTGGCGATGATGCGGACCTCTATCTCAAGGGGATGCTGACCGACACTGTCAAAACCCCCGGAACAACCAATTTGCAACTGGCGCAGACCGGTGAAGAGTTCATTCTTACGGGCGATCTTTCGCAACTGGCTGTCGGGCAAATTGTGCGAGTCAATGGCGGGGCGCTTAGAATTGCCAGCGTTGATGCCGGACTTGCCAAGACCGAAACTATCTTGCCGCCTGCAACCATCAATACGCTGGCCTCAGGCACCTGGGACATTTTGTCATTTTCCCATGCGGAAGTCGACCGGCGCATTGATGACCGGCAAGTGGTGTTGCTCGAATCCTTACGTGACAAGGGGGCCATTGAAAAGCATTTTGCCTGGCGCTTTTTCACCTCAGGAGACTCCCGCGAGCCGGAACTTGCTGGGCTGCGCGGCGCCATTTTCGGCTCACTGCTCACCCTCATCATGACACTGTCCCTCAGCGTGCCGCTTGGCATTGCGGCTGCCGTCTACCTGGAGGAATTCGCGGCCAAGAACAAATGGACGGAAATCATCGAGGTCAACATCAACAACCTGGCCGCCGTTCCCTCCATCATCTTTGGCCTGCTTGGTCTTGCGGTATTCATCAATTTCTTCGGCCTGCCGCGTTCGGCTCCGTTAGTGGGCGGTCTTGTGCTTGCGCTACTGGTTTTGCCCACCATCATCATCGCGTCCCGGGCTGCCTTGAAAGCGGTGCCGCCCTCCATCAAGGAAGCGGCCTTGGGCGTTGGCGCCTCGCACCAGCAGGCCGTGTTCCACCATGTGCTGCCCCTGGCAGTGCCTGGCATTCTCACCGGCACAATTCTTGGCGTGGCGCGCGCCCTTGGCGAGACAGCGCCGCTGCTGATGATCGGCATGGTGGCCTTCATCGTTGACGTTCCCAAGGGCTTTACTGAAGCCGCAACCGTATTGCCGGTTCAAATCTTCCTTTGGTCGGACCTGCCCGAAGTTGCCTTCCAGTCACGCACGGCAGCGGCCATCATTGTCCTTCTCGTCATACTCTTTTGCCTCAATGCCGTCGCCATCTACATGCGCAAGCGCTTCGAGCGGCGCTGGTAAGATATAAGGAAAACATCATGGACGCTTCCCCCCAGAAACCAGTCGCAACCACCAGCCCCCGCATTCTGGCAGAGCGTGAAATCAAAATCGTGGCCAGCGATGTGAATGTCTATTATGGCGACAAACAAGCGATCAAGCATCTCTCCATCGACATTCCTGACCGCGCTGTTTCGGCATTCATCGGTCCCTCGGGCTGCGGCAAGTCCACTTTCCTGCGCTCGATCAACCGGATGAATGACACGATTGACGGCTGCCGGGTGACGGGTGACATTTTGGTTGACGGCAAGAACATTTATGACCGTGATCTCGACGTGGTGCAACTGCGGGCCCGGGTCGGCATGGTGTTCCAGAAGCCGAACCCTTTTCCCAAATCCATTTTCGAGAATGTGGCCTATGGCCCGCGCATTCACGGCATTGCCAAATCAAAAACCGATCTGGAAGAGATCGTGGTCAACAGCCTGAAGAAGGCCAGCCTCTTCGAAGAGGTGAAGGACCGGCTGGCGCATCCCGGTACGGGCCTGTCCGGCGGCCAGCAGCAGCGCCTGTGCATCGCGCGCGCCATTGCAGTCAATCCTGAAATCATCCTGATGGACGAGCCCTGCTCTGCCCTTGACCCCATTGCATCGGCGCGGATTGAAGAGCTTATTGACGAGATCCGGCAGAACTACTGCATCATCATCGTGACGCATTCCATGCAGCAGGCGGCGCGTGTTTCACAGCTTACGGCCTTTTTCCACCTTGGTGACCTGGTTGAGTTTGGCGACACGGACGACATGTTCACCACGCCGCAGGATAAGCGCACACAGGACTACATCACCGGCCGCTTCGGCTGAGCCCATAACGGAGACCTTCATGTCCGATCACACAGTTAAATCCTACGACGACGATCTGGCCAGCCTCAAGCAGATGCTGGCGCAGATGGGCGGCCTGGCGGAAGAGCAGCTTGCCAATGCCATTGATGCCGTTGCCAAGCGTGACACCAGGTTGGCTGACCGGGTGATTGCAGGTGATGAAAAGATTGACGCCCTTGAACAGCAGATTGAGGAAAAGTCCATTTCCACGATCGCCAGGCGCCAGCCCATGGCGCAGGACCTGCGGCAGATCATTGTCGCTATCCGCATTTCTGCGGATCTTGAGCGCATTGGTGATCTGGCAAAGAATACAGCAAAACGTACCCATGCCATTTCAGAGCAAATGCCGCGCAAGCTTGTATCAGGCCTCAC
>CAZHCO010000278.1:0-1719 GCA_964530965.1 uncultured Aestuariivirga sp. | reverse complement strand
CAAAGTGCACCGGCTTAATCTCTCAGGCCGAGTCACCCAGCCCCGCTCCACCGAGCCGCGCGCCCCGCGCAAGACCCGCGAACCCAGCCATCCCGGCAGGCCAGTGGGTGCGCCTTCCATGCCAAGTACCGGCAATGCAGTGCTCAAAACTTTTGTGCGGGTTGAACCCGTGCAACGCCAGATCGCCTTGCCGGAGCCACAGCCTTTACGCCTCGTTGATCTGCCAAAGGGCGGCCGTGTCACCATCCTTCATCTCTCGGACAAAACCTGCAAGTGGCCCATTGGCGATCCAGGCACGGAAGATTTCTGCTTCTGCGGCCACTCCCCGCGCGATAAATCGCCCTACTGCGAATATCACGCCCGCGCCGCCTATCAGCCCATGCAGGACCGCAGACATAGGAAGTTCGGGTAGGGATTATCGAACCCGTCTTCTTTTTTCTCATCATGCCCGCGCTTGACGCGGGCATCTTCTTTTTAGGCAGTGGAGAAGATGACCGGATCAAGTCCGGTCATGATGAGAAGTAAAAACTTAAGCCGCACCAAATCTTTCATCAAAAGCATATCCCATGCTGCGCACCGTCCGGATGGGATCGCTTTCGCGGCCGCGCTGGAGTGATTTCCGCAGGCGGCCCACATGCACGTCAACGGTGCGTTCATCCACATAGATATCGCGACCCCACACGGCATCGAGAAGTTGCGAGCGCGAATAGACCCGGCCTGGATTCTGCATCAGATGCTCTAACAGGCGAAATTCCGTTGGCGACAATTCGATATCACGTTTGGACCGCGTCACCCGCCTTGCCCGTCGGTCCAGCGCGATATCGCCAGCCTTCAAAACCTCCGCCACCGCATCTGGATTTGCCCGCCGCAGGATAGTGCGAACCCGGGCCAGAAGTTCCGGCACCGAGAAAGGCTTCACCATATAATCATCAGCACCAGTCGCAAGTCCGCGCACCCGTTCATTTTCTTCACCGCGCGCCGTCAGCATGATGATAGGAATGTCACGGGTTTCTGGCCTCGTCCGCAACAGTCGGCAAACTTCGATGCCGGAAATGCCGGGCAGCATCCAGTCCAGCACAATAAGATCAGGGCGCTCCTCATTCACCAGTCGGGCAACCTCTTCACCCTGCGCCGTGGCGCGAACCCGGTAGCCCTCGGCCTCAAAATTATAGCTGAGAAGAATCTGGATGGGTTCTTCGTCTTCAACAATCAGGATCGAGGCAGACATCGTTTTTGTCTCACGTAGTCAAGTTGTAGGTGGTTGTGCTGGTCGAATCCTTCTTTGGCCGTTCCTCTGTGATGGCTTTGCCATGCACGAGGAAATAGATGTTCTCGGCAATATTGGTGGTGTGGTCACCAATGCGCTCCATGTTCTTCGTCCCAAACAGCAGGTGGGTGCAAGGGCCGATCATGCGCGGGTCTTCCATCATGTAGGTTAGAAGCTCGCGGAAGATTGAATTATAAAGGGCGTCGATGTCCTCATCTGAACGCCACACCAGAATGGCCTTGTCGGCGTCGCCCTGGGCATAGGCATCGAGGATGTTCTTGAGTTGCTCTTGCGCCAGATTACCCATGCGGGTGAGGCCTGATACAAGCTTGCGCGGCATTTGCTCTGAAATGGCATGGGTACGTTTTGCTGTATTCTTTGCCAGATCACCAATGCGCTCAAGATCCGCAGAAATGCGGATAGCGACAATGATCTGCCGCAGGTCCTGCGCC
>CAZHCO010000277.1:0-1363 GCA_964530965.1 uncultured Aestuariivirga sp. | reverse complement strand
AAACAGCATGCTTTCGTGCGATCCAGCCCCGGAAGTCGACATCGCCATCGACAACCAGTTGAAATTGTTCGATTAACGTTGGGACACTACTGATCGCAGGACTTAGTTCAATACTTGGATACTCAAGTTCTTTAATTTTCCCTGGGTTGCAGAAATACGCCAGTGAAGTCTTTTACGAGATGGCCAGCACAGCGGTGCCACCCAGGTCTATTGCGCAAAAATTGAACGGAACCAATTCTGCTGCGGCACCGAACATCGAAAACAAACCCCAGAGTGCGGACATCAGCACCAGCTCAATAAGCCTTCCCCAGCCTCCTGCGAGTCCAAAGGCGCAATGCACTAGAAAGAAAAACGCGGCACTAGAGCATTTTCCACTTGATGTGGGTCGCTACCCGTATCCGGCATGCCGAAAATAGTTGAGGCACTCCGCTGGCGCAAACGTCTTGACGAGCTTGCCGATGAGCTTCAGCAATGCCTTTACGGTGCGTGTCGCCCCTTTGCGCAGCGCCGTCTTCAACTTCGAGAAAGCCATCTCGATCGGATTGAGGTCGGGCGAGTAGGCTGGCAGGTACCGCACCTTGGCGCCGACGGCCTCGATCGCCTTGCGCGCACCTTCAATCTTGTGGGTGCGCAGGTTGTCCATGAACACGGTGTCGCCTTTGCGCAGCGTCGGCGCGAGGACCTGCTCGACGTAGGCGAGGAACGATGGCCCATCCATCGCGCCGTCGATGACATAGGGCGCCGTGAAGCCATCGATGCGCAGGGCAGCAACGAGCGTCAGCGTCTTCCAGTGGCCGTGCGGGACATTCGAGACGAGACGCTCGCCGCGCGGTGAGCGCCCATGGCGTCGAACCATCTTGGTAGTGACCGCCGTCTCATCGATGAACACGAGGCGCGACGCACGCAAGCGCGGTTGCTCCGCTTTCAGTTCGGCGCGCGCGGCGGCGACGTCAGGACGATCCTGCTCGGCGGCGTGCAGAGTTTTTTTTGAAGGTGATGTCGTGGCGTTCGTAGAAGCGCCAGATCGAGCCAATGCCAGCCTTCTGCTTCATCTCGGATCGCAACCGCGCACGGATCTCCTTCAGCGTCAGGTCCGGTTCAGAGGCAACGAGGTCGAGCAACCACTGTCGATACTGCTCGAGCGGCGAACGGCTATGGCCTGTGCCGGGCTTGGCATCGACGCGGCCGGTCGTCGTCCAGCGCTCGATCCAACGGATCGCAGTCGACGCGCCGACATTGAGCACACGCGCCGCCTCCCGAGCGCTCTCGCCCGTCTCCACAATCGAGACCGCTCGCACTCTGAGGTCCTTGGAGTATCCCTTCGCCATCGCGCGCCCCCGCCATTGCTTGCGCAAGAATCTGA
>CAZHCO010000276.1:0-3985 GCA_964530965.1 uncultured Aestuariivirga sp. | reverse complement strand
GGTTCACGTCATCGAAGTCCACGATCGCGTCTACGACCGCTTTTGTGTCAAGTGGCGTCTCGACTACGACACCCGCTACATACTCCCAGCCCTGCTGAAGGGGTTGGAGCGCGATCTTCCCCTGAGCGCCCTCTCAGTCGCACAGAGTAACCGCCGGGACTCGATGGAACTTCTCTACTACGAGTTCGTCGGCGACCGGGATATGAAGATCCGCAAGAACCTCGTGGTTCGCTTCTACGAAGTCATCACCAAGTATTGGCTCACGCAGCTTCTTGAGGTGGCTGCCCTCATCGTGGTCGCCGTCAATATCGCGTATGCACTCGTTGAGGCCTGGCTGGGTATCCCATTAAGGCCCGCGCTGTACTGGACCCTCACGGGCGCACTCATGGTCTGGTCGCTTGGGCGCGTGGCTGCCCTGCTGATGCGACCTGTGGTCGGACGGCACACTACCGAACAGATCAACGCTATCCACAAGGACTGCGCGCCGGCCTTCAGAGGGGCAGCCGTCGGCTTTTTCAAGGGTCACGGCATCGATGTCCCGCCAGCTTGAGCTTCGGCCTGAACTCTCTGCTCAGCGGATTGACGCCACACCCAATCCGATGCTGTCGCCCGCAATGGACGCCGTCCTTGAGCTGCTTCCAACTGCCAGGCGGGCCGCCGATCAGGGCTGCGGCAAGCTGCGCCACTTCAAGCTGCTCGCCAAGGCGTATGAAGAGTTGGTGCTCGTCGACACCGAACGGCAACTGTCCGCAGTTCATCAACTGGGCAGGTATCACGGGTCTATTCGTGACTACGTTGGCCGCTTGCGGCTGCGGGGCCGGCCGCGAGTGCATTTAGTCTCGGTCGAGGAGTTCGCAGCTTCTGCTCTCGGGTTGGACGTGATCTTCTCGGTGGCCACATACGACGTGGTCCCCCGGCGTACGAGGGTCACGATGGCGGAGGTGGCCTGGAAGAACCTTAGGCCCAACGGGCTCTACGTCGTAATCGTCCCGCGCAACGACTCCACAATCCTCCGGCGATGCGTGGGCGAGTGTGCGTACGGCGACGGATACGCATTCCGCCGAAACGGCATCGCCACGTTCTATCGGAATTTCCGCGACCATAGTCCGATCATCGCCTCGCTCCAGGCGATTGGCTTCACGTGTGCGCGTGACTTTTCGCTTTATCGCCAGGTCTGCCTCGTCTTTCGGAGAAGGGTTAGCGTGCAGGGCGACGCTGCTCGAAGGCGGGCGGCACGCCCAACAAGGGGATGAAGCTGACCGGGCACTGCTGGCGTCGACGAACGGCTCGGGAGCCCGGCAGCTTATCCCCGGTGTTGGGCAGACGTGAGAAGGGGCGCGTGCCCGAGAGGCTGGAGGAAGCAGGGTGAAGATTGCGTTACGTCTGATCGCTGTGTGGGAATTCGCTCTGGCGGCGCTGATGCTGCTCGCGATCGCGCTGGGAGCTCTCCTGGCGGTCCTGGAGCCAAGTGTTGTGAGGAGTGTTGTGCCGGATTCTGTGCGCGGACTGGTCGTTGCTACAGGAGTTTTCGTCGTGCCGCCGCTGGGCGGGTATGCTGCGCTGCATCTGTGGCGCCTGCAGCGGTCCGGCCTGTACGCAAGCATGGCGCTGCTGGTGTTATTCGGGGTCATGGGTCTTGCCCAAGGGAGTTCGGCAAGCCCAGGCAAGTTGCTGAAGTTCGCGGTGTGGGCCACCATCGTGGCGCTGTTGGCGTCGCCAAGAGCTCGTGCGACGTGCCCTGAGGCGGTAAGGACGCAGAATGCCGACGGCGGCGCTGCGTGACCTCCGGCGCGCACACAACTGGGCAGAGCCGCGACGCTGCCCAACAAGGGGATGAAGGCATAGTAGAAATGGCGCTGCCTTGGGGAGCGCCAGCGATGCGCGATCACCGCCGGCTCTTCGTGGTTCCCTTGGTGAGCGCTTTGTCTCTACAGTCCTCCGTAGGGGAGGGCAGAGATGGAGCGCTACGTTGGACTGGACTCACACGCGCTGAGCTGTACTCTGGGCGTGATGCGGAACGTGTCAATGACTTTGAGACAACGAGGGTTCGCAATTTAGTGACTCGCACCTTCGGTGATTCCGCCGATGGTCGAGGCGACTGACTGCTCGTAAGTGATGCAAACGGGGTCGACCCTCAGGTCCTCCGAGGTTGTTCGCGCCGATCCTGGAGCATCCTGGTGAGCCATTTGTTTCTCGGGCGGGTTGATCCACACGGCTGAGGGGAGTTCGGCGGGCTGAGGCGTCCCCTTCACGAAGCGCTCGGGGTGAGCCGCGTAAGCGGCAAGGAGGACCTGCTTGCGCTTCTCACGAATGCCTTCCGCCAGGTCGTAGTGGACGGCCGCCGGCGTGAGGAATCCGAGGCCGCTGTGGTGGTGTTCGTTGTTGTACCAGGGGAAGAAGACGTGGCCGAAGGCGCGGCCGTCCTCGACCGACCCGAAGCGGTCTGGAAACTCGGGCCGGTATTTCATGGTCTTGAACTGGGACTCGGAGAAGGGGTTGTCGTTGGAGACTTGGGGGCGGCTGTGGGTCTTGATCACTCCCAGGTCTGCCAGCAGCAAGGCCACGGGCTTGCTTCTCATCGAGGAGCCGCGGTCGGCGTGAAGGGTCAGCTGCCCCTTGTCGATTCTCTGCTTCTCGTACGTCTCGCCGATGAGACCCTCGGCCAGGGCCGCGCTCTCGCGGGGAGCCACCATCCAGCCGACCACGTAACGGCTGAAGATGTCGAGGATCACGTAGAGGTAGTAGTAGGTCCACTTCGCCGGACCCATCAGCTTGGTGATGTCCCAGCTCCAGACCTCGTTGGGGCGTGTGGCCAGTAGCTCGGGCTTGGCGTAGTGGGGGCGACGGACTTGGTTCCGACGCTCCTTCACCTCCTGGGCCGAATCGAGGATGCGATACATGGTCCTCGAGGAGCAGAGGTAGGTCTCTTCGTCGAGGAGGGCGGCATGGACCTGGGCCGGGGGCTGGTCCATGAAGCGCTCGGAGCGGAGGGTGTCCAGGACAGCACGCCGTTCGTCAGGGGCCAGCGCTCGTGGCGGCGCCGGCCGGGGCAGATGGACTGCCGGCGGTTGGCGCATGCGATACACAAAGGCCCGAGGCAGGCCCAGTGCCTGACACGCCGGCGCCGTTCCGATCTCCGGGGACACTATCTCCACGGCCGTCATCAATCGTCCTCTTCGCTCTCGAACGGTTTCAGGGGGATCCCCAGGAGCTCGTGCACTTTTTTTTGGAAATCAATGATGGCTTCAGCCCTCTGCAGGCGGCGCACCAGCCGACGGTTCTCCTGCTCGACCTTCTTGAGCCTGGGGTCCACCGGCGCTGCCTTCCGGCCCCGCTTCTTCGGAGTGAGCCCTTCCTCTCGCTGCCTGCGCCAGGTCACCAGATGCGAGGAGTAGAGCCCTTCCTTCCTCAGAAGCTCGCCCACCTGCCCCGGCTGGGTGCAGGCATCTGCCCGGCGCAGGATCTCCAGCTTGTACTTGGGCGTGAAGCGCCGCCGTGCGTGGCGAACCGTCACCTCGGGATCCGGCGGCGGGCTCGAGGGGGCGGGCAAGGCCTCGCGCTCGAATATGGGAGACCCTCCGCTCCGGGGCGCCTCGCTTCGCTCGGCGTCCCTCCGCTCCGGCTCTCCCATATTCGCCTGTCCTGCTTCCTTGCTGCGAGCTGCTTCCAAGGGGCCTCATCTCCCCGCCCTGCACTCTAATTAACCGGGGGGTAAGCTGTCTCAGCCATGTTGGCACGGAGGGTGGGGTGGCTTGGCTGCGGGCGCTTTTCCCGTCCGCTCAGACGTTGGTTCTGTGCCGCAGGGCCTGGCGTGGGGAGTCGTCGGAGTGTTCGCGGGTGTCTTGGCTATGCCAGTCGGACTGTCGGTCGGTAGGAGGCTGGGTCCCATCGTGGTGTTCTTTGAGGAACTTGGACCATACCTTGCTGAGATGGCGCGGCCCCTCGCCGCCTTCGCCGCCGGGTTCCTCACCCTCACCACGGTCTT
>CAZHCO010000275.1:0-2729 GCA_964530965.1 uncultured Aestuariivirga sp. | reverse complement strand
ACTGCCTCGGCGAGCCAGCCAAATTAATCATATTCTTGAATCCGGGAACCTTTCGGCAGGTTGTGGCGTCTAAGGGGTGTTAATGCAGGTGAACGGGGAATAAAGGTCAGTGATGCGATCTTCCATGGGTTCAGAACTGTCGGTCGGCGCCGATATGGGTTTAGCGGTCGCGCGGGCACAGCGGGGTGAACCCGATGTCCTGGCTGACATCATGCGCCAGCACAACCGCCGCATGTTCCGGATCGCGCGCGCCATCCTGCGCAATGATGCCGAGGCCGAGGACATCGTGCAGGATGCCTTTGTCAAAGCCTTCACCGAACTGGGGAGTTTGCGCAATTCGGCGAGCGCTGCCGCCTGGCTTGCCAGGATAACCGCCAATCTGGCGATTTCCCGGGTCCGGCTGCTAAAGCGCCGCGGGCGCGTCGTGTTGGCCGATGGCGAATTGGAGGACAGGCCCGACGATATGGAAACAGATCAGCACACCCCGGAGCGATTGACCGCCATGGGCGACGTGCGCCGGCTGCTTGAAAATGCCATTGACCGGCTGCCCGATGGCTTTCGCGAAGTCTTCATGCTGCGCGTCGTCGAACACATGTCGGTGGAGGAAACCGCAATCACCCTTGGAGTTCTGACAGCGACGGTGAAATCGCGCCTGCACCGCGCCAAAGCCCTGCTGCGCTCTGATCTCGAAGAACACCTGACGGCGGTTTCGCTCACCGCCTTTCCTTTTGGCGGCGCGCGCTGCCGCAGGGTGACGGAAGCCGTGCTTGCCCGCTTGAATATACCAACGACGATTTTGCATCACTGACCTCACCCGTTCTTCTGTCATTGATTCACGCAAATCATGATGGAGAAAAAAATGTTAAAGAAAATTACGTTGTCAGCCGCCCTGTTGGCCGGTGTCATGACAACAAGTGCGCTTGCTGAAAATGCCGCGCCGATGAAACCCGCAGGCGGCGCCTATCAGGCCGTGAGCGCGCTGGTACCCCTGCCGGACATGATTCCAGGCCTGGGCACGCTCTATGTGGATCCCGCCACGCTGCCCGTCGGGCCTTTTGCCGCCTATGACAAAACGGGCAAGCTGGTCAGCACCATCTACATGGTGCCGATGGATGACCTGACGGCACAGAAGAAATTTTCCGGGCTTGCCGTGGCGGGCGGGCCTGCCGTATCGGTGGACATGTATTACAACGCCGGCCACCCCGGCGTTGAGAAGCCGCATTACCATGTCGTCGTCTGGCACGTTGATCCAGCGACGGCCGATCTGAAATGATGATTGGGCGACGCACATTACTGGCAACCGGCGGGCTTTGGCTCGCCGGACTTGCCCAGGCACACGCCGGGACTATCGACATTGCCATGAACAGCAACGAGAATGGCAGCAAGGTGTGGTATGATCCAATTGGTCTTTTGGTCCAGCCCGGAACAACATTGCGCTTGATGATCATGGCAAATGTTCATTCCGTTGCCGCTTACCATCCCGATAATGACCAGCATTCCCTGCGCATTCCGGAAAAGGCCAAACCCTGGAACAGCGATTTTCTGGTCAATCCCGGTGACCACTTTGAAGTAACGCTGACAGTGCCCGGCGTCTATGATTATTTCTGTGCGCCCCATGAACAGGCGGGCATGGTAGGCCGCATCATCGTCGCAAGCGCCAGTGGGCCGGGAACCCTGCCCTTCGACTATTTCAAATCACTAAGTCCGCTCCCCGATTGGCAGGACGTGCCCGAAGCCGCGCAACAGAACTTTCCGTCAATCGAAAAAATTCTAACGGATGGATTTGTCCGGACGCAGATGTAGGAAATTACGCGCCGTCATTCCAGTCCGGAGCCCAGGAACCACCTGAAATAAACCGCTCGTTTCTTGCGTTGAGCGTCGAAATGGAATTCATTTCCACTTCGCTCAAAGTGAAGTCGAGTGCCGCCAGGTTGCCTTCCGCATTCTTTCGTTTGGTGGTTTGCACCAGGGGAACAACGCCTTTTTGCATGACCCAGCGCAGGATAACGGCGGCTTCACTCAAACCCCGCCGCTCCGCAATCTGCTGTATGACAGGTTGGCCCAGAACCTTGCCACGCCCCAATACGCAATAGGCTTCCAAAGTGATGGAGAGTTCCTTTGCTGCGGCCAATAGTTTTGTCTGGTCAATGAGCGGATGGAATTCAACCTGATTGGCGATGAGTGGAACTTTTGTACGTTTCGCCGCGCGCCGCAAAAGTTTAGGCGTGAAGTTGCTCACCCCCACATGTTTTGCGAGGCCAAGGCATTGCGCTTCGCACAGCGCGTCAACAGCGGGATCAAACAAAGTGTCATCCCGTGGTGGCCAATGAATGAGCAGGAGATCAACATAATCAACCTTCAAGGCGCCAAGGCTGTCGCGCACTGATGGCAGGAATTTCGATTTATTCAAATTGTCGAAGTGCACTTTTGTAACAAGGAAAATTTCTTCCCGCCTCAATCCCGAGGCGCGCAGGCCTTCGCCAACGGCTTTTTCATTGTCATAGGCCTGCGCCGTATCTATGTGGCGGAAGCCACAATCCAGAGCCATCGCCACACTGTCGCGCGCAACTTCATCTTTCAGCGGCCACGTGCCAAAGCCAACGGGCGGAATAATTGCAGCAGCCAACGCTCTACTCCGCCGCAACCAATTGCGGTTGCAGATTGGCGAGGCTCTCCCTGACATGGAGTGCCAGGGCGTCAATCGCCTTGTTGGATTTTCCGGGCTTTCG
>CAZHCO010000274.1:0-1371 GCA_964530965.1 uncultured Aestuariivirga sp. | reverse complement strand
GCGCGTGACGGCAGCATCGCGGCCGAGATAGCGATGCCCCAGTTCTGCACTTCCTGGGCTCGACTCTATACGATGTTGAGCAATGTCTTTCCCGAGGAGCATGTACGCCGAGGCGTCGCACTTGCCGGATTCGAACAGGATACTGACGGGGTCACGGCCCGTCTTTCCGACGGGACGAGCCTTCGCGGCGACATGTTGATTGGCGCCGACGGCGTTCATTCGACAGTGCGCCGGCAACTCCTGCCCGATGTCGAGTTCGTCTATTCCGGCTATGTTGGCTGGCGCGGCATGGTCGAGGAGCGGACGCTTTCTCCTGCCACGCATGCCGCACTCTTTCATCGCTTCGCGTGGGGACTGATCCCGGGCGAGCACATTCTCGGCTATCCTGTGCCGGGCGCAGGCGACGATCTGACGCCCGGCCGGCGGCGCTATAGCTTCGTCTGGTACCGGCCGGTCGACGCCGAGCCGGCCTTGCGCGAGATGCAGACGGACGCCGCCGGCCGCCTACATCGGGACGGCATCCCGCCTCAGGCGATCCTACCGGAATTCGTTGCTACCATCCGACGCGATGCGGACGCGCTTTTGTGCACAGCATGGGCGGAGGTGGTGCGGAAGGCCGATCAGCCGCTTTTTCAACCCATCGGTGACCTCGAGTCGCCGCGCATGGCTTTCGGCCGCGTCGCTCTCCTGGGCGATGCCGCCCATGTCGCGCGGCCGCACGTGGCGCGCGGCGCCATCAAAGCCGGCCACGATGCGATGGCGCTTACCGCCGCGCTCACTGACGCGACGGTAGCGGATGGCCTGCAGCGGTACGACGCAACCCGACGCCCGGCCAACATTGCGCTCGTCACGGAATCGCGTCGCCTCGGCGCCTACCACGAGCGGAAGGGGGAGCGGACCGACGATCCCGTAGCATTCATGCGCGAAAACGGCGGCGTGGAGCCTACTATGGTCGACGGGGGCTTGTTCTTCCAGCTCCTGGCGAAAGCCGGTCACGGTGTCGATGGCCGGTGAAATCATGGGCGACTGTCAAAATCGTCTCACATGAAGGTCTTTCCAACAACTGCTGGAATTGCGATCTAGCCTAATGAAAAGTGGCCGCCTGCGATTTCGTTTCTGTGGAAGAGCAAGACAGCTATTGGCCCAAAGTTTCTGATTGCATGCTCCAGTAAGTAGTCTGCAACTTCTTGTTTAGCAGACATAGTTCTCGTGACGAGCAATCGACACTGATGACCCGAATGTATGGACTGGCTGCTTTTCGCAAGAGGGAATTTGCACGGTATCGGAAGTCGCAGATATGTATCCGGCCTGTTTGGTCAGCACGCGGGCTGTGGCCTTGATGGGAATACGCACGCACCAGTGGTCTCATTA
>CAZHCO010000273.1:0-1414 GCA_964530965.1 uncultured Aestuariivirga sp. | reverse complement strand
TTCGAGTTCAGCGTGCTTCGCCTCGAAGGCATCCGAGATGTACTTCAGGAAGATCAGGCCAAGGACGACGTGCTTGTACTCCGCCGCATCCATATTGTTGCGGAGGCCGTCGGCCATCTGCCACAGCTTGGCCTCAAAGCCGAGATTGGCCCCAGTTTCAGATTTAGAAGTTGCTTTGCTCTTGGCTGCCATTGACGGTGTAGCTCCTTCTTCTCCTGCGCTCTCCGCGCACCACTGCCTACTCAGAAATTCCGAGTAACTTTGGTGGCCGAAGAATACCCCTTTCCTAGCGAGAAATCACGCCTCTCCACAGGGATGCCTTTACGTTTCGCGAACATGACCGGAGGAGCGAGGTATCCGCCGAGGCTGAGCGGGGAAGGAAAGCTGGAACTGACCAAGGCACCACGGTCGCATGACCGTGGCTGCGGGAATTCCAGAAGGTTTCCGCCCGGCGAAGCCCGAGCGGATCGCTCCGGGAGGTCCGTGAGCGAAGCGTGAAGGCATCCCACTTCTACCCCTTTCCCTTAGAGAAATCACCCCGCCCGTTTGGGGAAGTTCTGAGTTATGAGTTCTGGGTTCTGAGTTGTCTGGCCCAGTACTGAGATGTAGGGGAAGGGCTGAGGGGGTCTGTCTGGTTTGTTTCGTTGGTCTGGTCTGTGGGGCAGAGGGCGACGGGGAGAGTTTGTCTGGTCTATCTCGTTTATCTGGAGTGGATTCCCCTCGCGTCTCGCGCGAATAACGAGATACGCTTTATGGGCATCGAGAGCGCTGCCGACTGCCGATGTCGAGTTCCTCGTCGTCGCGCTGTTTCTTCTGCGGCTCGTCAACGTGTTCGAGGGTCTAGAAGGGGAGGATGGAGGTGCAGACTTCGCGGGACTTGCCGTTCCAGACGAGTTCGACTTCACGTTTGTCGGCGAAGAGGAGGAAGCGGTATTTCTCCGGGAGCGGCTTGCCCTGCTCGATGAGCTTGATGAGGTCGTGCTTTTCGGCGTCGGAGAGTTCGAATCTCTCGCTGTCGTGTGGACGTGCCATAAACGGTGTTCCCTATTTCATTATCCTGTTACTGCCCTCTTTACTACCCTCTTTTAAGGGTATTACCCTCTTTCGCCATTTGGCTCCAGGCCCGCGACCGAGGCACTCGATTCGTCCGGCAGCCTTCAAATCGCGCAACAGGAGGCGGATCATGTCGCGGCTCACGCCAGGACAACGCCGCTCCAGATCGGTGATGCCAAATTCGGCGCTGATGGTTTCAATGGCGTGTTCGACCATTTCTGTTTTTGCGCCGCGCGGGCTCGTCATCCGTCCGACTCGTTCTTCAAATTCCTTGCACGCGTGCGTGAGGATGTACAGGAGAAAATTCATCGCCGGCCAGGGATCGTGTTTGCCCTCATGCCAGCGCTGAGAGCTGTGTTCG
>CAZHCO010000272.1:0-34950 GCA_964530965.1 uncultured Aestuariivirga sp. | reverse complement strand
CCTGTGATCCTCGAACACGCCATTCTTGATGTCGCACCCGATGAAACGGCGGATTATGAAGCAGCGCTGAAGGAGGCGTTGCCGTTCATCGCGGCGACGCCAGGGTTCATCCGGCTTGAAGTGCGCCCCTGCCTTGAAAAGCAGGGGCGCTATCTTCTGCTGGTGGAATGGCGGGAACTGGCGGATCATACGGTTGGCTTTCGCAACTCTGATCGTTACCAGGCTTGGAAGAATTTGCTGCACCGGTTTTACAGTCCGTTTCCGCTGGTGGAACATTATGGCGAGCCCGTCGCGGCCTGTTAGGAGTCGTCAACCATTCTGGGGCTAGGATGCCGGCATGAATGATGGTCTTCAGTTTGGATTTTCCGCAGATGCGGCAGACATTGCCGTGCGTTGGCTGCAATCCCTGAAATCCGAGCGCCGCATGGCCGCCAAAACACTGGAGGCCTACGCGCGCGATGTTTCGCAATTTAGCCAGTTTTTGAAGGATCACTTAGGGAATTCGGCGGGGGTATCCGACCTCTCGGGCCTTACCGTCATGGATTTTCGCTCTTTCATGGCCCAGCGGCGGAAAGGTGGCGTGGAAAGCAGGACCCTTGCCCGGCAGCTATCAGCCATCCGCTCGTTCTTTCGCTTTGCCGAGCGCAATGACCATTTCAAGAATGCGGCTCTTTCGGGCTTACGCACACCGAAGCTGCCCCACGCCGTTCCTAAGCCGTTGAGCATCGACGCTGCCAGAAAAGTGGCGACTGGAGATGTATTTTCAACCGGGGAAACGCCGAAGTGGGTGGAAGCACGCGACCGTGCCGTGCTCACTTTGCTTTATGCCTGCGGGCTTCGCATTTCCGAGGCTATTGGCCTCACGCTGAACCAGTCCAAATCCGCGCCCCTGGTCATCAAGGGCAAGGGCGGCAAGACGCGCATCGCGCCGGTTTTGCCACGGGTGCGCGAGGTGCTGGATTCCTATATCGCCCTTTGTCCTTATCCATTGAAACCTTCGGAGCCCATGTTCCGGGGGGTTCGTGGCGGAGAACTCAATGCGCGCAATATCCAATTGCTGATCGAGCGCATGCGCGGTGCGCTAAGCCTGCCCGATACAGCCACACCTCATGCGTTGCGCCATTCCTTTGCCACGCACCTGTTGGGCAACGGCGCCGATCTACGCGTGATCCAGGAGCTTCTGGGCCATGCCAGCCTGTCTTCCACGCAGATTTATACGGAAGTGGACCGGGTCCACCTGCTTGAACAATATCGCAAGGCTCACGCGCGGAGTTGAGGCTTGTCTCGGCGGAAGCCATTTTGTAGCAATCGGCCATGCCTGTTATTGATCTTGTTACTTCCGATTCAGACCTCCCCAAGAAAACAACTGTTGCCGTCATTGGCGGCGGCATCATTGGCGTTTCAACAGCACTTGAGTTGGCCGAGCGCGGCATATCCGTCGTGCTGCTGGAAAAGGGCATTGTTGCGGGTGAGCAATCCTCAAGGAATTGGGGCTGGTGCCGGCAGATGGGGCGCGACGCACGCGAAATTCCCCTTGTTCTGGAATCGCTGGCGCTGTGGCGGGGCATGAATGAACGGGTTGGAGCTGAAACGGGTTTCCGCCAAAGTGGAATCATATATCTTTTGGAAACCGAGGCTGAACTTGCGGCCAAGGAAAAATGGTACACGGAAAACGTCAAGTCCTTTGGCCTGGACACGCGGCTGGTTTCAGGGGCTGAAGCGGACAAGTTGCAACCGGGCTCCACGCGGACATGGAAGGGCGCACTTTATACCTCCGCCGATGGGCGGGCCGAACCGTTCCTTGCGGTCCCGGCCATGGCACGGCATGCGCAAAAACTTGGCGTGAAGATTTTCCAGAACTGCGCGGTGCGCGGGGTGGAAACAACAGCTGGCAAGGTTTCTTCGGTCGTCACGGAAAAGGGAACCATCGCTTGCGAGCAGGTGGTGCTGGCGGGCGGGGCCTGGTCGCGGCGTTTCCTGCACAATCTCGGAATTGAATTTCCCCAGCTCTCGGTCATTAGTTCGGTGATGCGAACCGCACCTCTTGATACGGGTCTGGAAAAATCCTGCTCGGGTGGCAAGTTTGCCTTTCGCAAATGTATTGATGGCGGCTACACGGTCACCCACCGGCATTTGTCCGTGGCCGATATCCTTCCCGACAGTTTTCGTTTGTTCTTTCAGTTCCTGCCGGCCCTGATGCTGGATTGGAGCGGCATTCGCTTGCGGCTTGGTAAACGGTTTATTGACGAAGCCCGGCTGAAGCGGCAATGGAAGCTCGATGAGCGTTCGCCGTTTGAGGAGGTACGCATTCTCGATCCGGAACCAGTGCACTCCATACTTGATGAGGCAGCGGCAAGCTTAAGGGATTATTATCCAAGCTTTCAATCTATGCGGATTGCCGAGCGCTGGGCGGGCGTGATTGATTCAACACCTGATGTCGTGCCGGTGATTTCCGCCTTGCCGAAAGTGGCTGGGCCTTATCTCGCCTCAGGATTTTCAGGTCATGGCTTTGGCTTGGGGCCGGGAGCGGGCAAGCTTATGGCGCAGATGATTGTGGGTGAGCAGACTTGTGTTGATCCCGCACCGTTTCGCTATTCAAGATTTTTCGATGGCACTAAAATGCGGCCAACAACTGGTCCCTGATCAGGCCGCCATCTGTTGCGACTGGGCCATCGCCCGGCTGATGGTGTCGAGCAGGTCTTCGGGTGCCACGGGTTTGCGCATGAACTCAAAGAGCTTCAAATTGATGGCGCGCAGGCGGGTGGAGCTTTCAACG
Source organism: uncultured Aestuariivirga sp. (assembly GCA_964530965.1). Classification (GTDB taxonomy): domain Bacteria; phylum Pseudomonadota; class Alphaproteobacteria; order Rhizobiales; family Aestuariivirgaceae; genus Aestuariivirga. The sequence continues at coordinate 32,174 of CAZHCO010000272.1, read as the reverse complement.
TCGGCCGAGACCATGACATAGACCGATTTGCAGCCGAGGGCCTGCATGGTTTCCACCACGTCCAGGCCGTTCTTGAGGCTGCCAAGCCTGAAATCGAAAAGGCCCACGGAAAAGGTCTGGCCAATGGCGAACTCCAGCGCCGACTCCGGATCGGCGAAGCCCTTCACCTTGTAGCCAATGTCAGCGAGAAGTTCCGCTGTTGTGGTCAGCAGGTCGAGGTCATCGTCCAGGACCAGGACGTCGACATGCTTGTCTTTGTTGGTCATTTTGCCGGCCTTGCCAAAATCTTGCGTTGTAAGGCTTTGATTATGCGGGAGAAGCTTTACAATTTGCTAAATGGATTAACTACAAAATGGTAAATGGCGGTAATTATCCAAAGGGCTCAACTGTGGATTGCCCTGCCGGCGACAGCCATGGCGGCCTCCTTGACCGCCTCCGAAAGGGTTGGGTGGGCATGGCAGGTGCGGGCCAAATCCTCGGCAGAACCGCCAAATTCCATCAAAACCGCGATTTCGTGGATGAGCTCGCCCGCCATGGGGCCAATAATATGGGCCCCCAGCACCCGGTCGGTCCTGGCATCGGCCAGAACTTTAACAAAACCGTCGGTGGTCTGGTTGGCCTTGGCCCGGCCATTGGCGAGGAAGAGGAATTTGCCTGCCTTGTAGTCGGTTCCCTCGGCTTTCAGCTCTTCCTCGGTTTTGCCAACGGCGGCTATTTCCGGGGAGGTGTAAACCACGCCGGGGATCACGTCATAGTTCACATGACCCGCTTGGCCCGCCAACATTTCGGCCAGCGCCACACCTTCATCCTCGGCCTTGTGAGCCAGCATGGGCCCCTTGATCACGTCGCCGATGGCATAGACGCCCGCAAGGCTGGTTTCAAAATGCGCACCCACTTCCACGCGGCCTTTGGCGTCGCGCTTGATGCCCGCTTTCTCGCAGCCCAATCCTTCGGTAAAGGGCGTGCGGCCCACGGCCACCAGCACCGTATCCGCAGCTAGTGATTCCGCAGCGCCACCCGTGTTGGGTTCCACTTGCAGCATAACGCCCGCATTGGTTTTCGTCGCGCTTGTGACCTTGCTGGACAGCTTGAAGGTGAAGCCTTGCTTTTGCAGCAGGCGCTGGAAATTTTTCGCAACTTCCAAGTCCATGCCGGGCAGGATGCGATCAAGATATTCGATAACAGTAATTTTTGCGCCGAGGCGGGCGTAAACCGAGCCGAGTTCAAGGCCGATGACACCTGCACCAATGATGGCGAGGTGGGCCGGAACCTTTGAGAGTTCCAGCGCGCCGGTTGAGGAGATGATTTGTTTTTCGTCGATCTCAATGCCTTTGAGATTTGCAACATCGGAGCCCGTTGCGATGACGATATTTTTTGTTTCAACAGTTTGCCCCGCAACTTCGACTTTGCCGGTGCCCAGAATTTTTCCCGTTCCCCGAAACACCGTCACCTTGTTTTTCTTCAGCAGAAAATCAATGCCCTTGGTGTTGCCATCAATGGCTTCCTGCTTGAAACCCATCATCTTCGACAAATCAAAGGTGGGTGAAACGTTGATGCCCATTTTGGCGAAGGAGTGACCCGCCTCGGCAAAAAGTTCGGAGGCATGCAACATGGCCTTAGAGGGAATGCAGCCCACGTTCAAGCAAGTGCCGCCATGGGTGGCGCGCTTTTCAACGACGGCCACTTTCACGCCCAGCTGTGCCGCGCGTATGGCGCAGACATAGCCGCCTGGACCGGTGCCGATAACGGTGAGATCGAAAACTTCAGCCATGATCAAAGGTCCAAGATGGAACGTTGCGGGTCTTCGAGGCTTTCTTTTACGCGCACGAGGAAGGTGACGGCTTCCTTGCCGTCGACAATGCGGTGGTCATAGGAGAGCGCCAGATACATCATGGGGCGGATGACAATCTGCCCATTTACCGCGACAGGGCGATCCTGAATCTTGTGCATGCCGAGAATCCCGGACTGCGGGGCGTTGAGAATTGGCGTTGACATCAATGAGCCATAGACGCCGCCGTTTGAGATGGTGAAGGTGCCGCCCTGCATGTCAGCAATCTGCAGCTGGCCGTCGCGGGCTTTTTTGCCGTAGTCGGCAATGGTTTTTTCGATGGTGGCGAAGGACATGCGGTCGGCATCGCGCACTACGGGAACCACAAGACCCTTCTCGGTGCCCACCGCCACGCCGAGGTGATAGTAATTCTTGTAAACCAGATCCTCGCCGTCAATTTCCGCGTTCACCGCAGGCACGTCTTTCAGGGCCTGGATCACGGCCTTGGCAAAGAAGCTCATGAAGCCCAACTTCACACCGTGTTTCTTTTCGAACACGTCCTTGAATGAATTGCGCAGGGTCATAACCGCGCTCATGTCCACTTCGTTGAAGGTGGTGAGCATGGCGGCCGTGTTCTGGGCCTCCTTCAAACGCCGGGCGATGGTGAGGCGCAGCCTCGACATTTTCACGCGTTCTTCGCCTCCCGAAGGCGCTGGAGCCGCTGCTGGCATGGCAATGGGCCTGTTCAGTTGTTCGATGACATCGCCCTTGGTCACGCGACCATCTTTGCCCGTGCCCGCAAGGCTCGCGGGGTCAACCTTATTTTCGGTGACGATCTTGCGCACCGCCGGTGAAAGAGGTGTTTCAGCTTTCGTGGGTTCCACAATTTTTGCAGCAACCGGGGCTGCCGCGGGCTTAACCGCGGCTCCTGCGGCACCTTCCTCAATGGCGCCGAGAAGAGCGCCAACTTTTACGGTGCTTCCCGATGCCGCCGAGATAGAAGACAGCTTGCCAGACGTTGGTGCGGGCACTTCCACCGTCACCTTGTCGGTTTCGAGCTCCACCATGGGCTCGTCGGCCTTCACCGCATCGCCGATATTCTTGAACCATTTGGCAATGGTTGCTTCGGTGACGGATTCACCCAGGGCGGGCACGCGAATTTCCTTATTCATTCTTCTTTTCCTTCAAACTCGTTAGCCCAAGGCCGCTTCAAGAAATTCTTTCAATTCCTTCAAGTGCCTGCTCATCAATCCTGTTGCCGTGGAAGCCGAGGCATGGCGCCCGGCATAATTGACCGTCGTGTTCTTTGCCTTCAGATATTCCAGAACGCGCTCAATGTTTGGCTGGGCATAGGTCCAGGCTCCCATGTTCATTGGCTCTTCCTGGCACCAGACAAATTCGGCCTCCTTGAAACGGGCAAGTTCCTGGATCAGAGCCTTGTGCGGCCAGGGATAGAGCTGTTCCACGCGCAGGAGATAAATATCGGTGAGGCCGCGCTTGTCGCGTTCCTCATAGAGATCGAAATAAACCTTGCCGGAGCACATCACGACGCGGCGGATTTTGCCGTCGGCCACAAGCTTGACCGGTTGGTCTTTCAAAGTTTCCGCATCGTCCCACAAGATTCGATGGAAGGAAGTGGCTTCGGCGAATTCTTCCAGCTTCGATGTGGCGCGCTTGTTCCGGAGCAATGACTTCGGCGTCATCATGATCAGCGGCTTGCGGATGTCGCGCTTCAGCTGGCGGCGCAGGATATGGAAATAGTTGGCTGGAGTGGTGCAATTGGCAATCTGCATGTTGTCTTCGGCACACATCTGCAGGAAGCGTTCGAGACGCGCCGAAGAATGCTCCGGCCCCTGGCCTTCATAGCCATGGGGGAGCAGCACCACGAGGCCCGACATGCGCAGCCATTTGCGCTCGCCGGAAGAAATGAACTGGTCGAACACCACTTGTGCGCCATTGGCAAAGTCGCCGAATTGCGCTTCCCAAAGGGTCAGCGTGTTGGGTTCGGCCAGGGAATAGCCGTATTCAAATCCAAGTATCGCCTCTTCCGAGAGCATGGAATTGATGACTTCGATTTTGATCTGCTGGTCTTTTACGAGATGGTTGAGCGGCGTGTAGAGCTTTCCAGTCTGCTGATCAACCAGCACTGCATGGCGTTGCGAGAAGGTGCCGCGCTGCACGTCCTGGCCGGACAGCCTGATCTTGAAACCATCATTGAGCAGGGTAGCAAAGGCCAGGTTTTCGCCCATGGACCAATCGAGCCCTGCGCCGTCTTCAATCATCTTGTGGCGGGCATCGAGTACGCGCTGCATGGTTTTGTGAACTGCGAAAGTTTTCGGTGCCCTGGTGATTTTCAGGCCGATGTCCTTGAGGATCTTGATATCAACCCCGGTCAGGCCTTTTCGCGGATCGTCCAGGTCCTTGGCTGATTTCATGCCGGACCAGCGGCCATCGAGCCAGTCGGCCTTGTTGGCCTTGTAGCTTTCGGAGGCGGCAAAATCCTCATCAAGGCTCTTGCGGTAGTCCGCTTTCATGGCATCGAATTCTTCGGCGGTGATCACGCCTTCGGCGATGAGCCGCTTGGAATAGACATTGACGATGGTTTCGTGGGCAGCGATCGCCTTATACATCAGGGGTTGGGTAAAGAAGGGCTCGTCGGTTTCGTTGTGGCCAAACCTGCGATAGCAGAACATATCGATGACCACGGGCTTCTTGAATTTCTGGCGGAACTCGATGGCGATCTTGGCGGCAAAGACAACCGATTCCGGGTCGTCACCATTGGCGTGGAAGATCGGCGCTTCGATCATCTTGGCTACGTCGGAAGGATAGGGCGATGATCTGGCAAAATGCGGGCTGGTAGTGAAGCCGATCTGGTTGTTGACGATGAAATGAATGGAACCGCCGGACTTGTGGCCGCGAAGGCCGGAGAGTCCGAAGCATTCGGCCACAACACCCTGGCCTGCGAACGCCGCATCGCCGTGAATGAGCAAGGGAAGTACGCTCTTGCGCTCTTTGTCGCCGCGCTGATCCTGCTTGGCGCGGGCCTTGCCCAGCACGACGGGATCAACGATTTCCAGATGCGAAGGGTTTGCGGTGAGCGAAAGGTGAACCGTGTTGTCATCAAACATGCGGTCGGAGGATGAGCCCAGATGATATTTCACATCGCCTGAACCTTCAACTTCATCAGGGGTGGAAGATCCGCCCTTGAATTCGTGGAAAATGGCCGAGAAGGGTTTTTCCATGACGTTGGCCAGCACATTCAGGCGGCCACGGTGGGCCATGCCAAGGACGATTTCCTTGATGCCCAATTGCCCGCCGCGCTTGATGATCTGTTCAAGGGCGGGAATCATGCTTTCGCCGCCATCAAGGCCGAAGCGCTTGGTGCCGGTGTATTTCACATTGAGGAAATTCTCGAAGCCTTCGCCCTCGATGAGTTTGCGCAATATGGCTTTCTTGCCTTCGGGGGTGAAGGAAATTTCCTTGTCGGCGCCTTCGATGCGCTGCTGCAGCCAGGCCTTTTGCACGGGGTCTGAGATGTGCATGAATTCCACACCGAGGGTGTGGCAGTAGGTGCGTTTCAGGATGTCAATGATCTGGCGGATGGTTGCCTGCTCAAGGCCCAAAACCTTATCGAGGAAAATGGGGCGGTCGAGATCGGCCTCGTTGAAACCGTAGGAGGCGGGGTCAAGCTCAGGCTGGGCGGGCCGTTCGGCCAGTTTCAGGGGATCGAGATCGGCAGCGAGATGGCCGCGCATGCGGAAGGCGCGGATCATCATGAGGGCGCGCACCGAATCCATGGTGGCCTTGCGCACTTCGTCGACGGAAAGGCCCTTGCCTGTCTCTTTGGCCTTGGCCTCGATCTTGGTGCCGACTACTTTCTCGACAGCGGTCCAGTTGCCGTCAAAGGCCGAGACGAGATCACCCGTCGGCGTGGGAGGCCAATCCTTGCGGGCCCATGAGGGGCCGGAAACCTGTTGCTTGGCGGAAGCGGGATCGTCGTCCAATCCGGCAAAAAACTGCCGCCAATGGACGTCCACGGCGGCAGGGTTTTCCAGATATTTGGCATAGAGCCCCTCAATGAATTGGGCATTGCCACCGTAGAGGAAGGAGGATTGTTCAAAAGCCGTTATCAGATCAGTCTTGTTCATTGCCGCCATTTCCGCGAAGCCGGTAACTCAGTCCGGCCTTAGAGATATACTACCCAAAGTTTTCTTTGTCTTACTTCCGTTTCAGTTTTTTCATTAATGTCTTGCCAAGCATTGCAGGCGAATCTGAGACGGCAATTCCGGCCCGTTTCATGGCCTCGATCTTGGATTCCGCGCCGCCCTTGCCGCCGGAAATAATGGCGCCAGCATGGCCCATGCGGCGCCCCGGAGGCGCTGTACGGCCCGCAATGAAGCCCGCCATGGGTTTCTTGATCTTGGATTTGCGAATGAATTCGGCAGCATCTTCTTCGGCGGAGCCGCCGATTTCGCCGATCATGATGATGGATTTGGTCTTGGGATCGGCCAGAAACATTTCGAGGATGTCGATGAATTCCGTGCCTTTCACGGGATCGCCGCCAATGCCCACGGCGGTTGTCTGGCCTAAACCTTCCTGGGTGGTCTGGAACACGGCCTCATAGGTCAGCGTTCCCGAGCGCGAGACGATGCCGACGGAGCCTTTCTTGAATATATTGCCCGGCATGATGCCGATCTTGCATTCGCCCGGTGTCAGAACGCCCGGGCAGTTCGGACCGATAAGGCGCGTGGCTGAACCTACAAGCGCCCGCTTCACTTTCACCATGTCCTGCACGGGAATGCCTTCGGTGATGCACACAACAAGCGGAATTTCCGCATCAATGGCTTCAAGAATGGCGTCCGCCGCAAAAGGTGGCGGCACATAAATCACCGAAGCGTCCGCCCCGGTTTTTTCACGGGCTTCCGCCACGGTGTCATAGACGGGAAGGCCGATATGTTTCGTGCCACCTTTGCCGGGGGTCACGCCTGCCACCATCTGGGTGCCATAGGCAATCGCCTGTTCCGTGTGAAAGGTGCCGTTATTGCCGGTAATGCCCTGGCAGATCACTTTGGTTTTCTTATTGATGAGAATGGACATTAGGCGGCTTCCTTCACGGCCTTAACAATCTTCTTCGCCGCATCGTCGAGGTTGTCGGCGGAGATGACGTTGAGCTGCGAATCCTTGATGATCTTCTTGCCCAATTCAACATTGGTGCCTTCGAGGCGCACGACGAGGGGAACCTGCAGGCCCACCTCTTTTACCGCGGCAATCACGCCCTCGGCAATGATGTCGCATTTCATGATGCCGCCGAAGATGTTGACGAGGATGCCTTTCACGCGCGGGTCCGCCGTAATGATCTTGAAGGCGGCGGTTACTTTTTCCTTGGTGGCGCCACCGCCCACGTCGAGGAAGTTTGCGGGCTCCATGCCATAAAGTTTGATGATGTCCATGGTGGCCATGGCAAGGCCTGCGCCGTTCACCATGCAGCCTATGGAACCATCGAGCGCCACATAGGAGAGATCATACTTCGAGGCTTCGATTTCCTTGGGGTCTTCCTCGCTCAAATCGCGATAGGCCTTGATGTCGGCATGGCGCTCAAGGGCGTTGTCGTCGAAATTCATTTTGGCATCAAGGCAAACGAGCTGGCCATCCTTGGTGATCACCAGCGGATTGATTTCGAGGAGGCTCATGTCCTTTTCTGTGAAGGCCTTGTAGAGCTGGCCCATCATCTTCACGCATTTCTTGACCTGGTCGCCTTCGAGCTTGAGGGCCGTGGCGATCCGGCGCCCCACGAATGGCGAATATCCTGACGCGGGGTCCACGTGGATGGTGGCGATTTTTTCCGGTGTCTTGGCGGCCACTTCTTCGATGTTTACACCGCCTTCGGTGGAGGCGATGAAGGCAACGGTCGAGGTTTCTCGGTCAACCAGGCAGGAGAGGTAGAGTTCCTTGGCAATGGCGGTGCCTTCCTCAATGTAAAGGCGCTGAACAAGTTTCCCCGCAGATCCCGTCTGATGGGTGACGAGCGTCATGCCTAACATGCGTTGGGCTTCTGTGCGAACATCGGCCACGGATTTCACGACTTTCACGCCGCCGCCCTTGCCGCGACCGCCTGCGTGAATCTGGGCTTTCACCACCCATACGGGGCCGGGCATGGATTCGGCAGCTTTGACCGCTTCATCGACGCTGAAAGCCGCGTGGCCTTTTCCGGTCGGCACGCCGAAGGAGCGCAAAACGTCCTTGGCCTGGTATTCGTGGATATTCATGGGTGATAAACCTTACGCGAGATCGGGGGCGATTTTTTTGGCGGCATCCATCAGGGCCTCAACTGCTGTAATGGATTTCTTGAAACCAGCCTTCTCTTCGCCATCAAGCTTGATTTCAACAATGCGCTCAACGCCCCCGGCGCCGATAACCACAGGCACACCCACATAGGTGTTGCTCACGCCATATTGGCCGGTGAGCTGGGCGGCACAGGGCATGACGCGCTTTTTGTCTTTGAGGTAGCTTTCCGCCATGGCGATGCCAGCCGATGCGGGGGCGTAATAGGCGGAACCGGTTTTCAGAAGACCAACGATTTCAGCGCCACCGTCGCGGGTGCGCTGAACAATTTCATCAATGCGCTGCTGTGTGGTCCATTTCATGGCGACGAGATCGGGCACGGGAATTCCGGCAACGGTTGAGTATCTCGCCAACGGCACCATGGTATCGCCATGGCCGCCGAGTACGAAGGCGGTGACATCCTCAACCGACACCTTGAATTCCTCGGCGAGGAAATGGCGGAAACGGGCGCTGTCGAGAACGCCAGCCATGCCCACAACCTTTTGAGGCGGCAGGCCGGAGTATTTCTGCAAGGCCCAGACCATCACGTCGAGCGGGTTGGTGATGCAAATCACGAAAGCCTCGGGCGCATACTTCGCAATACCTGCACCCACCTGCGCCATAACCTTCAAATTGATTTCCAGGAGATCGTCACGACTCATGCCGGGCTTGCGCGGAACGCCCGCGGTGACGATGCAGACATCGGCGCCCGTTATGCCTTCATATTTGTTGGTGCCGGACAGCGTTGCATTGAAGCCTTCGACGGGGCCCGATTGCGAAAGATCGAGGGACTTGCCCTGCGGAATTCCTTCGGCGATATCGAAGACGACGACATCGCCGAGCTCCTTCATGGCCGCGAGATGGGCCAGCGTGCCCCCGATCATGCCGCCGCCGATCATTGCAATTTTCTTCCGAGCCATTTCTGCTGATCCTCTCAAACCCGCCTGGGGTGTCGTTTTTTTGCACTGCGAAAAAGGAGGTTTCTTTAGGACCGATAAGGCAGGGCATCAAGAACTTATGTCGCCCATTTTGTTATTCAAGTCGTTTTTTGTGACAGAATATCAGGTTTCGACGATTTTTTGGCCCCACCAGGCGGCCGATTGCATTTCTTGCAGCCTTGAAATGGTGCGGGCGAACTCGAACCGGTGGTCACCATGGGGATAGATTCGGTCAGGCTGCTGGGCGGAGGAGGCCACAAGATGACGCTTTGCATCATAAAGCGTGTCAATCAACAGCACGAAGCGCTTTGCTTCATTGCGCTGGCTGGTTTTCAGGGCCGGGATGTTCTCAACGAATACGGTTTGAAAATGGCTGGCGAGGGTCAAATAGTCAGGAGGCCCCAAGGGAGCTTCACAGAGGTCAGCGAAGGAGAACCTTGCACAGCCATGGGCGCCTTCCGGCACATGCAGGCTTCTTCCGAGAACGGGAATTTCAAGGGGCTCGCCCCTTGGGACATCAGTCAAACGCTCCCAGATTTTCTGAACATGGGCGTCGGCCTGTAGACCAAGAGGCGTTACAAAGCTTTCCCAGGCCTTGACCCGGCCCAGGCGATAATCCGTGGAGCTTGCCAGGGAAACCACATCAAAATTCGATTTCATAAGCTTGATGGCTGGCAAAAATAATCCGCGATTGAGGCCATCCTTGTAAAGTTCATCGGGCGTTTGGTTTGAGGTTGTGACGATCACCGTGCCGTTGGCCATCAGGGCCTGGAACAGGCGACCCACGATCATGGCATCGGCAATGTCGCTGATCTGCATTTCATCGAGGCACAGAACCTGCGCCTGTTTTGCCAGGTCCATGGCAATTTGCGTTACCACGTCACCATCCTTCAACGCCTGCCGGCGTTTATGAATGTCCTGCATGAAGGCGTGGAAGTGGATGCGCCGCTTGGCTTGCACAGCAAGGGCGGCAAAAAACAAATCCATCAGCATGGTTTTGCCGCGGCCCACGTCGCCATAAATATAAATGCCCTTGGGCGTGCCATTCTTGCCCAGCAACTTTCCAATTGCCCCGCGCCGCTCGCGGGCTTCCAGGGTTTGGGCAAGCCTATCCAGCTGCGCAACGACAATCGCCTGCGCGGCGTCGTCACGAAGCTCTCCCTCCCTTACTTTTTCCGCATAGGAATCAAGCAGCATGGTTATCCAAGGGGTTTGAGCAGATATCCGAGTATGGTGATATAGGCCGCGACAATTGCGGTGAAGCCAAAGGCTGAAATTGCAACCTGAAGCGAGGACAGCGCCCCGAGTCCGTGGTCAATGAGGCGCGGCTTGATGTTGGCCAGGACGGAGATGCCGCCAAAGATGAGCAGGATGACCTGTTCGTAGTAGAAGCCTACTGCAACGATCAACACGCCGATAGCGAGAAGGCCAAAACGGGCATAGCCGCCCATGATCTTGGCGAGCACGGAGCGCAGCGCCACGCCGCCATCAAGGGGTTCGACCGGCAGGAGATTGAAGAGATTGAGCCCCGCGATCACGATGCCGAACAAAGTCAGCCAGCCGGGAAGGGCAATTCCCAGCATCACGGGTAGGGCGATGCAGAAGGCCAGCGGCACGCTGAAGCCCGGTCCCATGAGGGCTGAGAACACGGCCTGCGCTTGCGTCTCATAGGGCAGCCGCGGCACGGCGAGGGCACCCAGAAAAGGCAAAAAGACGAGCCGTCCCCAGGGCTGGCCGACCAGCCGGAAGGCCAGGAGATGGCCAAATTCATGAACGAAGAGCGCTGCCACAACGAGGCCGGAAATTACCCAGCCCATCATGAGTCCAAAGGCCACGAGGCTCAAAAGTCCAGTGACAAGGGCAACGCCGGCGGAAATAAGCGTGTGGGTTTTTTCATCGGGTTCACCGGTTTCGGCCAGGCCTTTCAGGCGGTAGGCTCCGCCCCAGAGATCAGCGCGCGCCAAGATTTGTGCAATGAGGGGGCGTGGTCCCCAGTCATAACTCAAGCGCAGCTTTGTGCTTCCCGCCTCCGGGATCGTTTCAATCATGATTTTCAGGAGCTCGTTGTTATGGGATTTTCCCTCCAGGCCCTCGCGGCGGAGTTCGAGATAGTTCGGGGCGCGCCGCTCGACCACACGAAAATCCGCCTGAGAGCTTTGCCGGGAACCGGTGGAAAGGGTTGTCACATAGGTCATGCGGAAGATTTGTCTTATGGGATCAATGAGATTTGAGGTTACCGTGGTACGGTTCCAGTTCTGCACCTTCCCGTCATGGAGGTCGACAAGCGCAAAAACCTTTTCAAGCGGGGCCTTCACCGTGACCCAGGCCCGGGGATTTACTTTCCGGCGATAGCCCAGGAGCGCCAGCAGAATGAGAATAAAGGGAAGTTGCAGGCCGACGTTAAGGATGAATTCTGGCATTTGTCCTCGGGGGTTGCCGTTACTTACGGGACGCCATGCTTTATGCGCAATTGAAAAACGCCCACAGGCCTAATAAAAGCTTGGCCCATGTCGCAGACCATCGTTGTTGCCGCTCTCTATAAATTTGTCACGCTGAAAGATTTTACAGCGCTTCGGCAACCCCTGCTTGCGGCCATGAGGGCCCATGGGGTGAAAGGCACGCTGCTTCTGGCGGTTGAAGGCATCAACGGCACGATAAGCGGAGCGCGCGGCGCCATTGACGGGTTCTTGAACCACCTCAAATCAGACCTGCGATTTGCCGATCTTGATCACAAGGAATCGTTTTGCGATGAAGACCCGTTCTACCGCAGCAAGGTGAAACTGAAGAAGGAAATTGTCACAATTGGAGTTGAAGGAGTTGATCCGAACCGGCAGGCCGGCACCTATGTGGAGCCAAAGGACTGGAACGCGTTGATCTCTGATCCCGATGTTCTGCTCATTGATACGCGCAATGATTATGAAGTGGCGCTCGGCACATTTGAAGGTGCGGCTGATCCCAAGACCTCAAGCTTCGGCGAATTTCCAAAATTTGTCGGCGAGAATCTTGATCCCGCAAGGCACCGGAAAGTTGCGATGTTCTGCACGGGCGGCATTCGCTGCGAGAAGGCTTCGAGCTATATGGTGTCCCAGGGCTTTCGCGAGGTCTATCACCTGAAGGGCGGCGTTCTCAAATATCTCGAAGAAGTCCCAGCTAATGAAAGCAAGTGGCAGGGCGAGTGCTTTGTCTTCGATCATCGTGTGGCGGTGGGCCAGGGCCTCATTCCCACCGAACTCGAGATGTGCCACGGCTGCAGGACGCCGCTGGCAGCGGAAGAAAAAAATTCACCATTTTATGAAGCGGGCGTGAGCTGCCCCAAATGTTTTGCAACGCTGAGCGAAAAGTCCAAAGCCTCAGCGCGGGAACGGCAAAAGCAAATTGATCTGGCGAAGAAACGGAACCAGCGGAAGCCGATTGGGAGTTGAATTACACCGAACGTCTTCTCCTGCGAAGCGGGAGAAGACAGGGGCCCGTGTCACGAAGTGACATGGGAAAGATGAGGGCACTTTGACCGTGGCCCGCCCTCACCTCCCCGTTGCTTCGCAACGGGTCCCCTCCTCTCCCGTTTTACGGGCGAGGAAAAGGGAGGTCACCGCTTCTTCTTTTTCCAGGCGGCCTTTTTTTCCTTGAAGGCTGGTTTGTCGTCTTCTGCTCTTGGCTTTCCGGCGCCTTCGAATTTTGGTCTGCCGCCTGCGAAAGGCTTCTTTCCCTTATAGCCCGTGCCTTCATGGGGCTTTCGGTCTTCGTAGCGCACCGGTTCAGCGTTGTGCTTGGGTTTGAAGTTTGGCTTGCGCTCAAAATTGCGGGGTGACTTGCTGGCCTCATGGTCGCCCTTCAGCAATTCTATTTTCACATCCTCGTCGTCGGCAACCAGGCTGGCGATGGTGAAGCGCTCCACTACGGCATTGGCGATTTCGAAGCGGGTTTCGTTGTCGGTGATTCGGATGGCGCCGATATCGGCTTTCACCACCTTGCCACGCCTGCAAATCATCGGCAGGAGCCATTTGGGATCGGCGTTGTTCTTGCGGCCGATATCAAGGCGGAACCAGGTGAAATTGCGGGGCTCGGAGGAGTGCGCATCGCGGCGGGCCGGTTTGGCCTCGCGGAAATCACGGCCTGGGCCGGGATCGAACACATCTTCGGCGGCGGGCAATCTTGCGCGGTAAAAGCGGACAAGAGCTGCAGCAATTTCTTCCGGTGAGCGCATGGCCAAAACCGAGCGGGCCATTTCCAGATCTTCTTCGCTGCTGATTTCGGTCAACAGGGGGTCCTGCAACATGCGTTGCTGATCGAGCTTGCGAATATCATCGGCGGACGGTGGTCCGCTCCATTGGGGATTTACCTTTGCAGCGGAGAGCATCTGCTCGGCTTTCCTGCGGCGCGAGAGCGGTATGAGTACGACACTCACGCCCTTCTTGCCGGCGCGTCCCGTGCGGCCGCTGCGATGTTGCAAAATTTCCGCATCATTCGGCAAGTCCGCATGGATAACGAGGCCGAGGTTCGGCAAGTCGATACCACGGGCGGCAACATCGGTTGCCACGCAGACGCGCGCGCGGCCATCACGGAGCGCTTGAAGTGCATGATTGCGTTCGCCCTGGCTCAATTCGCCGGAGAGATAGACGGCGGCAAAGCCACGCTCCAGAAGGGTTGCATGCAAATGGCGCACATGGTCGCGGGTATTGCAGAACACAATGGTGCTTTGGGCTTCGACAAAACGCAGCACGTTGACCACGGCATGTTCAACTTCATTAGGGGCCACGCGAATGGCGCGGTATTCAATATCAGCGTGGGCGCGTTCGCCGCCAGAGGCTTCAATGCGGAGTGCATTGCGTTGATAGCGCTTGGCCAGATTGGCAATGGTCTTGGGCATTGTCGCAGAAAATAGAAGTGTGCGGCGCTCGGCGGGCGTTGCTTCCAGAATGAATTCCAGGTCCTCGCGGAAACCGAGATCGAGCATTTCATCGGCTTCATCGAGCACGACGGCTTTGAGATCGGCGATGTTCAGGGAACCCCGCTCAAGATGGTCTTTCAGGCGCCCCGGTGTGCCCACGATGATATGTGCACCATCGCCTAGCCTGCGGCGTTCGCGCTTGGGGTCCATGCCGCCGACACAGGAAAGAATGCGTGCTCCCGTGTAGTGGTAGAGCCATTCCAGTTCGCGTTCGACCTGCATGGCGAGTTCGCGGGTCGGCGCCACAATGAGAGCCACAGGGGAGGCTTCCGGCGTAAATCGGTCCGCGTCTCCCAGAAGGGTTGCGGCAATGGCCAGGCCATAGGCCACGGTTTTGCCGGAACCGGTCTGGGCCGAAACCACGAGGTCGCGGCCTTCTGCCTTGGCTTCGAGAACGGCGAGTTGAACGGGCGTCGGGTCTTCATATTTGCGCTCGGTAAGGGCGCGCGCAAATGGGGCAGGGGTTAAGGGAAAGGCCAATTGATAGGATACTTCTCTAACGGAGTTGAGGGCGGGCAAACGGGATGTCGCATCCGCGCAGCGCCATTTGGGCCGCTCTTATAGCAAGTTCCCAGAAAACACCATCGCTGGTCTTGACGTGTATCTGTTGATACATAATCGCGAGAGTTGCAAGTCGGGTGGAATTGTGTCTCTACTACAGGCTAGACCGTCGCTTGCCTGAGGCCGCGTGATTTAGCTGGATAACCTGCTTTCCATCCGCGCGCCCAAAACGTCACATCGTTTGCGAGGTGCGCCATGCCAAAACCCAAGCCCAAGAATATAATCGTTCTATCCGACGGTACGGGAAACAGCGCGGCAAAATTCAACAAGACCAATGTCTGGCGCACCTATGAAGCGCTGGACCTTTCGGACCCTACCAAGCAAATAGCCTACTACGATGACGGCGTCGGCAACTCCAGCTTCAAGCCGTTGGCGCTGTTGGGCGGCGCGCTCGGCATCGGCTTGTCACGCAATGTCCGTGAACTTTATGCTTATTTGTGTCGCAACTATGAGGAAGGCGACAGCGACCCTGAGAAAGGCGATCGCATTTATGGCTTCGGCTTCAGTCGCGGGTCTTTCACCATCCGCACGCTGGCGGGCTTTGTCAGCAAGTTCGGGCTCATCAAGAAAAGCGCCTATGTGGGGGACCGGGACCTGTGGAAGAAAACCACATGGCTTTACCAGGCCTACCGCAAGGCGTGCACCGGCACCGGCACAGTGCCCATTCCTGCCAGAATCATCCGTGGGCTGAGGGATAGCTTTGCAACGCAGGCCAAGAAAAATTTTTTGCAGGATCACGAAAATTTCTTGAAGGGCCACGGAAAACTCTTCCGGAGTGTCGAAATTGAGTTTCTAGGGTTATGGGACACGGTGGATGCCTATGGCCTGCCGATTGACGAACTGACCATGGGTTGGGACCGGTTCGTCTGGCCGCTTTCCATGCGCAACCGCGACCTCTCCGCAAAGGTGAAGAAAGCAGTACACGCGCTCAGCCTCGATGACGAGCGCAATTCATTCCATCCCCTGCTGTGGAACGAGGCGGGCCTCTCGGATGTCGAGAATATTTCAACAGTCATCCGCCAGGATGACAAGGCCAAAAGCATCGCCGACGAAAAACTCAGCCAAGTGTGGTTCGCCGGCATGCACGCCAATGTGGGTGGCGGCTATCCGGACGACCTTCTCTCCTATGTGCCTCTCAACTTCGTGCTCGACCAACTTGTCAAGCTCGGCCCGCCCAAAGACAGAATCCTGTTTGATCAGAACATCCGCGAGGCGCAACGGGCAGCAGCGCGCGTTCCGGGCGTCATGCATGATTCGCGCTCCGGCCTGAGTTCCTACTACCGCTACCTGCCGCGCAAGCTGGAAAAACTCTTGAATACGAAGCGCGGGGCAACGCGGCTGTCGCGCTACTGGAAGCCGGAGCGTTTTGCCACCAATGTGGTGAAGATCGAACGCCCCAAAATCCACCACAGCGTCTTCGACCGTGTCTCTACGGTTGGCCTTGGCTATTCTCCGATTGTCCTGCCTAAGCACTATGCCGTGGTTATGCCAAACGGCAATATCGAGAATCTCGGTGCCAAGACGTTTGAGAAGTCAGTGGCAGCGGCCGCCAAGCGAGCCAAGGCGCAGGAGCAGGTGTGGGATGTCGTGTGGTGGCGGCGCGTCACCTATTTCAGCACATTGTTCTTCACTGGCCTGCTTGCCCTGCTGCCGTGGATTAGTTTCCCGCCGTCGGTTGGAGCGTGGCTGCCGCTTGAGGTCACCATCAATGCGGGCAAATGCATCGACTCCATTGCCTGTCCAGTCAGCAGCATTCCCAAACTCTTGGGCGCTTTCCTACCGTCATTTACCAGTACATGGGTTGAATCTTTCAGTGCAAATCCCGGATATTTCTTCGTCCTGTCTGCGGCCATAGCGTTGTTGATGTACGCCAGCACTCGCCTTGACCGAAAGATTCGCGACAGGATGCAAGTAATCTGGCATCCCGGTCCCGGTGGCGTGCCGAATGTGGGCTACAGCGGGCTATACAAGATCCGGGAAAGCGCCCGTTATCGGCGTTGGCTCCGCCGTTTCAAGTTCCGGTTCTTGCCCACACTGTTCGGCCTCTCAGCTCTTACCGGCATCCTGCTCATCGTCATCTCGGGCGCGAGCCGGATCGTTTTTTCCGTTGCCGATTCCTACGGGTCGTTCTGTTCTGTGGAGGCCAAGGCCCAACCTACTTCAATCACTTCAGACTATTCAGGCCCGTTGACGTTTTATCCCTTCGAGCACTGCTGGCCCTCGGGCCTAGCGGCGGAAAAGGGCGCTACCTACCGGGTCGTCATGAACATCGCCGACACGATGGGAAGCTGGAAGGACAATACGCTTGAGGCCGACCTTCAGGGCAATCTGGAAAGTCAATGGCCCTGGTTCGCCATTCCAGCCTGGCCGGCCAAGCGCTATCTCTGGGAAAATTACTACAAGCCCGTCGCCCGCATCCGCACCCGTGCGGAAAACCGGAATGCCGGCCAGGACGAATATGTCCTCAACCCGACCTTCCTTTCATCGAAGAAGCGCTATGACTGCCTAGTGAGCGATTTCACAGCGCAATCCTCGGGCGAGCTGTTTCTCTTCGTCAATGATGCGATCATTTATTTCCGGCCCGACAGATTGATTAAGACCTATGAAAACAACAATGGCAAGGCAGAGGTGTTTGTGAAGCGCATTGCCACGGCGGGCGAACCATTCGCGCTGCCGGAGAAAATGAAAACCATATCGGCCTGCAAGGAGTTTATTTTCACACCACCGCAAGTAATCTCTACTGCGGCTCAATAAGCGCCACATGGGGGCTGGCGTGGCGGGGGAGCTTGCCGGCGAGGCGCGGGTCATCGTGAATTTCGATCATCAGGCTATAGGGTTCGAAGCCTGAGCGGCGGTAGAAGCCGAGCGCGTTGGGGTGGTCGAAGTGGCAGGTGTGGACCCAGAGGCGGGCGATGGGTTTTTCCCAGGCCTTCTGGATTGCGATAGTCATCAGTGCACGACCTAAACCGCCGCCAACTGCTTCCTTCGCCAGCCCAAAGAAGGCCAGCTCGCAGTTGGGCATATCCCTGAAATCAAGTTCCATTACGCCAATCGCTGCCTCACCCTGATAAAGGGCATAGGATTCCACTTGCGGGTGGCCAAGAATTGCCGCCAGCTTTTCATCGGGCATGATGAGGCGTGAAAACCACATAAGGTCTTCGCCAACTTTGCAGAATATCCTGCGATAGCTGTCGAGGTCATTCACATCTACGCGGCGCAAAGAATAGCCTGCAGGCAAGGAAGCATCCTTGCTCTCCGGCTTGGACTTCATTTCAAGACAGGTCACGACGTTGGCAAGCCTGCCTTTCGGCAGTTCGTAGTAACCCAGGGGCAGATCAAGCTTCTGCATCAATTACCGCATCGTCGGAATTGAAAACTGCGCGCCTTCCTTGGTGCCGGAGGGCCAGCGGGAGGTTACGGTTTTTGTCTTGGTATAGAAGCGGATGGAATCCGGTCCATGCTGGTTGAGATCGCCGAAGCTTGAAGATTTCCAGCCACCGAAAGTGTGATAGGCGAGGGGAACCGGAATGGGTACATTCACGCCAACCATGCCGACCTGCACTTTTGCTGCGAAGTCGCGCGCGGCATCGCCGTCGCGCGTGTAGATCGCAACGCCATTACCGTATTCATGGTCGTTACAGAGCCCGAGCGCCTCATCATAGGTCTTGGCGCGGACAACACCGAGCACGGGTCCGAAAATCTCTTCCTTGTAGATGCGCATGTCCTTAGTGACATTGTCGAAGAGCGAGCCGCCGAGGAAGTAACCGTTCTCATAGCCCTGCATCTTGAAGCCGCGACCATCCACTCTAAGGGTCGCACCTTCCTTCACGCCGATATCGATGTAGCCCTTCACACGGTCCAAAGCCATTTTCGTAACCAATGGTCCGTAGTCGGCATCGCGATCGGTTGAGGGACCAATTTTCAGGCTTTCAACGCGCGGAATTAATTTTTCAAACAGCGCATTGGCAGTTGCTTCACCCACAGGCACCGCCACGGAAATCGCCATGCAGCGTTCGCCGGCAGAGCCATAACCCGCACCGATCAGGGCATCGACGGCCTGGTTCATGTCGGCATCAGGCATGATCACCATGTGATTCTTGGCTCCGCCAAAACATTGGGCGCGTTTGCCGGTGGCCGTGGCTCCGGCATAAACATATTGCGCGATTGCGGTTGAACCCACAAAGCCTACGGCCTTGATGTCGGGGTCATTCAGGATTGCGTCAACGGATTCCTTGTCGCCGTTCACCACATTCAAAATGCCAGGCGGCAGGCCTGCCTCGAGGAAAAGTTCAGCGATGCGTAACGGGCAGGAGGGGTCGCGCTCAGAAGGCTTCATGATGAAAGCGTTGCCGACGGCAATTGCGGGTGCGCATTTCCACAGGGGGATCATGGCGGGGAAGTTGAAGGGCGTAATGCCAGCCACAACGCCCAGGGCCTGACGCATGGAATACATGTCGATGCCGGGGCCTGCGGCATCGGTAAATTCGCCCTTCACGAGATGAGGCACGCCACAGGCAAATTCCGCCACTTCAACGCCGCGCTGCAAATCACCAAGGGCATCAGGCACGGTCTTGCCGTGTTCCATGGAGATGAGGGTGGCCAGCTCTTCCTTGTGCTTGGAGGCCAGCTCCAAAAATTTCATCATCACGCGGGCGCGGAACTGGGGGTTCTTGGCGGCCCAGGCGGGTTGCGCCGCCTTTGCGTTTTCGACAGCGGCGCGCATTTCGGCCTTGGAGGCAAGGGCCACCTTGGCCTGCACTTCGCCCGTATTGGGGTTAAAAACGTCGGCAAATCTCCCCGATGTTCCCTTGACCTGCTTGCCACCGATGAAATGCCCGATTTCCTTAACCATTTTCCGCTCTCTTCAATCCTGTTTGATGATGCCCGAACCTCAGATTAGCCCTTATAGACCACCCAGTTCAATTGTGGAATAAATATTTCGCTAGAGCCAGAAAATAGAATTTTTGTTCTATAACAGATGGACCGAGGGAATCCAGACATAGCCCTCATCGTCGATGATCGTGCATTCACGCAGCCCGTGGGGCTTGTCGAGGGCGCCTGAAAGCACGGTCCAGCCGCCAGCCTTGGCGTTGGCCTCGGCCACGTCGGGATCGCAGCCATAAATCCGCAACTCAACACCTATACCTCGCGCCTCGACACCCTTTACGAAGCCAGAAAGCGGATTACTGCTGTAGGTGTGATCGGCGTGAAACATGAAGTCGCCGCCATTCAGTTTCATGGCGGCGAAGTCCTTATTGTGGAAAAATGATGTGGAGCCCAACACGTCGACCGCAAATTTCACGGCGCGCGGCACATCCCTGACAATCAGGTTGAAACCAAGGCCGCGCAGCGAGCGGCCATAGTCGGGAGCGGTAACGGGTGGCTGGTGGTCGGGGTTGCTGGTTTTCATGCCAGCATTTGAACGCTTTCGGCTGCCTCTTGTCCATTCCACTTCACGGTGCAGGCGGGAATCCGGTCAGCTTCCGAAACGCCAAAGCGACGCATGGCCAGCAGAAAGAGAACGGCGGCGTCGGAGACGAGCTCGGTTAGATCTTCTGCATCCAGATTTGCTTCCAGCATGTCGCTCAAGCGCTGCCCTGCCAGAGCAGTCATGGCGTTCAAGTCTTTGACGGGAAGAGAAATGGCGGTTTCCCAGCTTTCGAGCAGGTCCGCATGGGTGATTTCGGCCAGAACATCGCTGCCTATGAGGAGGGGCAGGTTTCCACGGAGCTGAATATCGTGAACCCTCTCATCGGTGCTGTCAGGGCTTGGGCAAGTCAGGATGAATACTGGGAATTCGACTTGGGAGTGGGCTTCGCTACGCATGGGGTACACCTTTTACATTCATGGAGTGTGCACGTCGATTGTTGCTGTTCCGTTAATCATCTCACCCAGGCTTGTGGCAAACGGCTTCAATGTTGTTGCCATCGGGATCGAACACAAAAGCCCCGTAGTAGTTTTCATGGTAATGGGGCCTCATTCCGGGCTTGCCATTGTCTTTTCCACCAGCGGCAATTGCCGCCGCATAGAATTCATCCACTGTTTTCCGGCTCTGGGCCAGGAAGTCCACATGCACGCCGGGCGATGGCTTGTTGCCGGTGCCAATCCAGAAGAATGGCCGATCCGCGCCGAAGCCCGCGTGGCTGTCGTCGGCGCCAGTCATCTCGGGAGTGACTTCCATGAGCGGCTTGATGCCCAAGGGTTTCAAGGCATTTTCATAAAACATCCGCGAGACTTTCAGATTTCTGACGGAAAAACCAAGGTGATCGAGCATGCAATGTTTCCTTAAGGCAATGGTGCATCAGGCTTTGCGAGGGCTTTCAGTTTCGGCATTTCAAATTCGCATTCATAGGGGCCTTCGGCATAGGCGCCTATGGCATAGGAATCGAAAGTGACAATTGCCTTGCCGGTCGAAATTGTCCAGCGCCGGAAATCATTGATGTGCTCGGCAATGGTACTCTCCTGATAATTCCCATCTTCTTCAGGCGCATATTTTTCCGCGCCATAATTTTCCTGCTTGCGCGCCAGGATTTGGTTACGGCAGGCGAGGGTAAGGGACTTGATGGCTTCGCCCGCAAACACGTCCGAGGTCCTGATTTCCGTGCCGCTGCGCATATCGATGTTGATGTTGGTCACGCCGCCATTGCCGTGGGCGGCGCCCTCGTATGCATAGAAACTGTCGGCGACGGAGAGAAGGTCCGGCGAAGCAAAGGAAATGGCAAAGCTTTCTTCGCGGGACAGCATCTGTCCTTCCAGGAGTTCCTGGTCATGGGCCCCACGCGGTGCCTCGGCCAGGATTTTTTCCGATTGCAGGTTAAAGAGTTTTTCCCCGGCGCTTTGCGGATTGGCGAAGCGGACAAGGGCATAATCGAGATCGTAATGTTTTGCTTCGCCGCGCTGCTGGAGGAAAACCGGAACCAGCAGAGATGAAGCACCTGGGCCGCTTTCCGGGGCGCCTTCCAGAATCAATCTTCGCATCATTGTTTCCTTGGTGATGCACGCGGCCAGAACCACGCCTTCCTCAAAGCCACAGTAGTTTTCGCGCCGCTCGATCCAGCGCCTCTGGGAAAGTATCAGCATTTCCTTTTCGGAAAGGCTGGAAGCATCACGCACCGCCGCGTAGGCGTTCGCCATATCCGCATCAGCCGCGCCCAAATCGCGGTCGGAGCAAATAGCCTTTTCAACTTTCGTTGTGGACTTGGCGCAGTCAAAGGCATTGGCGGGTGCCGCGCCCGCAAGGAAACCCGCAAAGAGCGAGACACTACCGGGAATTTTCATGGGCCAGTTCTTGCCACTTGGTTTGGTACTCGGGCAGGTTGGTGAGATTTTGCGGCTGAATCGTGGTAAGGGCTAGCGGCACATGGGGCAGTCTGCCATCGGCCATCAAGGCTAGGCAGGCGGCACCTGCTGTTGTTCCATCCCTGAGATCAGACGCCTGAACTTTTTGCCCTTTTCGCAACTGGGCCAGCACTTGCAGAAAAATTACGTTCTTTGAAAAGGGTCCATCCACAATGATGTCATCGCTCGAACCCAGCGCATCAAGGGATTCAGAAACCATGAGCGCGCAATAGAGCGAAGCAAGGGACGCCCGCTGTTCAACGGATACGGGCTTTTCGCCGATTATTTTTCCCTTTCCTCCGCTGTGGGGCACGGGTCCGCCGCCATCGGTAAAACTCGGCAGGGCATAAGTCTTGCCATCAATGATGTGCTGAATGGCCACTAGGGTTGCAGCTTCACCCGGCGCTCCCTCACTCACGATTTCAAATTCGCGTCCCCCGAAAAATAGGCAGCAGGCCACCTGGTTGCCGAAAACATCGGTGTTGGAAACGGTGTCCTTTTCCTGGATCAGGGAGTCGAGATTCGCTTCCGTATCAAAGCCGATAATCCAGGTTCCGGTGGAGAGCAGGGTGAATTTTTTCTGGCCGCCCGCGAGGTAGCGCAAATAGTTGGCGTTGGAGTCATGGACCCCGCCCAAAACTTTCGCTGCTCCCCGGAAGTTCCGGCCCAAAAATTCGGCGCGCAAGGTGCCGATTGCCTCCCAGGCTTTTGCCAGAGGCGGAAACAGCGGTTGCCATCCCATGCGTTTCACCAATGACGAATAGCCGCCATCCCGGATATTCATGAGATGGGATTGGCAGGCCATGCCTGAAATTTCCGTCACCAAATTTCCGCTCAGGCAGAAACCCACATATTGAATCCACGGCACGATCGTTTTGATATGCTCAAAGTCATGAGCGAATGATTGCTGCTGCCAATAGAGTTGCAGGCCATGGGTAAGCGCCATCGGGCGCAGCGGACCAAAGACTTCCGAAAACGGGGGCTCAATCCGGCGGTAGCTCGCAATGATTTCAGGTGGTGGTTCGGAAGTATAGTCCATGATCGGCAGGGCGAGGGTGCCATCACCGGCCAAACACGCCAAAGCGGCCCCATGGGCGCAAGGAACGATGACATCAATGGGTAAAATGGCGTCGAGTTCAGGCAAGGCCTTCTGGCATAATTCCCTGACGGGAGCGGGGTCAATGGCGCGGTAGGGCGGGCCTTCCCGGTTTTGGCTCGGCACTTTGCGCTCGGCTACCGGCTTGCCATCTGCCCCGAACAAAATAACCTTGGTATTGGTCTTCCCGGCGTCAACAACGGCTATTCCACGGGGCAATTGTAAATCCATTTCGGCCTTCCTATGATGGCCGCAACACTGTTAAATGAATGCCTTGAAGTCAATCCTTCGCAATTGGAATCCGTATGAAAAAGTTGAAGTATCTCGATCTGCGCCGCGAGGTCATAGAGACCTGCCTGAAGATGAATGCAGAAGGGATCAATCAGGGAACCTCCGGCAATGTGAGTGTTCGCACGGATGAGGGTTTCCTCATCACCGCATCGGGCATTGCCTATGAGAAAATGAAACCCGCCCATGTTGTCGAGATGGACCTTGAGGGTCGTTATCGCGGCGAGTACTTGCCCTCAACCGAATGGCGCATGCATATGGATATTTTCTGTGCACGACCCGAAGCAAAAGCGATTGTCCATGTGCATTCGCCCTATGCGACAGCGCTCGCCTGCCTGCACAAGGATGTACCCGCTTTCCATTATATGATTGGGGTGACTGGCGGCACGAGCCTGCGCGTATCCGGTTATGCCGAGTTTGGAACGCAGGATTTGTCTGATACAATGCTCAAGGCGCTGGAAGCGCGCACGGCATGTCTGCTTGCCAATCATGGCCAGATTTGTTTTGGGCCCAGTCTTTCCAAGGCCCTGTGGCTGGCAGGTGAAATTGAAACGCTGTGCCATCAGTATTGGGCGGCGTGTCTCGCCGGAAAGCCCGTGCTTCTGGAAGAGGCGCAAATGGTGAGTGTTCTGAAGCGCTTTAAAACCTATGCCAAGCAGCCCGGCGACTTGGGAAAAGGGGAAACCTCGACGGTCTTTGCGCCGAAACTCATGCCCAAGATGAACAAGAAAAAAGACAAATCATGATCGTGAATGTCTCAGCGCTGGTAACGGAACTGAAGCTGCGCGCTGAGTCGGGGAGGCCTGTCACTGTTGGCCTGGCAGGGGCCGGCCAAATGGGAACCGATATCGTTGTGCAGCTTTCCCTCATGCCGGGTTTGCTGCTAGGGGCCATTTCGGAAATTGATCCACCCCGAGCGATTGATGCGGCACTTCTTGCAGGTCATGCACGCGAGAAAATTGTCGTCACCAAAACAGCGGCAGACATCGACCGCGCCATCGGACGCGGACAGCTTGCAATCACTGATGATCTCACAAGCCTTGTTGCGGCGGGCCACATCGATGTGGTGATTGATGCCACGGGCAATCCGAACACAGGAACCACTCTTGCCCTTGATGCCATTCATCATGGCAAGCATGTGGTGATGCTGAATGTGGAGGCCGACATCACCATTGGCCGCCATCTCAAGGCGCAGGCCCAGAGCGCTGGTGTTGTCTATACAGGGGCGATGGGCGATGAACCAGCCTGTGCCCTCGAGCTCATCGGCTTTGCGCAATCGCTTGGTTTGAAGATTGTGTGCGCCGGAAAGGGCAAAAACAATCCGCTCAAGTTTGATGCGGTGCCAAAGGAGTATGAAGCGGAAGCGCGGGAGCGCAAGATGAATGCGCGCATGCTCGTTGAATTTGTTGATGGCTCCAAGACGATGATTGAAATGGTGGCCATTGCCAATTGCACAGGGCTGGTGCCCGATGTGCCGGGCATGCATGGGCCAGCGGCGACGCGCGAAGAGCTGGCTTCAGTCCTCGTGCCAAAATCCTATGGCGGTATTCTGTCAAAATCCGGCTGCGTGGATTACACCATCGGCAAGGGTGTTGCTCCCGGTGTGTTCTGCATAGTGGAAACGGATCACCCGCGCGTGCTTGAGCGCATGGTTGATTTGAAAGTCGGCAGGGGTCCGTTTTTTTCCATCATGCGGCCCTATCATCTGACCAGCCTTGAAGTTCCGCTCTCTGCCGCGAAAGCTGTCTTGCATGGCCGTGCCGACATGGCTCCGCTGGATCATCCGGTGGCGGAAGCTGTCACAATTGCCAAGCGTGATCTCAAGGCTGGAGAGGTGTTGGGCAAGATCGGCGAAACGGAATACCGCGCCTGGGCCATGACGGCTGAGCAAGCGCGGGCCAGCAACGCCGTACCTCTAGGGCTTGCCGAACAGGCGCGCGTAATCAAGCCGGTGAAATCGGGAGAATATTTGACCTATGACAACTGCGTGCCCGATGACTCGCTGATTGTGACGCAAATCCGCAAGCGCATGGATCAGGCCGATGCGCGATTTCATGACGCGGCGGCATGATGCTTGATCTTCTTGCGGGTGAGTAGAGCCGCCAGCAGGAAGGCTGCCAGCAGCAGGGCTCCGGCCAGCCAATAACCCAGTCCTGGCAAATTAAAACCGTAAGTCGGATCAATCGAACGGGCGAAGACATTGGCAAATAGTATGGGGCCAATGATTCCGGCGAAGGCCGTCACGCTGGAAAGAGCGCCCTGCAATTGGCCCTGCTCGGAAGCTGACACCCGTTGTGACATCACCGATTGGCTGGTGGCGTTGAAAAGGCCCCAGAAAGCGGCGATGGGAACGCCGATCCAGGTCAACACGCCTATCCATGCGGTGCCGTACCAGGTCATGCCGATGCTGGCGCAAATGAGCCCCAGCAAAAGGGCGGGACGTTCACCGATCCGGTCAATGACAGGACGTACGAGACCGCCTTGCACCACCATGGAGGCAACGCCGACACCGGCCAGAAGAAATCCAACCTGATCCGGTCCCCAGCCATAGCGGTAGCCGGCATAGAGAACATAAATCGAGGGCAGCGAAGTGTGGGCGAGTTGCGAGAGGAAAGTCACAAGACCCAAGCCCCAGAGTTCATGGTGGCTGACCAGAAGTTTCACCGAGCCCAGGGGATTGGCCTTGGCCCAGGAAAAGGGGCTGCGGTTTTCCGGTTTTAGGGATTCGGGCAGGACAAAAAGACCATAGGCAAAATTCAGCAGGCTCATGGCCGCTGCGGCCCAGAAGGGATAGTGCACATTGTAGCTCCCGAGAATTCCGCCAAGCGCCGGTCCCAGGATGAATCCAATGCCGAAAGCCACGCCCAACATGCCAAAGTTCTGGGCGCGTTTATCAGGCGGGCTCACATCGGCGATGTAGGCGCCGGCGGTTGAAACGCTGGCTGCCGTGATGCCGGAAATGATGCGGCCCACGAAGAGCCATGAAAGGGCAGGCGCCATGGCCATCAGAATGTAATCAAGCCCCAGGCCCAGGTTGGAGAGGAGCACAATGGGCCTGCGCCCGAAGCGGTCGGAGAGCGAGCCCATGGCAGGCGAAAACAGGAATTGCATGATGGCCCAGCTCGCGCCGAAGATGCCTACGATCTCGGCGGCCCTTACAGTGTTGCCTCCCACGAAGTTTTCAATGAGTTTTGGCAACACTGGAATGATGATGCCAAGCGCCAACATGTCGAGCGCCACGGTGATGAAGATGAATATGAAAACTGCGGGCCGGGTTTTTACGCCTTCAGCAGCCATTCGTGTTCCTTGGCGTTGTGGAATTTCCAGGTGCGCCGCGGGCCCGCCATGACGTTGAGATAATAAAGATCATAGCCGTGCACAGTGGCGCAGGGGTGATAGCCCCTGGGCACCAAGGTTACATCACCATCCTCCACTGCCATGGCTTCATCAAGCTCGCGGTCATCGGTGTAGACGCGCTGGAAGGCAAAGCCCTGGGGCGGATTCAAACGGTGATAGTAGGTTTCCTCCAACTGGGATTCATGGGGCAGGTTGTCTTCATCATGCTTGTGGGGCGGATAGGACGACGTGTTGCCCGCAGGGGTCAGTACTTCCACCACCAGAAGATTTTCCGCCATTTCCCATTCGGGAAGAATATTGGTGACATGGCGCACGTTGGAACCTTTGCCTCTGGTTTCCTGCACAAGGACATCAGGGGGGATGATACGCGGCGGGAGTTTTCCCTTGCCCGGGGCGGAGCACACGGCGAGCACCATGTCTTCAGTTGCCTCCACCGACCACACCATGCTGGGCGGCACATAGACCGACCATGGCCTGCCCTCGAAGGGTGAGGCGCGTCCGCCTAAAATACCAAACTCCTCGGCACCCACCCGCACGCTGCCGCGGCCGCTGATAAAAACCAGGCAGGTTTCGCGGTCACCATCGGTGCCTGTGGCAAGCTCGCCCGCCTTGCGTTTCCACAGATCGAAACCCACATGGGTCCACTTCGCCGTTTTTGGCGTCACGTGATGGACGCGGCCCCCGCCGGCGCGGGGTTTCACCAGAAGTGTCGACATTCAGATAAGGCCACCCTCTTTTAAGAACCGCTTGAGATTGTCACATCCCATCTTGGCATATTTGGCTGGCGGGGCTTTCTCCGGATCCTGCTCGGCCTCGACCACCACCCAGCCACTGTAGCCGTTAAGTTCCTTGAAAACGGAAACATAGTCAATGGAGCCGTCGCCCGGAACGGTGTAAACGCCGGCCAGCACGCTATCGAGGAATGACCAGTCGTATTTATCGGACTCGGCTTTCACGGCCAAACGCACGTCCTTGCAATGCACATGGCTGATGCGATTCTTATAGGTGCGCGCCAGTCTGACGGGATCATCTCCACCCCATTTGGCGTGGCCCGTATCGAGCAGCAGGTTTACGGCCTCGCCGGTTCCTTCCATCATGCGGTCAATCTCAGCCCCCGTCTGCACCACGGTTCCCATGTGATGATGATAGGCCAGCTGGAATCCGTCAGCCTTCAAAAGTTCGGCGAATTTGGTGAGGCGCGAGTTGAAGATTTTCCATTGGGCATCAGTCATCACGGGTCGCGTGGAAAGCGGTGCCGTCTTGTTGCCATGGATGGTGTTGGTGCATTCGGCCACGATGAATACGCTGGTGCCCATGGCCTTCAGCAATTTGCGATGGTCGGCGGATTTTGCAAATTCGGTTTCGGCATCGTGTTCGAGCAAGAAGGTGGAATACCAGCCGCCCACAAGAACCATGCCATGGGCATCAAGAATGGGGCGCAGCTTGGTGGCAACGCGGGGAAACTTGTTGCCAAGCTCCATGCCTTGAAAGCCCGCGGCTCTTGCTTCGCTCAGGCACTGTTCCAGCGGAATCCAGCCGCCGATTTCCTGCATGTCATCATTGGACCAACCGATTGGGTTGGCACCGATCCGTATTGTCATAGGTGTGTTGCTTTCTCTCAGTTACCGATTCGTTGTTTGGCTTTCGCCTTTTCGTAATTCTTGCGCGCCGCGCGCACCTGGCTCCGCGTTGAAACTTCCGGGACTGCGACATCCCACCAATGGCCGCCTGCATCGGTTGATTTCATCGGGTCCGTATCGATG
The DNA here is from genome assembly GCA_964530965.1 of uncultured Aestuariivirga sp. Taxonomy (GTDB): domain Bacteria; phylum Pseudomonadota; class Alphaproteobacteria; order Rhizobiales; family Aestuariivirgaceae; genus Aestuariivirga. Next base: position 3,796 of record CAZHCO010000272.1, on the reverse strand, counting down.
ACAATGACGGTGCTGCGGGTGTTTCCCTTGGCTTTCTTCAAGGCGCGCTCAAGATCAGCTAGGGATGAAACCTTCTCCGAAATCGCGCCGAGGCTTTTGGCATGGGCGGCGAAATCAACGTTGGGCGAAACTTCGTGGGCTGTGTTGTAGTCAAACAGGTTGTTGAAGCGTTCGCCGCCGCTCGCATGTTGCAGGCGGTTGATGCAGCCGTAACCGCGGTTATCCAGCAACACGACGGTAAGCTTCACGCCGAGCATCACGGAGGTGGCAAGTTCGGAGTTCATCATCAAGTAGCTGCCATCGCCAACCATGACCACAGCCTCGCGGTCGGGCTGGGCCATTTTCATGCCGATGCCACCGGCGATTTCATAACCCATGCAGGAGAAACCATATTCCATATGATAGGACGATGGCACGCTTGCCTGCCACAGCTTGTGCAATTCGCCGGGAAGGCCGCCTGCGGCACAGAGCACGGAAATATCGCGGCCAAGCGCGCGCTGCACGGCGCCAATCACTTGCGAATCCGAGGGACGCTCCACATTGCTGGCATCGGTATATTTGTTTGCCGTCTTCATCCACGCCGCGAATCCGCTCTTGGCGGAGTTTGTCCAAGCGGAAGGGGCCGTCCATTTGCCGAGATTGAGGGTGAGTTCCTCAAGTCCCACTCGGGCATCGGCAATCAAGGGCAGGGCGCGATGCTTGGTTGCATCGAAGACCTGGGTGTTAAGTCCAATGATTGTTTTCTTGTCATTCTTGAACAGGGCCCAGGAGCCCGTGGTGAAATCCTGTAGTCTGGTGCCCACGGCGAGAATGACATCAGCCTCCTCGCAAAGCTTGTTGGAAGCGCCGGTGCCGGTCACTCCGACGGCGCCCATGTTCAAATCATGGGCGAAGGGCAGCGAAGATTTTCCGCCCTGGGTTTCGACCACTGGAATGCCGTGGGCGCCGGCAAAATTTGCAAGCGTGCCCGAGGCCTCGGAAAAGAGCACGCCACCGCCTGCAATGATGACGGGCTTCTTTGCGGCCTTCAATACACGGACGGCCTCCGCCAGCTCATTTTCATCGGGACGCGTGCGGCGCGTGGTCCAGATTTTTTCTTCGAAGAAACTTTCGGGGTAATCATAAGCCTCCGCCTGGGTGTCCTGGCACATGGCAAGGGTCACGGGGCCGCAATCGGCGGGGTCGGTCAGAACCACCATGGCGCGGTTCAGCGCGGGGATCAATTGTTCAGGCCGTGCAATGCGGTCGAAATAGCGTGACACGGGTTTGAAGCAGTCGTTCACTGAGACCGTTCCGTCACCGAAGTCTTCAACCTGCTGCAATACGGGATCGGGCAGGCGATTGGCGAAGACATCGCCGGGCAGCAGCAGCAGCGGCACGCGGTTCACATGGGCCACGGCTGCGGCGGTCACCATGTTCAGGGCGCCGGGGCCGATGGATGAGGTACAGGCCATCATGCGCCTGCGGCGTGAGGCCTTGGCAAAGGCAATGGCGGCATGGGCCATGGCCTGTTCATTGTGGGCGCGGTAGGTCGGCAGTTCTTTTCTCACGCCAAACAGGGCTTCGCCAATTCCCACCACATTGCCGTGACCAAAGATCGCCCAGACGCCCGCAAATATCGGCAGTTTCTTTCCATCCACGATGGTCATCTGGCGGGTCAGGAATTTCATCAAGGCTTGCGCAGTCGTCAGGCGAATTGTCTTGCCCATGATTTGTCCTCGTCAGGTTGCTCCTCCAAAAAACGGAGGCCCAAATAGTTATTGATGTGATTTATTCCAGACATTTACCAGATTGGCAAAGCGATCGGCCATTTCTGATGTTGCATTTGAATCGTCGGTTTTTCCGGCCAGCCAGCTTTCCGCCACAGTGCTGAAAATCGTGCGGCCCACGGCAAAGCCCTTGATGGTTGCATGGCCAGCAGTTGTTGCAAAGGCGCGGGCGAGATCGTCTTCCGGCGCATCCAGGCCCAACAAGACGATACCCCGGCAATAGGGATCATTGGCCTTTATGACTTTTTCGATATTGCCCCAGGCGGCGCCTGTTGCCTGCGGTTCCAGTTTCCACCAATCCGGCTTGATGCCAAGGGCATAGAGCTCTGCAAGGGCACGGGAAACCGTATCGTCCGTCACGCTGCCATTCTTGCCGGCGATGATTTCGACGAGAAGTTCACGGCCAATTTTTCGCGCCGCCTCATAAAGGGCGCGGAGTTTTTGTGCCTGCTCGGTTTTGAGTTCGGCGGGATCATCGGGATGATAGAAGGCGAGGCACTTGATGGTGTGGGTCACGGGCCATTCAACCAGCCGCGCGCCCACATCCTGGGTGAACTCAAAACGCAAGGGACGTGAACCCGGCTGCTCCAGGGGGCGCGCAACCCATAGCCCAAGCTTTGCCGCATCGAACATGGCATCCCGGCCATAGGTGTCATCGAGCAGTGTGCCAAAACCCGGCTTGCTTTTTGACACCTGGCCAATGGCGGCAATGGCCAGGCGCTTGAACAGGGCAATGCGATCGCGGGGTGCGCCTGCCTTGTCGGCGATGGCTTCCAGTTGAATGCGGTGATCGATGGCGAGAGCCAAAAGTTTCGACGGTTGGGCGCGCCGCGTGGTAGCCCAATGCACGTGATTGACGGCCTCATCCTTGCGCAATGCCTTGTGCGGGCTGCCGTGTTTCAGGAAATACTGCAGCTCGTCCCAGGTTGGAATTTCCGGCGAGCAGAGAAGCCGTGAAACGGCAAAGGCCCCGCAGGCATTGGCATAGGTGGCGCAGGTTTCAAGCGGCTCATTCTTCAGCCAGCCGCGCAGGAATCCGGAGAAAAAGGCGTCGCCCGCGCCCAGTACATTGTAAACCTCAATGGGAAAGCCCCGGCCCACAATTCCGTCTTCCAAACGGTTGGGAATGGCGGCAGGATAAACCACGCAGCCCATGGGTCCGCGTTTCAAGACAATGGTTGCCGAAGAAAGAGACCTGATCGTTTTCAGCGCGGTCAAAGTGTCCTCACTGCCAGCGGCAATGTGAACCTCTTCTTCCGTGCCAACGATCAGGTCACAGTCAGGGAGAACGGTCTTGATATGCTCGGAAACCTTGTCGGACTTTATGTAGCGTTCTTCGCCGGCGCCATGGCCGGCAAGGCCCCAGAGATTGGGGCGGTAGTCGATGTCGAAACAGATCTTGCGGCCATTTGCCTTGGCGATTTTCATGGCCTTGCGCTGGGCCGCGTCATTCAGGGGCCGGCCAAAATGGGTGCCGGTTACCCGCAGGGCGGCGGAAGAAGCCACAAATTTTTCGTCGATGTCGGCTTCGCACAGCGCGCTATCGGCGCAATTGTCGCGGTAGAAGATCAGCGGGAAGGTTTTGTCATTTTCAACTGAAAGAAGGACAAGGGAGGTCAGGCGTTGCGGATCAGTTACGATGCCGTCGGTCGCAACGCCTTCACGGGTCATCTGCTCGCGCACATAGCGTCCCATCTGCTCATCGCCGACGCGGGTGATGACGGCGGATTTCAGGCCGAGCCTTGCCGTTCCAATCGCGATGTTGGAGGGGCAGCCGCCCACGGATTTGGCAAAGGAGGTTACGTCTTCGAGCCTGGAGCCGATTTGCTGGCCGTAGAGATCGACGGAGCAGCGCCCCACGGTGATGACGTCGAGCGCGGCATTTTTGCCGGTTCCAGACGCCATTTCTGCCTCCTCAGGATTTTGTTTGCTTGACAAGACGAAACAGCAATTCCAAAATGAAGTCAAGTTGGAATGTTTGTTCCGTTTCGCACAAAGAGGCCCTATTAATACCTCTTGGGCGGTTT
>CAZHCO010000271.1:0-1355 GCA_964530965.1 uncultured Aestuariivirga sp. | reverse complement strand
GGGCGAGTCTCAGCGATCGTCGTACACTTTTTTGACGTTGACGTGACCGAGTCTCAGCGTTCGTCGAACACTCATGGTTCACCTTGGAAGGGTTTATCAGGTCGATGATATTCGATAGTAGCAAGCAACGGCTGCTCGGTGGGGGCGCGGCGCCTCAAGGCAAAGCAACGGATGCAGTGATGATCGAAGTCGACTTCGCAGCGCACCAGACGGTGAGGCCAGTCGGGGCTTACGGTAAAGCGCCGGCCGAGCAGTTGTACCTGGCCGGTTTCATTGGTGCGGCGGATGAAGATCATCTGCCCGGTGAGCGGTGCGTGCAGGTTAAGCTCGAAGTCCGTGGGCATCGGCCGGCGCGCTGGGGCGGCGTCGGCAGCGGTCTGCGTGCGGGCGCGGTGCGCGGCGATGTAGCGATCCGAGCAGGCTTGCAGCTCGGCGATACTGGCCACGTGGTGGCGCTGCCAGACCTTGGCCTGCCACAGGCCATTGAAGCTTTCGATGGTGTTCTGCATGCCGTGCTCCAGCGGCGGCACGAACACCGGAATTACCCCCAGCGCCAGGCACAGGCGACTGGTGCGGCCCACCGCGTCGGGGAACTGGTGCGCTCCTTGAAACACGGTGTGGTTGTCATACTGGGCATAGCCGGGCAGCCCATCGCGCTGCCAGCGTGCGCGCAGGCAGGGATCGGTGCCCTTGGCGCTCAGTTGCAAGAGCACCCAGGCGTCGGTCAATGTCCCATGCAGGCTCTTGGCGGTGAGCATATCAACCAGCGGCCCCTCGGCGATCTTCAGATCCTCGATGAAGTCAAAGCAGTCCACCTCCGCGCGTCCCACCACCACTTCCGGCAGATACCAGCCGCGCGGCGGGGGCGCACGGCGCACTCGCCGCGCTGTATCCTGCAGCCCATGGCGCGAGAGCACCCGATTGATGGTCGCCATAGACGGTGCGGGGGCGTGCTCGGCTCTAAGTGCCGCATGAATCGCTCTCGCCCCATACTCGCCCAGATCGCTGTCCTCACGCAGGCTCCTGCGCAGCTTGACAACACGCTGCTCGATAGCCGCTGGCGTGCGGTTCCAACCACTAGGACAACCCGGAGCCCGATCCGAGAAATCCACCCGATCCAGGCGACTCTCACCAGCACGTCCAACCCAGAACGCAACCGTGCTCACGCTTAACTTAAACTTTGTCGCTACCGCGTGCATGCTGCTGCCCGCACGTACTGCATGTACCATCGCGCGTCGCGCTTCCTCACCACGGAGTTTTTAGCCATGATAACGCTCTCCAAAAATCCAAAACCTTATACCAAGTGTTCGACGATCGCTGAGACTCAGGTGTACGACGATCGCTGAGACTTGGCC
>CAZHCO010000270.1:0-19697 GCA_964530965.1 uncultured Aestuariivirga sp. | reverse complement strand
AAAAGGACGGATAAAATGGCACTTGCGACCAAAAAAGGCGCTTCGGAAAAGCTGCGTTCGGCAGCCTTCAAACGGGTTCGCGCCGATCATTCGGCCGAACTTGCCGGGGACTATGTGGAAATGATCGCTGATCTCATTGATGAGCGGGGCGAAGCCCGCTGCACCGATATTGCGATGCGCTTGGGCGTTGCCAACGCAACCGTGGTCAAAACTTTACGGCGTCTGCAAAACGCTGAGCTCGTAACCCAGGAACCCTACCGAGCAATTTTCTTGACCCCCGATGGCTGGAAAATGGCAGAGGATGGCCGGCGCAAGCACGCCCTAGTGGAAAAATTCCTGCTGGCTCTCGGCGTCAGCACCGAAACCGCCCGCATCGATTCCGAAGGCATCGAACACCATGTCAGCACCGAAACCCTCCGCGCCATGGGAAAATTCCTGGCGCGCCACGGAAGCTAGTTCCGGCGCATCACCGCGATAAAGAAACCATCAGTCCCATGCTGCGCAGGCGTCAAAAGCAATGTGTCGGTTGAACCATCGGCGGAAGTTGGTGCCGGTGTTCGAATGGCTGAAGCCCACTGCTTTGCAAAGGGAATGATTTCAAAGTTCCTATGACGGTCCAGGAACGCATCGATCTGCGCCGTGTTCTCTTCCGGCAGCACAGAGCAGGTGATGTAGACAAGACGTCCACCCGCCTTCACCAGTTCAGCGCCCCGCTCAAGCACTTCCCGTTGGTCCTTAAAGCGTTGCTTTAATTGCATCTCCGCCAATCGCCACTTGGCATCAGGCTTCCTGCGCCATGAACCGGAACCCGAACAGGGCGCGTCAATCAGCACGCAGTCAAATCCCCCCATCTCATCAAGCTTGCTTGCTTCGTCAGCAGCAATAACTTCGATATTGGTAACGCCTGCCCGTGTCATCCGCTCAAAAATGGGACGCAGCCGATGGCGGTCCGCATCATAGGCCACCACCTTGCCCTTGTTCTGCAGCATCGCCGCAAGTGCCAATGTCTTGCCGCCGGCCCCCGCACAGATATCGGCAATGCTCTCACCGGGCTTGGCACCCGACATCAGCGCCGCAACCTGCGAAGCCGCATCCTGCACCTCAAACCAGCCCATGCCATGGGCGGGTTCAACCTCAACATTGATGTTTCTGGTACTTGCGTCAGAAGATTTCACCCGCACACACAGGGGCGAGAGAGGCCCCGCTTCCGCCCCATGCTTGGCAAAAGCCACGAGGAGCTTGTCGCGGTCCGTCTTCAATGTATTAGCACGCAGATCAATGGGAGCCCGCTGCGAAAGGGCGGCCCCCTCCTCTGCCGCGCGCGATCCAAACACCTGTACCATCGAAGGCACCAGCCATTCCGGGAAATCGCCTCGGATATGCACCGGCAAATCGCCGCGCATCTCCCGCGCCAATGCGCCTTTTTCACCTGCAGTCAGAACACCGGGGCCATGTTGCTCCGTACACAGAATTTCAATCTCTTCAGCGGGCAGGTTCCACACTTCCCGCAAGACGCCCAGAACCAAGGCGCGGGGCCTGCCGTCGCCCATGCGGGCCGCTGCCGTATTGCGCCGCCGCAGCACATCATAAACCAGCGTGCCAATGGCGTGTCGGTCCGTGGAGCCCGCAAAGCGGTGCGCCTTGCCCCAATCCTTCAACGCCTCGGAGGCCGGGCAGTGCTGGGTAAAGACATCGGTTAAAACTTCAATCGCCGCAGCTACGCGGCCAGCCATGCGCATAAATTATCCAATCACAAAAAGCCGAAGGCCAAACCACGCCCACATGGCAACCAAAAAAACCAATCCAACGACAAAAACCTTGAATCGCGTGGCAATCCTGTTCGAGCCGGTATGCACAAAGCTGTGCACAAGACGTGCACCAACGAAAGCCCAGGCGAGACCGATCAGTAAATAATCGATAAGCTCCGTGGCCAGCGCGAAAACCAAAACCACGTAGAACAACGCCGGGAGCTCAAACTGGCTCTGGTAGTTGTTCGCAAGCTTCTGCACCGCTTCGGAGTAAGCGATTTTGGTGTCGATTTCAGAACGCGTCACTTGCCCTGAACGCACCGCCCGCACCCGTCCCAGCCCCATGCGCGTCAGCACATAAACAGTTAAGGCAAATTGGACAAAGGCAGGCAGCAACAAAAGCTGGGTCTGCGTCACAGCTAGCCGCGTCCCTGATAGTTCGGCGCTTCCCGCGTGATCATCACGTCATGCACATGACTTTCGCGCATGCCCGCCGACGTAATGCGAATGAACTCGGCCCGCTTCTGAAACTCCGCAATGGATCCAGCACCCACATAGCCCATGGCAGCGCGAAGCCCGCCGGTGAGTTGATGCAAAACCTGAGAAACCGGCCCCTTGTAAGGCACCTGCCCTTCAACACCCTCAGGCACGAGTTTCAAACTGTCTTTGACTTCCTGCTGGAAATAACGGTCCGCCGAACCCCGCGCCATGGCTCCAACGGAGCCCATGCCGCGATAGGATTTGAACGACCGGCCGTTGTACAAATAGCTGTCACCGGGGCTTTCATCGGTACCGGCCAACAAAGAACCAATCATTGCAACGCCCGCACCCGCCGCAAGAGCCTTCGCCAGATCGCCCGATTGCTTGATGCCGCCATCGGCAATGATGGGCACACCGGACTTTACCCCCTCCTCGGCGCATTCCATGATGGCTGAAAACTGCGGCACACCAACACCAGCCACAACCCGCGTGGTGCAGATTGAACCTGGACCAATGCCAATCTTGACTGAATCAGCGCCGGCGCCAATGAGCGCCTTCACCGCTTCTCCGGTCGCCACATTGCCCGCAATGATCTGCACCTTGTTGGAAAGTTTCTTGATACGGCTCACCTGGTTGATCACGTGAATGGAATGGCCGTGGGCCGTATCCACCACGATGATGTCAACACCCGCATCAATCAGCATCTCGGCGCGCAGAAAGCCCTTCTCACCCGTGCCCGTGGCAGCCGCCACGCGCAGACGTTCCTGTTCGTCCTTTGCAGCAAACGGATGATCCGCTGCTTTCTCCATGTCATTGACAGTGATGAGCCCAACGCATTCAAAATCCTCATTCACTACAATGAGTTTTTCGATTCTGTGTTTGTGCAGCAGGCGCTTGGCTTCAAGCCGGTCAACCCCCGCTTTCACGGTAATCAGTTTGCGCGTCATCAACTCGGAAACTTTGGTATTCATGTCGGTGGCAAAACGCACATCGCGGTTGGTGATAATGCCTGCAAGTTTGCCATTTTCCTCGACCACCGGAATGCCCGAAATCCTGTGCCGCTCCTTGAGTTGCATGACTTCGGCAAGTGTGGCATTGGGCGCAATGGTGATCGGGTTAACCACCATGCCGGATTCAAACCTCTTCACCTGCCGCACATGCTCGGCCTGCACATCAGGCTCAAGGTTCTTGTGAATGACCCCAAGCCCCCCGGCCTGCGCCATGGCGATTGCCAGTTTGGATTCGGTAACCGTATCCATGGCCGCCGAAATGATCGGAATGGACAACTCAATATCGCGCGTAATGCGCGTCGCGGTCGAAACTTCCGCCGGCAGCACCGAAGAAGCGCCGGGCTTCATCAGCACGTCATCAAAGGTCAAAAATTCCGGAATTTGGCGGGAAGCCATGGGCCAACCTTTCAGGTGTTTCAGGATTCGCTGAGTTGGCAGCGGCTTCTAACACCTGAATGACTGGGGTAGCAAGCGGTGAATCTACATCCCATTGGCCTTGAGAAAGGCGATGAGGTCGGTCACCTCCTCTGGCTTCTTGAGGCCGGGAAAGACCATTTTGGTGCCTGGCACCCAGGCCTTGGGGTCAGGCAGATAGGCGGCAAGCGTTGCTTCGTCCCAGACGGCGCCTTCAGCGCCCTTGGCCAGCATTGCGTCGGAGTACTTGAAGCCTTCCACGGTGGCAGCCTTGCGGCCGACGATGCCCTTTAGCGATGGCCCGATCTTGTTCTTTTCATCAATCGCATGGCAGGCCATGCACTTCTTGAAAACCTTGGAGCCCTTCTCCGCATCCTGGGCGTAGCTGGCCGTGCTGAGCACAATAAGCCCCAAAGCGGCAAGGGTAATTCTGATTTTCATTCGACACTCCCATTTATGACGATTGGCCAGTCTTGCTGGAGGGTTAAGGTCCTGCCTTGAAGAATAGTTCCCGCGTTACGAGCGTATAGTCCGATTCAAGCGTCATAAGGCCCACAAACACCAGCACGAGAACTGGCGGCAACAGGATGGCATAAATAAGGGCCAGCCGCTCCCAGGCCATATGCATGAAGACGGCAACGATCAGCCCTGCCTTCAACATCATGAATAGCAGGATGAGCGACCATCGGAGCTGGCCCTGCAAGTGGAAGTAATCGACAGCGTAGGAAAAGCCGCTGAGGACAAAGAGCAGTCCCCAAGTCCACAGATATACACTGATCGGATGTGCTTGTGTTTTTGCGTGTGCCACGGTTTCCCTCACCACAGATAGAATAATGCGAAGATGAACACCCATACCAGATCAACAAAGTGCCAGTACAGGCCGGTGATTTCAACGATCTCGTAATTCCCTTTCCGGCTCGTGAAAAAACCCTTTCTCTGGACGTCATAGTCGCCCCGCCAGACTTTCCGCGCAATGGCTATCAGGAAAATCACGCCGATCGAAACATGCGTGCCGTGGAAACCCGTGATGAGGAAGAAAGTTGAGCCAAACTGCGGCGCGCCCCAAGGGTTGCCCCAGGGGCGGACCCCTTCGTGGATTAGCTTGCTCCACTCGAAGGCCTGCATCCCGACGAATGAGGCGCCGAATGCCGCGGTCACCAGCATCAGGATCGCCGTTGTCTTGCGGTCGCGGGCATAGCCGTATTTGACCGCCATGGCCATCGTGCCGCTGGAACTGATCAGGATAAAGGTCATGATGGCGATCAGGATGAGAGGAATGCTTTGGCCCCCGATAGTCAGGGCGAAAACCTCGCTGGGGTTGGGCCACGGCACCTTCGTGGACCAGCGCACCGTCATGTACGACAACAGGAAGCAACTGAAGATGAAGGTATCGCTGAGCAGGAAGATCCACATCATGGCCTTCCCCCAGGGAACATTCTTGAACGCCCGCTGATCCGAGGAAAAGTCGGCTACGACACCGCTCAATCCTGCCGGTCGCGGGAGGGGTTCGGCCGTATTTGTCATCGCAGCTTGTGCCATAAGCTTTTTTCCCCGTTCACCTTAAACCGCAAAGCGTCAACAAAATGCCCAGACTGTCGTTGCCCGAAAACAGCAGCGCGAAAAGCACCAGCCAGACCACCAGCAGGTAGTGCCAGTAGGTCGTGCACAGCTCCACACTCAGGCGAACCTGGGCGATGTCAAAACCGCGCCAGACTTTGGAAGTGGTTCTTCCCAAGGCAACCAGGCCTCCCAACAGGTGCAATCCATGCAGGGCGGTAATGAGAAAGAAGAAACCGATCGCCGGGTTCGTGATGTTGAAGGCTGCCAGCGAATTCAATTGTCGCCACGCCATGATCTGCCCGCCCAGAAATGCGATGGCAAAAAACCCGCTGGCAAGCAGCCCGATCCAAACACCGTCAATCTCGTGGCGCCGCGCGGCAAACAGCGCCCATTGCATGGCCAGGCTGCTCAGGACCAGCAGCACCGTGTTCAGCCACAAGAGGCTCATCTGAGGCGAGGGGCGCCAGACCTCAAGCTCCATCCGCATTCCATAGGCGAAAATCAGAAGCGAAAACAAAACCGTGACAGCGGCAAGAAGCACCCGCAGGCCGAGCTTCGCCGGCGACAGGAAAAATGTGCCGCCGACATGAAAGTCGTCGACCAGCGCCTGTGTTGCCACCCAGGGCTTTGCTGTCAACTGACGCAAGATGCTCACGTTGCCGCTGCCTGTACGCCTGACGCCTCGTGGCCCTTGGCGATTGCGACCTGGTTTGGCGGGAGGTTTTGCGGCAGGAAGTCTTCTGCCGCACCCGGCACGCTGTAATCGTAAGCCCAGCGGTAGACCACTGGCAACTCCTTGCCCCAGTTGCCATGGGCGGGTGGCATCTGCGGTGTTTGCCATTCAAGCGAGGTTGCCCGCCATGGGTTCTTGACGGATATTTTGCCTTTGAACAGGCTCCACACCAGGTTGAATATGAACACCACTTGGGCAAAGCCCACGATCAACGCCGCCACGGTGATGAATTCGTTCAGCGTCGCGGCAGATAGCGGGATGAATTCAGTCTCGCCTAACGCGTAGTAGCGGCGCGGCACGCCGATGAAGCCCAGATAATGCATTGGGAAATAGATCAGATACGCGCCGATGAAGGTGACCCAGAAGTGGAAGTGTCCCATTGCCTGATTGAGCATGCGCCCGCTCATCAGCGGGTACCAATGGTAGATCGCCCCGAAGATGACGAGAATGGGCGCCACGCCCATCACCATATGGAAGTGGGCAACCACGAACATCGTGTCTGAAAGCGGAACGTCCACGACCACGTTGCCGAGGAACAGGCCGGTTATCCCCCCGTTCACAAATGTTATGATGAAGGCGATGGCAAACAGCATCGGCAGGGTGAGGTGGATATTGCCGCGCCACAGCGTCAGCACCCAGTTGTAAACCTTGATTGCGGTGGGCACGGCGATGATCAGCGTGCTGGTGGCGAAGAAGAAACCGAAATAGGGATTCATGCCGCTGACATACATGTGGTGCGCCCACACGACAAAGCTGAGGCCGCCGATCGCCACGATCGCCCACACCATCATCCGGTAGCCGAAGATGTTCTTTCGCGCATGAACGCTGAGCAGGTCGGAGACGATGCCGAAGCCCGGCAAGGCCACGATGTAAACTTCTGGATGGCCGAAAAACCAGAAAAGATGCTGAAACAATATCGGGCTGCCGCCGCCGTATTTCAGGCTTTCGCCGAACTCGACGATTTCCGGCATGAAGAAGCTGGTTCCCAGAAGCCGGTCAAACATCATCATCACGGCGCCGACGAACAGGGCGGGGAAGGCCAGCAGTGCCAGGATGGTGGCAACGAAAATGCCCCATACCGTCAAGGGCAGGCGCATCAGCGTCATGCCGCGCGTGCGGGCCTGCAACACCGTCACCACATAGTTCAAGCCGCCCATTGTGAACCCGATGATGAACAGGGCCAGCGAGGCGAGCATCAGGATAATGCCGTAACTCTGCCCCGGCGTGCCGGCGAGGATCGCCTGCGGCGGATAGAGCGTCCAGCCCGCACCGGTAGACCCGCCCGGCACAAAGAAGCTCGCCACCAGCACAAGAACTGCCAGCAGATAGACCCAGTAGCTCAGCATGTTCACATAGGGAAACACCATGTCGCGGGCGCCCACCATCAACGGGATGAGGTAGTTGCCAAACCCGCCCAGGAACAACGCCGTGAGCAGGTAGATGACCATGATCATTCCGTGCATGGTGATCAGCTGGAGGTAGGCCTCAGGCGAGATAAAGTCGAAAGTGTCCGGGAATCCCAGTTGCAGCCGCATCATCCACGACAGCACCAATGCCACCAGACCAATCGCAATCGCCGTCACCGCATACTGTATGGCGATGACCTTGGCGTCCTGGCTCCAGATATATTTCGTGACGAAGCTTTTCGGATGGTAAAGTTCGACGTCCTCGACTTCCGCGAGTTCAGTATAGTTGACGGCGTTAGGGGTCACATCGGTCATTGAACCACCTTTTCGATTTGTCGGCCTATGGCCCCTTGGGGCTGGGTGTCATCGTTCAGATACTCTTTCCGTGGAAACCATCTCGCTCTTGCTCAAGGCCAGCTTTAACTTGTCGCCCGTACCATCCATCGCTTGCTTGAAGGTCGACTGCCCCTGCAGCCACGTCTGATAGGCACTGTCCTCATCCACCACCACGATGGCGCGCATCGTGTAATGCCCGGTGCCGCACAGTTCGGCGCAGATCGACTCGAATGTCCCGGTGCGGGTCGGCGTGAACCAGAAGTAGGTGACCATGCCCGGCACCATGTCCATCTTGGCGCGGAACTGGGGTACATAAAAGTCGTGCAGGGTATCTATCGAACGGAGCAATACCTTGACCGGCCTGTCGAGCGGCAGGTGCAGGTCCTGGGCTTCTATCAGGACATCATCCTGACCGTTGGGATCGTTCGGGTTGAGACCAAATGGGTTTTCAGAACTGACATTCCGGGTGTCGGACGTGCCCAACACGCCGTCCTTGCCCGGAAGGCGGAAATTAAATTGCCACTGCTGGGCCATAACCTCAATTGTATCCGCGCCCGCCGGGACCGTGACGTACTGGTTCCATACAAACAGGCCGGGAGTAAGCAACCCCGCAACCCCCAGCGTAGTCAATACAGTGAGCCACCACTCCAGCCTCTTGTTCTCCGGCTCGTATGCGGCCCGTGTTCCCTCCTGGTGACGGAAGCGGAACACGCAATAGGCCATGAACAAACCAACCGCCACAAAAACAACACCGGTGATCCAGAATGTGATTACGATCGTGTGGTCGATGTAATCCCAATTCGACGCAATCGGTGTAAACCACCACGGGCTCATAAGGTGAAATATCACCGAGCCAACGACCAAAACAACCAATACGAATGCCAGAATCATATCATCATGGCTCCCATTTGAGCGCCTTGCTTCGGCGCCTTATTTCAGCGCCTTGATTCAGCGCCTTGGTTTTTGAATACAAAATGCACCCTGTTACAGAGCGCACCTCACATGCTACCATCGACCCCGCCTGGGGAATTTCCGTGCAATTTCGATGTGATAGACGATGGTCGATTCAACTGCGAGAACACTGAAACAGATTTCAAGGGTTTTCAAGCTGCGCATTGCCGCAGCCATTACGCTGTGCGCCTTTGCCGGAATGGCAATAACGCCAGGAGTTTCACTCGCCCCGGGACAGGTCGCAGTTCTTGCCTTTGCGGTATTCCTGTCTTCAGCAGGTGCGAGCGCCTTTAACCAACATTTCGAGCGCGAGTTGGATGCCCAAATGCCGCGCACGCGGAACCGTCCATTTGTTACGGGTGAGTTTCAGGCCGGCTGGCTATGGCTTACAGGCCTTGGCTTGAACTTTGCCCTCGCCGTTTTCGTTGCGGCCTGGGTCTTGAATGCCCATGCCGCGCTCTATATTTTCCTGGGCGCATTTGTCTATGGCGCCGTTTACACAATCTGGCTCAAGCGCCGCAGCGTTTGGAACATTGTGATCGGCGGATTGGCCGGCAGCTTTGCCGTGCTTGCCGGCGCTGCAGCCATCACGCCCGATCTTGCTCCGGCGCCGATCATTCTTGCACTAGTCCTTTTCCTGTGGACACCACCACATTTTTGGAGCCTGGCAATCGTCTTGCACGAAGACTATGCGGCAGCAGGTGTTCCAATGCTTCCCGTCGTCATCGGTGATGCGGCGACTGCCTGGATCATATTGTGGCACACCATTGCCCTTGTAGTCTTGTCGCTGCTGCCGATGGCATTTGGCATGGGCTTTATTTATCTGGCGGGCGCTGCGGCGGGTGGCGGTTTTTTCATTTGGCGGAGCATCGAACTCATCCGCGATCCCGGACCGAAAGCCGCCAGATCAAATTTCTATGCCTCGTTCGTGCAATTGGGACTTCTGCTGACAGCAGCAATAGCCGACGGCGCCTTGAACCTGTGAGTTCGAAGGGCCCTCATCTGGCTTTCGGCCAGCTCCTCGCATGCCAAGAGGCACGGGAGAAGGCGATAATCTCCAGAGTTTTTGCCTTCGCCCGTCCGAAGGATTGAGCCACAGCAAATCCTCGTTATAGAGGACCAACCGCTTTCTACCGAAACTTTTTTGAGAATAGCTGAGCCGCAAGTACGTGCGGATGGTTGGCTGCCAGGCTGTACAATGGCGGATGATATGCATCAGGTATCCAGTCCCTCTCATCAATCAATTGCGAATCGATTTGGGCTACAGGCTCTGCCTTCGGTTGGACGTTTTCCTGAAAGCGTGCATTCTTGAAACAGCGCCGTAGCCAGGATTCCCTTGCTTCGGCAGCGGACCAGCCAAGAGCTACAGTTTCGGCAATAATAGAAAACTTGTTCATGGGAAACTCCCTGAGCTAAATAATTCGCGATTTATCGCTATGAACGGAATTACTCGCGCGCTCAGGACTGCAATGTAATTTGGATTACACTTTGCATTAAAATCTCATGACGTTCGGTTGGGTTGGCCGAGGATGATATAAATCCAATCATCTTGCACATTATAGGCAGCTTGTCGGCCGTTCATGGCATAAATAGCCCCGCCACCTTCCAGCAGCGGGGCGTGGCCGAGATATTCAAATACCTACAGCCATTGCCCTTGCGCGAACGAGGGCAAGCATACCAGCATCATTTGGAACTTCAGTAGTTCGATGCTGCGACTTAATGTAGAAATTTCCAAGTATGCGAAACGTTCCCTGCGAGTTTCGAGACAGGACCGCTGACTTAAGTGTTGTCCAAATCTAGTCACAAATATGGTTCAGAGTATCTTTCTGGAGGAGGCCTCCATGTCCATAAATCCTAATAAGCAAGTCTGGCAGTTCCCTGTCCAGAATAACCGCAGTCGGTTCGCTGACGATGGGATCACTTATTTTAAGGCTCGATCAACAGAAAAAGCCCTCATGCTCGGTTGTCGCCTTATGGCGACGCAGGATGTGAAGCTTGAGCGCGTACATAACAACGCATGGAAAGTCACCGGGACGGTACTGCTTCAAAGTCCTATTACCGACATTGCCCATCACCCATCAGTCTTCGAACCTCGCGCGACTATCTGAAGTGAGCCATCCGGCAATGGCCACACAGCCTTGCCCAATATCCTTAAGTTCGTAGCGCTGTTTCTCTGCGTCCCAGTCTTTAAGTTGAGCCACCTCTTTTTCAAGCTCGCTTACTTTTTCAGCCAGCGCCGCTTGGTCTTGGTAGGCGGAAAGGATTTTTTGTTGCAGTTCGATAGCCACAGTGTTGCGGACATTGGCATCATTGATGTCCTTGAATCCCTTCAGGGTATTCATAATGGTATTAAGGCCCGCAAAACCCATAAAAACGTCAACCATTTTGCGTAGCCCTCAAGCCAAAAATTCAAGTGATACTCTTAAGGTTTGACGGTGGCCGACAGGGCGGATGAGGGCCCTTTCACCAAGTGCCGCAAATAAAATCTAAAGCACTCTAATGGTCCCGCTCACAGGACAATACTCAATGCTCGACAACCTTCCGGTACAGATGCCAAGTCGCATGCCCGAGCACCGGCATGATGACGGCGAGGCCGACGAACAGGGGTATGGTGCCGAGCACCAGAAGGCCGGCGACGATAAGACCCCACATCGTCATCGTAACCGGATTGGCCATGAACGCATGAACTGACGTCTGAACCGCCGCCTTCGTTCCAACGTTCCGGTCAATAAGCAGCGGAAACGACACAGCACTGATCGCCAGAACCACGAGGGCGAAAACGAAGCCTACGCCGCAGCCCAATATAATGAGCGTCCATCCGGCAGGGGTAGTGAGAACTTGCCACATGAAGTCCGAGATCGATGTCGGTATCACGCTGCCGTAGATTGACCGGTAGATGGCAAAGGCCACACCCAGCCAGACGAAGTAAATCACGCCCAGCAGAATGCTGAGCTTCACGATGGCAAAGATCGAGGGCGAGCGGAAGATGGTGAAAGCGTGCTCCCAGGTAACATCGTGCCCCTCCTCGCGCTGCCGGCTCATGTCGTAAAGGCCGACCGCGGCCACGGGGCCGATCAGGGCGAATCCGGAAACCAGCGGAAAGACAATCGGCAACAATTCATATCCAGCCGCAACGTTGACGGCAACCACCATGGCAAGGGGGTATATTATGGCGAGGATAACCAGGTGCGTGGGTTTCTCTTTGAAATCTTCAAGACCCTTGATCAAGGCGTCTTTGAGGTCGGCAAAAGTGATCTTTCGGATATCCGAATAAACACGGCTGTCGTCTGCGACGGCGACCAGTTTCTTAGCTCTTGTCGTCATGGCTGTAACCCCTCAACAAAAATTCCGAGTGGTCAAAAAGCACGTATTCCGACTTCATTCACGTTAAGACCTGACTCGAAACGCTGTGCCAACCATACACTGCCAGCCGAACCTTGTCGCCTCAATTCTGAATATGCAGCGCAATTCGCCTTGGCTTCCCGTCATGGGTCCAATATGGTGAATCAATTCCCACCGCGCACCGGGCAACGTTCGTTGCAGCGCAACCATGCCTGTTGGTGTCGATTCCCACGTTGTTGAGCATCAAGTAAACAGCGCCGATGTTCGCCCGCGCATGGGAGTTTTCGAAACTTCGTCCTGGGCATTTCGGGTGAGATTGACCTGGGCACTTTCCTGGTCCGTCTCGCGGAACAGCCGAGAGAGTGCGTCATATGCATACCCATAGAGATTGCTGCGGGGGTCAGTGACCTGGACAAGCTTATCCGTCCGGTCATAGCCGTAGTTGGTTTGCTGACTTGAAGCACCGATAGACCGCATCAGACGCCCTAACTCGTCAAAGAGTGCCGACTGCTGCTTGACCACCGTGGCACTCGTGGATTTCACAACCGTCGAGGTGACGTCACCATTGGCATTGTAACCATACTCAATCGTCTCGCCCGTGTTGTTTGTGATCGGGGGGAATTCTTGTTTTGAATTCCGCCAAGAATTTTTTGTATAGGATCAGCACATCTTCAGATATGGCACCAGCAGGAAGGTTATTAATAAAATCTCCTTCGCGCCCGATGTCCATTTGTCCTTCGGTTACAGTTGTTGCCATAATTTGCTGAAGGCATTTTTCGAGTTTCATGTAGTCATCAAGTGCACGAAGGATACGTGCCTGTACATTTAGCGCATGTCGCCGGAAATGACCTGTTCTATTTGTAATTTGTATTGCAGTTTCAATTTTTCTAAGTGCTATTTCAGGCCTTTCTAAATGATGAAAATAGTCTTCAGCTAAAGTAATTGCGGTTAAACCGTTATCCGGAATATCCGTAAATTCGCTTTCCAACAGAGCGACAGCCTTATCAAAGCAACCAAGTATAACATATTCGGAGTGCAGAATGTCTTTCAGAGCTTTAAGCGATTGCCTATCGCTTGCAGAGGCAATTTTCTCCAATATCTTAGCAGACAGGTCAGTGGTCATGTCGTGGCTTCGAAGATTGTCGTACCAATCGTGTAACTCGAAATAATTTTTAAACTCGTTGTTGGCCATATCAAACTCATTTATCAAAATTTCGCCAAACCTCTTCGTCTTTTTCGCTCCATGCGTCCGGCATAGTTCTTTGGCTACCTCCTTTGGCATTGTGTAAGCAATTAGAATATCGAAGAGCCGCTCTTGCTTTACATCCTACTAACATGTCGGGTAGGGCTGTAAGCTCTTTCCTTTTTTTGCAGTAATTCAACTCCCGTTGGTATTGTTGATCACACCCATCGTCATCATCATCGTATCCACCACCAGAGCCAAATGCTCGTTTGCACATTCCGTAGATGCCATCCCACAAAGCGCCGATGCCGGCACCAATACCTATGCCCGCACCAAATCCGCCCGCAGGGCCGCCGATTCCGCGCCCACCCCCACCTTCAAGAAGTTGCCCACCAATTACTGGCCTGCTTCCGGGTAAATAGCCCTCGGCAGCGTTAAGCCCTTCTCTATCCGTTTTCATAAACGGCGAGTTCCCCGCGTATGCATAGACACTCGGTCCATCCACAAATCCGAGGGGATCAGGCTGGGTATATCTTCCGGTGACGGGATCATAATGGCGATGCCAGTTGTAGGAGAGGTTGGTCTCGATCTGGAAGTACTGGCCTGGGAAGCGCCGGTTGAGGGCGCGGGTGCCGGAGAGGGACTGGGGTTCGCCCCAGGGCTTGTAGGAGGCGGCCCAGACGGTTGCCTTGGCTCCGTCTGTCATCCTGATAGGCCGGCCGAGATGATCCGTGTGGACCATGAGGAGGACGGGGGTGGTGGCGACGTCGTCCACTACTGCCAGCGGCAGGTCTGTGGGTGCATTGTCGTTGGCCGCCATCCATATATATTCCCGTGAGGTGGCCCCGGTTGCTCCGTCGGCCTCGGCGATGATGTGGCCGTCGAGGTCATGGATGTAGTGTACGGTTCCGGTGGGTCCGCCTGCTGCTGAGGTGGCCCGCGAGACGAGTTGCTCAAAGGCATTGTAGCCGTAGGTGGCATAGGCCACGGAGTTCCGGGTGACGGAAGTGGGGCGGTTCCTTGCATTGTAGGTGAAGGCAAAGACTTCGCCGGGCCTGGTATCGGTAATGATGTTGCCGGCAGCATCATGGGTGTAGCCCCGGAGTGCCGCGCCATTCTCGGTAAGCCCCACGATCCGGTTGGAGACAGTGTCATAGGCGGCAAGCCTGGTAGTGGTGACTGCACTTATCGTGTTGACATCGGAGAGCCGGTTGCCCACGCCATCATAGCTGAAGCTGGCATTGCCCCAGGCGCCATTGGCCGTGGCCAGGCGGTTGGAGGGACTATAGGAGAGCGAGGCACTGTTGGTCGGCGTCACATTGTCGTTCACCGCGGTGAGGTTCATGCCGTCCGTATAGGTGTAGGCCAGGCTGGAGATGGAGGTCACCCCGTCCTGCAGCAGAAGCGAGGTGAGGCGGTAGTCGAGGTCATAGCCCGCCGTGGTGGCAAGGCCATTGCCGTGGGTTATGCCGCCCAGGAGATCGGACATGGGCTTCCAGGTCACGGATGTTGCAACGTCCACCGCCGATGCGCCGGAGTTCTGCTTGGTGGTGACACCAGAGACCTGGCCCAAGGAGTTCCGGGCATAGGTGATAATCCGGCCCGAGGGATAGGTGATCTGGGTCAGATGATCTGCCGCGTCATAGGCGCAACTATTGGTGCGGTGATCGCTGAACTGGACAAGTTTATCCGTCCGGTCATAGCCGTAATCGGTCTGCTGGATTGAAGCTCCTATCAAAAAATTTATCACAAGTCGCTGAGCAAAGGTTTTTCCTCGATCTGACGCTCAGCGAATTCTTCGAAGGAAATGTATCCGTGCGTACCTCTGTTTGCATAAACTTTAGGATCGTCGACGATCCTCTCAGCAAATACTCTTTTCTCCTCGAGATCGTTGCCCAGTTCGTAAAGCTCTCGCCGCCGCATGAAGTCTGGCCCGCCGCCAATTGGGCCGCTTTTCACCAAAGGTACTGGCCAATCGTCGGGAATGAATGGTTGGAT
This sequence comes from uncultured Aestuariivirga sp., assembly GCA_964530965.1. GTDB lineage: Bacteria > Pseudomonadota > Alphaproteobacteria > Rhizobiales > Aestuariivirgaceae > Aestuariivirga. Next base: position 4,536 of record CAZHCO010000270.1, on the reverse strand, counting down.
ACGTCCAACAATGGGCCATCTGCCTTCGAGAATTGCGGGATCCATTGTAAATCCGAATCTAATGCTTTCGTTGACCCCTCTATTTAAGTGAAGTGCAAGTTCTTCAGGAGATTGTGCACGCGGTCCAAAAATATAAATAAAAGTTCTCCGTAGTTGCCGTCGACTTTCAGCGCGCCTAGCAACAAGACCCAACGCGTATCCACCCTTAGGAAGAGGTATTGCAACCCATGTTCCGGGCTTTGATCTATCACGTATGTTTTCTTTCATGATGATTTCACCTTCTGGGCAAAGGGCCAACGCTCATGCCGCCAATAACTTCTAGTATCTGTTGAGTATTAAGATTTCTTAGCCCAACAGGATTGCGTATGTTGAGAGGCGGTGAATAGGCATCGAAATAGCGCTGCTCCATACCACTTCTTTGAAGTGGATGATTTGTTCTGAACAGCGGCACGAACTCCAAACCAGGACGCAGGCTTTGCCACTGATTCCGCCTAATGGGCAAATTCGAGGCTTTACCGACATAAGAACACTGATTCCCGCTCATCAGGCCGTATACACCTCCAATTGGCTGCTCTCCGCGCTGAAGGTTTTCAAGAAGCTCTTCTAGACGTCTAACATCACGTGCACCTGGTCGAAAATCACGACTCGACATCTCCGAAAAATTGGGCTGATAGCGCAGTATCTGATTTCTATAATAGCCATACTGCTGTCCCCAGAATCCTTGCATGGGTGTAGGGCCAAACGCGCCATAACGACTTCCTCGTATTGAACTTGATTGCTGCCCCTCCCTATCCGTCTTCATAAACGGACTGTTGCCGGCATAGGCATAGACGCTTGGTCCGTCCACAAATCCTAACGGATCAGGCCGGGTGTAGCGGCCTGTAACGGGGTCGTAATGGCGGTGCCAGTTGTAGGCGAGGCTGGTCTCGATCTGGAAGTACTGGCCGGGGAAGCGCAGGTTGAGGGCGCGGGTGCCGGAGAGAGACTGGACCTCGCCCCAGGGCTTGTAGCTGGCCTGCCAGACAGTGGCCTTCGTGCCGTCGGTCATGCGGATCGGCCGGCCGAGATGATCCGTGTGGACCATGAGGAGGACGGGGGTGGTGGCGACGTCGTCCACTACTGCCAGCGGCAGGTCTGTGGGTGCATTGTCGTTGGCCGCCATCCATATATATTCCCGTGAGGTGGCCCCGGTTGCGCCATCCGCCTCGGCGATGATGTGGCCGTCGAGGTCGTGGATGTAATGCACCGTGCCGGTGGGGCCGCCTGCCGCTGAGGTGGCCCGCGAGACGAGTTGCTCCAGGGCGTTATAGCCATAGGTGGCGTAGGCGACCGTATTCCGGGTGACCGAGGCGGGGCGGTTCCGTGCGTTGTAAGCGAAGGCAAAGACTTCGCCAGGCCGCGTGTCGGTGAGGATGTTGCCGCCCGCATCATAGGTGTAGCTCCGGAGCGCTGCACTGTTCTCGGTCATGCCGGTAATGCGGTTGGAGACCGTGTCATAGGCGGCAAGCCGCGTGGTGGTGACTGCACCTACCGTGCTGACATCGGAGAGACGGTTTCCAACGCCATCATAGCTGAAGCTCGCATTGCCCCAGGCGCCATTGGCGGTGGCCAGGCGGTTGGCAGGGCTGTAGGAGAGCGAGGCAGTGTTGGCCGATGTCACATTGTCGTTCACCGCCGTGAGGTTCATCCCGTCCGTATAGGTGTAGGACAGGCTGGAGATATCGGTCGCCCCATCCTGCAGCAGCAGCGAGGTGAGGCGGTAGTCGAGGTCATAGCCCGCCGTGGTGGCAAGGCCATTGCCGTGAGTGAGTCCTGCGAGCAGATCAGACATGGGCTTCCAGGTCACGGATGTTGCCACATTCACCGCCGATGCGCCGGAGTTCTGCTTGGTGGTGACACCGGAGACCTGGCCCAAGGAGTTCCGGGCATAGGTGATAATCCGGCCCGAGGGATAGGTGATCTGGGTCAGATGATCTGCCGCGTCATAGGCGTATGAAGTGGTGTAGCTCTGTGAACCGATCACCCGGGTTTCTGAGGTAACGCGGCCCAACGCATCATAGACGCGTGCCGTGGAGCCCGATTGGTCGGTAACGCCGGTGAGGCGGCCAATACCCTTGTTGCCGCCAGAGACTGAGTCGTAGGTGTAAGTTACGTTCTCAGCGGTGGCCGCAGGATAGGCGATGCTGGTGACGCGACCGGCATTGTCATTCGCATAGTTCGCGACAATGCCGCGTGCATCGGTGATCTGGGTGATAAGGCCGCGAGCGTCCCTGACATAGGTGGTAACCCCTGCATCGGGGGAGGTTTCCTGAATGACCTCGCCAAAGCCATTCCGGACATAGGTCGTGGAAAGCGCTCGCGGATCGCTGTAGGCCACCACATCGTCCTGGGTATTGCGGGTGAGATTGACCTGGGCGCTTTCCTGGTCCGTCTCGCGGAACAGCCGCGACAGCGCGTCATAGGCATAAGAATAGAGATTGCTGCGGGGATCGGTGACCTGGACAAGCTTGTCCGTCCGGTCATAGCCGTAATTCGTCTGCTGGCTTGCTGCTCCGATAGACCGCATCAGACGCCCTAACTCGTCAAAGAGTGCCGACTGCTGCTTGACAACCGTGGCCGATGTGGACTTCACAACCGTCGAGGTGACATCACCATTGGCATTGTAGCCATACTCAATCGTCTCGCCCGCGTTGTTTGTGACTGTGGTTAATCGTTTCGCATCGTTCCAGGCGTATTGCAGGAAGGACGAATCCGGCGCGGTGATCTTGGTCACTTGCCCCGCCAGGTCATACTCGATGGTCGTCACAACTTGGTTCGCGCCGGGGTTAACGGTGACCGTTGTCAGGCGCCCGCGGGCGTCATAGGCGAGATCAGTGGCGATGCCGTTCTGGTCAAGAATTGTGAGGGGCTGGCCCGCGGCATTCAACGCGGTGACTTGCGTTGTGTGGCCCAGTTCATCGGTCACCAGCGTAATGTTGCCCTGGGTGTCATACTGATAGCTCACCGTGTCGCCGGTGCCGGCAAGTGGTCCGTCAACCGAGGACAGGATATCAACGGGATCTGGCGGCGCGCTGCGGCCTACCATCCTTGCGGTGAGGCCCGTGAAGAACGTGCCGCTGTCGGCATAGACGGCGGGTTGGCTGAAGTTCACGCCTATCTTCACCTTGCGGGCGCCCGCCGGAATATCCGCATAATGCATGCGCTGCTTCCAGAGATTTTCCGAAGACCAGAGCGGCGAAACTGAGGCAGAACCGGCGATGGGCTGGTCTATGCCATCAAGGAAGGTCAGATCGATGGCCGTCCGGTAGGCCGGAGCCGTGGCGCGGTCGATCCACTGGAGTTCAAGGCCACGCGCCAGCCCATCGATCTCAGTGATGCGGTCGGTTGGCAGGGTGATGGTTTGGTTGAACGAGTCGGTTCCATTGCTCGTCTCCTTGAAGCAGGCAAAGAGGGTGCAGGGCGTGGCCGTGGATGTTGCTATCGTACCCGTGCTCACCGTCCAGCCCGTGGTGTTGCCTGACAAGGCGTCGGGATTTGCCGGACGCAGATAGGGCTTTGCCGCTGCCGTTCCGTCGGCCACGAGAGAAATGGCAATATCGTCGACATATCCGTCATTTGGTGTTCCGAAGGTCCGCTCCATCATCATCTGAACGCGGATGGTGCGGGTCAAAGCCGGCACGGGTGCGGTGTGCTCGCGCTGTTTCCATGAGATTTCAGGCCTGATATCATTCACGGCAGAGCCAATGACCGAGCTCGCCTGATCGAGGAAGATGAGCCGCACAGAGGCACGGTCAGTGTTGTTCGAAGAGTTCTGTTTCCAGGAAATTTTTGCCGCCCGCTGATTGGCGTCCACTTCCGCGGTGTTTCCAGCAGGGACGGCAATGTCCTGATAAGCGGCAGAAAATGCGACCGTGCCACCTGTGAAACATTTGGAAATGTTGCAGGGTGCGGTGGTTCGAACGCCGATTGCTCCCGTGGAATTGGTCCAGCCAGCGGTCGTGCCCGTTTCAGCATCAGGGTTCGTGAGGGTGAGCGCCACATCGCTTAAAGGAGTTCCTGTTGGCCCAATGGCCGGTGGCGTGGGAAGGCTGAAGCTGGTGTAGTTGAATGCGGTGGTTCGCGTCTGGCCGTTGGTCGAATACGGAGTCGTCGTCGTTGTCGTATCGACTTGGGCGAGCGAGGTAACCTGGCTCGCGGCGTTGTAAGCTATGTCGGTCGTTAATCCGGGAGCGGTGATTTGCGTTGGCCGCGGCCGTGTTGCATCCCAGGTGGTTGTTGTGGTGCGGGCAACGGCTGTGCCAAAGCCTTCCGTGGTGCTTGTGGCCAGCCCCCGCGTGTTGCGCACCCATTTGCTGATGCGGCCCTCCGCATCCGTTGCCTCGGCGCGGAACCCATTTGTGTCATAGGCGTAAACAGTATTTGAGGCAGCACAGCTCGTGGTCGCAATGCCGTCCACCGCCGTGAGCTGCTTGATCATGCCGTAAACCGATTGGATTGAATAGACGGTTGATCTGCCAAGGGCATTGGTGACTGTAA
>CAZHCO010000269.1:0-4328 GCA_964530965.1 uncultured Aestuariivirga sp. | reverse complement strand
CAAGGACTCGAACATGAATCCACTGGCCACGCCACTGTCAGATGAAGACATCGCCGACCTGGCGGCATACTTCGAAAACGTCAACTGAGTTTCGCACCACGCAGGAGTTTGTCTCATGAAAGCGCATTCACCATCCCGTCGCCGCACCCTCCAGCAACTGGTTGGGCTGACGGCGCTGGGCGCAATCTGATGGCAAGCGACCTTCAACAACTGCATCAGCGGGTCAAGGCGGTGGCGACCATTCTTGGCGAGAAGAGGCTATGGTTGCGGGAGGCGCTATTTGCGGGATGGTCGGGCGGCGATCTGCATGGGACGTGGAGCGATTTGCTATCGTTTGTAAACGCACTTGTATTTGAGGCGGGCACCGCGCAACGCCTCATTGCGGCTCATGGGCCAGAAATGCCGAAAGGACGACCGGTCGACGAGGTGGCCGCGATGCTGGCTCAACTTACTGACTATCTTGAGGCCGGAGGTTCACTTGGGCTGAAGACCAAGTTGACACACCGCGCTTGGCACAAACTGCTTGAAACCTGCCGCATCGATATCCGTGCACCCCAGGCCCGCGACAAGATCCGCGCACTGCAAGCAAAAGCGCAACTTGAGGTAAATCGGAGTCGCCTTGCAGATCGCTGGAAGCGGCTCGTGGAGTGCCACGATGGACCGGCCTTCAAAACCTTCGGCGGCTCGCCAGAACGCGCTGCGCAGGGTTACGCGCAGGAGATCCGCGCACGGTTGGAGTGGCGAGCAACCATCTGGGAGCCGCTCATCGGAGAGTTGCGCGCGGCAGGGTTTCGTTGGGAAGAATGGCTAGCCGCATACCCTCCAGTAACAGGGGATCACGGAGAATTGACGCGCGTGGAGCGTGCGGGATCTCAGGAACTGGCGGACGTCGTCGAGGCGCAGGCGGCGCTCATGCGACAGGCGGAGTTGTCGGCGGCGTTGTCGCAGCAGCGTACGTATCTCGCTGGCTTCCCGCATAGCGAAGCGGCGAGCGCCTTGTTGCAAGCACAAGGCGAATGGAACATCGAGGTGTACGAAGAGGCTTCGCGTGAGCTAGCCCGACTCGAAGGGTTAGCTGGCACCTACCAAACGCGCCTTGCACTCCTGGCGCGGATACAGAACGTTGCTCCGGCCTGGGCGCATGACATCGCCCAGCGCCATGGGGTGCATGGCACCCCGCAGCCGCTGGGCGATTCGACTACCGCATGGCGCTGGCGGCAGTGGCACCAGGAGCTGGAGCGGCGCGCTTCCGTTTCGATGACGGATCTTCAAGAGCGGCTTAGTGCGACGCAAGATGAACTGCGCAGCATGGCGGCGCAAATCATTGAACTTGAGACGTGGGCAGCGCAACGTGAACGTACTAACTTGGACGCGCAGTTGGCCCTTATGGGCTACGTGCAGACCATCCGTAAGGTTGGTAGGGGCACTGGCAAACGGGTCCCGGAACTCCTCCGCCAAGCCCGGCAGTTGTTGACGTCGGCGCGGCGAGCGGTGCCAGTGTGGATCATGCCTTTGAGCCGGTTGTATGAAAGCTTCGATCCACGCGAGACCAGATTCGATGTGGTCATTATCGACGAGGCTAGCCCTGCCCTTTGCCCATAAATATTCCTACCCCGAAGTCCAGTCTCTGAGGGAGAGGCCTTCGCACAGCGTTTGCAGGTGCGAATAGCCTTGCCACATCAGTTGGTGCCCCGGGGGCGGATCGTTGGGGCGACCCAGGTAACCGCCGAGTCGGGCTACAAGACGCACGGCATCGCCAAGGTTGGTGGGTTTGGCGATGCTTTTTTTTTTGAGTAAGCCTGCAGCACCTCGATCTCGAGGTCCGAGAAGAAGACCTCTGCGGGCAGTTGCGGGCATTCTCTGCCCAGCAGGGTCATGAGCATGATGCGCCAGGCGATGACCAGGTTGATGCCAATGGCGCGCTTGAGTCGCTCGGCAGTCTTGTGTTGCAGAGCCTCGATGCGGCAGCCGCTTTTGAGCACACGATGCCAGTCTTCGATGCGCCAGCGCAGGCAATACCAACGCACAAACTCTTGGGCCTGCTCGACGGTGGTGATCTGGCAGGTCGTCAGCAAGAACCATTCGATGGGCTCGGCATCGGCTGGCGGCGATGTTTCCAGAACGTGCACTACCCACAAGGTGATGGGCGCCTTCGCCTTGTGCTGCGACGGGGGACGCAGCTCGATGCGCCGATAGCGCAAGGCAACCTGGGCGCTGCGCTGCTTGGTTGCGGCGCGCGCCTTTTGCTTGCTTTTCTTCGGTCGCGCACTTTGCCGTGGCACTTTGATGCGCAGCTGACTTTGCACGGCGCTCTGTCTGACGGCGTCGAACAGATTGAGCTCGAGTTCGTCGTGGGTTGCGCGGTCGTGCTTGGCGCGTACCAGCAGATCGACGCTGCCGGTTCGACGCTGCGCGTCGAACAACTCGAAGAAGTCCGCCTCACGGTCCATCACGCAGACCAGCCGCGTAGCGGGCAATTGCTTGGCCAACTCGATGCACTCGCGCAGCCCCTTGATCCAGGCGAAGGTCTTCTTCTGTTCGATCGGGATGGCGCACGCGGCGCGATCATCGTGCTGCGGGGTCGGTGCCGAGCATTGCGCGCCCAATACCCCCAGCGGCAGGCCCTCGGTGCTCACCACCAGGGTCGAATGCAGATGCAGCCCCGGACTCTTGGCGCCGGTCTGGTTGGTGCCGATCGAGCCCAGCCCTTCGCACTGCGCCAGTCCCGAGTAGTTCAAATCGCTGCCATCCTGGATGCACAGCACCGTGGCCTGCGCCTTCATCCGCTGCACGGTGCGCTCACGGTGAGGGGCCAGGATCGCCGCCATGTTGAGCGCCGAGTCATCGGGTTTGTCGATCAGACGGTAGTACCCCTTGACGGCTGCCACATCGCCCTGGGCCACACCGCAGAACGCGCGCCCCGGCATCGCCGCCAGCGCGCGCGCACTATCGACCAGGCGCCCGTTCAGACGCTGGTCGCCCAGGCGCGCGCCGCCAAACTCGTGGTCCGCCCACTGGGCGCCATCCAAGCCTTCGGCGATCTCCAGGGGGCGCAGGCCGATGGGTTCGGCAACGCCCATGCGGGCGCGTAAATCGGCCTCCAGCGCATACACATAGATGGTCTTGAGCGACTTGGCGCTCTCATGCTTGCGGTCCTGGCGGCCGCGCCCTTGACTGTGCCCAATGGCGACCCAGTTCGAGGCCTGATAACAGGTTCCGGCGAACTGCGCAGTGTCTACAAAGCTCTCCACCAACCAGGGGCGGTAGCCGTACTGGGTCTGGAAATCCGTACCGATGCCACGCAATGCCATCCCCAGCACGCGCGAGGCCAGGTTTTGACAGCGTACCGATGGGCGGATGAGAAATCGACTCATGCCCACCACGCGGTGCAGGTGCTGGCGGCGCGTGGCCGCGTCCCAGCCAATCCATTGGTCGCGCGCGCGCAGATGCAGCGCCGCAGCGGCGAACCCGAACCCGCCAAGCCAGCCATGCGCCGAGCCGATCAGATAACGCATCTGCGCGCCCACCAAAGGCCCAGCGCCCTGCGGGTGCTCGCACAGCATCATCTCGTTCCACACCCGCATCTGCTCGACGGTGTCGACCTTGATCAGCGCGAGTGCGCGCACCTCGCCTGCTTGGTCCGGTAGGTCGTGCGGGGCCTCTACCGGTGCGCCAAGACGGCGCGGACGCTTGCCTCTGCCGCGGCCCGAATCGGCCACTGCGGGCAGCACAAAATGACCGGCATGCTCCAACTCCCGCAGTGCTTTTATGCAGCCGGCGGTTTGCGCACGCCCGCAGGCGTCGAGAAAGCCGAAATGCTGACACGCAGCCTGCGCGAGCGCGGACCGGTTCGCCTGTACATCGTCATCCAGCAGTCGACGGATCGTCTCGATTGCGCCCTGCTGTGCTAGCGTGCGCTTTATCTGATTTTGTTTTTCCATCCCGAAAGATAGACGGCGCGGCAAATTTTGTCCAGCGCTAATTGCGGCCCAAGGGCAGGCCTAGCCCAACCCATGCGTACCGGCGCACCCTGCGCATGCGCCTGATCGCACGAGTCTCCGGTCGCAGGCTCGGGCGGGCTCGGAATGATTTTGGCGCGCAACGCAGCGTTGGGTGCGAGCACGCCATGAAAGCGAATCAGATGGTGGCGTGGACGCGGGACCAGCGCGGCGAGCCGCTGCATGAATTCCAGTGCCGACATGACGATATGCGTGGTGCCGTCCCGGTAGGCACTCTTCAGTTGCAGCGCGACCTGGCCGGCGCCGTTACGCTTGAGCCGTTCGTTGGCAATGGCCGGGCGGGTGATGTAAGGTCACAACCTAAGTCGA
>CAZHCO010000268.1:0-3006 GCA_964530965.1 uncultured Aestuariivirga sp. | reverse complement strand
TCAGGCTGCTTGTGCTGGCCTTCGCGGAGATTGACGTGGATATAGGAATAGGGATGGCGGCACAGGGAGAGCATCAGCCCCACCGTGTAGGACGGGCCAGAGGTCATGGTGCCATGGAGGGTGAAGCGCTGCTTGTCGCCGCTTGCTGTCGTCGGCTTGGTTGACTTTTGGGGCTTTTGCTTTGTCGGCTTCTTCTTGGCAACGGCTTTTTTGGCCGCTTTCTTGGCTGGTTTAGCCATCGGAATACCCCTCGCTTGTCCCATTCGCGTAACAAATCTGCACACGGACTATAGCGGAAAATATTCGGAAACGGAAATACTATCTAAGATGCTGAATTTACTTAGTTAATTCCGAGTTTTTGGCGCAACAAATCGTTAACGGCCTGGGGATTAGCCTTGCCGCCGGTGGATTTCATCACTTGGCCCACAAACCAGCCCAGCATGGAGGGTTTGGCCAAAACCGCTGCGATTTTGTCCGGATTCTGGGCAATTATCTCGTCCACAGCCTTTTCGATGGCGCCGGCATCGGTCACCTGCTTCAAGCCGCGGCTCTCGACGACCTCAGATGGCGAGCCGCCCTCAGTCCAGATGATTTCGAAGACGTCCTTGGCGATTTTTCCAGAAATGATTCCTGCCGTTATCAGATCTACAATTTCGCCAAGCTGTTTGGCGGAAACCGGAGTGGTTTCAATGGTTTTGCCTTCCTTGTTCAACCGTCCGAAGAGTTCGTTGATCACCCAGTTTGCGGCGATCTTGCCATCCCTGCCCTTGGCCGTGGCTTCAAAAAAGTCCGACGAGGCTCGCTCGGCGACGAGCACGCTGGCATCATAGGCGGAAAGGCCATAAGTGCCCATGAAGCGGGTTCGCTTCTCGTCCGGCAGCTCAGGCAGGCTAGTCTTGATTGCGGCCACCCAGTCATCCGTGAGTTCCAGGGGGAGCAGGTCCGGATCAGGGAAGTAGCGGTAGTCATGGGCCTCTTCCTTGGAGCGCATGGAGCGGGTTTCGCCCTTCTTGGGGTCATAGAGTCGGGTTTCCTGGTCGATCTTTCCACCATCCTCCAGAATGCCGATCTGTCGGCGCGCCTCAAACTCAATGGCCTGACCCATGAAGCGGACAGAATTCACGTTCTTGATTTCGCAGCGGGTGCCAAATTTGTCGCCGGGCTTGCGCACCGACACATTGACGTCGGCGCGGAGCGAGCCCTGCTCCATATTGCCATCGCAGGTGCCGAGATAGCGCATGATCTGGCGGAGCTTGGTGACGTAGGCGCGGGCCTCATCGGAGGAGCGCATGTCAGGCTTCGAGACAATCTCCATCAGCGCGCAACCGGAGCGGTTGAGATCAACAAAGCTCATGTTCGGGTGCTGGTCGTGGATGGACTTACCGGCGTCCTGCTCAAGATGCAGGCGCTCAATGCCAACGTCAACGGTTTTGCCATCGTCGAGATCAATGGTGACAACGCCTTCGCCCACAACGGGCTGCTTATACTGGGAAATCTGGTAGCCCTGCGGCAGGTCGGGATAGAAGTAATTTTTCCGGTCGAAGATCGAATAGTTGTTGATCCTGGCTTTCAGGCCAAGGCCGGTGCGAACGGCCTGTTCCACGCAATACTCATTGATGACCGGCAGCATGCCAGGCATGGCGGCGTCGACCAGCGATACGTGGTCGTTGGGTTCTCCGCCAAAATCGGCGGAGGCGCCGGAGAAGAGTTTGGACTTTGCGGTGACCTGGGCGTGAACCTCGAGTCCAATAATGATTTCCCAATCACCGGTTGCGCCCTTGATCCAATCCTTCGATGCGGCCACACGCTTTTCAGAAATCATTGCTTTCACCTGTTATTCGCGGGCCTTGGTACTGGTTTGGAGGCTTGGGTTCAAGTCCCCGGGCCGTTCATTTGCTTTCTCCCACGCTTCTTGCCATGTAAGCTGACTCTTTGATTCAACATGGCGCGGAAATGGCAAAAAACAGACCTGATCTCAAGTCCTTAAAACCCGAAACAAGGCTGGTCATGGCAGCGCGGGAATTCACGCGGCACGGTGCCGTCGCGCCACCAGTGTACCATGTCTCCACTTATTTGTTTCCAACTCTCGCCGATTTCTTCGCGAAGGACAAAGAATACAGCTACGGGCGACGGGGAACCCCGACATCTCGGGCCTTCGAATCCTCTGTGGCGATGCTGGAAGGCGGCCATGCCGCCAAGGCCGGTCCCTCCGGTCTCGCAGCAGTGAGCTCCGTTCTGTTGTCTTTTCTTAAGTCTGGCGACCACTTGCTCATGACCGACTCGGTTTATTCCCCGGTGAGGCACTTTTGCGATACGCTTCTGTCGGGGCTAGGAATTGAGACGACCTACTACGATCCGCTCATTGCGGGTCGGATTGTGGAGCTTGTCCGCCCAAATACAAGGATGATCTACTGCGAAAGCCCGGGGTCACAGACGCTCGAAGTCCAGAACTTGCCGGCAATCGCCGAGATGGCTCACAAGCGAGGAGTGTTGGTCGCCGCCGACAACACTTGGTCATCGGGATTATATTGCAATGTTTTTGCCCATGGTGCCGACTTGTCGATTCAAGCCGCCACAAAATACATCTGCGGGCACGCGGACATCATGCTCGGAACCGTGACCTGCACTAAAGATGTCTGGCCGCAGTTCCGCGAGGGATTCGAGACTCTTGGCCAGTTCGCGGGGCCGGATGACATGGCAATGGGACTGCGCGGCCTGCGCACTCTTGGTGTGCGGCTTCAGCGGCACATGGAAAGCGCACTAATGATTGCAAATTGGCTGGGAGCGCAGCATGAAGTGGCCGAGGTCATATACCCAGCCCTTCCCGGTTCGCGCGGCCACGATTTATGGAAGCGCGACTTCACCGGCGCTTCCGGCCTCATGTCGGTCATACTCCAGCCAGCCAGTCACGTACAGATCTCGGCAATGCTGGACCATTTCGAGGTGTTCAGCATCGGAGAAAGTTGGGGAGGTTTTGAAAGCCTCGTCGTGCCGTTCAAGCCGCAC
>CAZHCO010000267.1:0-11608 GCA_964530965.1 uncultured Aestuariivirga sp. | reverse complement strand
CCCTTGATTGCCAGAATGTCATGCGGTGCCGGGTTGCCATCGAGCAGGTATTCACCCTTTTCAATGAAGTCGCCCTCCTGCACCGGCAAATGCTTGCCCTTCGGAATGAGGTATTCCACCGCTTCCATCGTGTCGTCCTGCGGCACGATACGGATGCGGCGCTTGTTCTTGTAATCGCGGCCAAACTCGACCCGGCCGGAGATTTCAGCGATGATGGCGGCATCCTTCGGACGGCGCGCTTCAAACAACTCGGCAACCCGCGGCAGACCGCCCGTGATGTCGCGTGTTTTCGCACTTTCAAGCGGGTTACGTGCAAGCACGTCACCAGCCTTCACCGAGGTGCCGGGATCAACCGACAGAATGGAGTCCACCGACAGCAGGTAGCGGGCTTCGCCGCCACGTGCCAGCTTGTGCACATTGCCATCCTTGTCCTTAACCACCATGGCAGGCTTCAACGAAGAACCACGCTGGTTAGAACGCCAGTCGATGATCACCCGGTTGGTGATGCCCGTGGCTTCGTCGGCGATTTCATTGAGGGAAACACCATCAACGACATCTTCGAACTGCACCATGCCATCAGCTTCCGAAAGCATCGGCCGCGTGTAGGGATCCCATTCAGCCAGGCGCAGGCCGCGCTTGACCATGTCGCCATCGTCAACGAACAGGCGCGTGCCGTAAACCACCTTGTGAACGGCGCGTTCATTGCCCTTGGCATCTTCCACCACGATGGCCACGTTCCGCCCCATGACCATGAGACGGCCCTGCGAGTCCTTCATCACATTGCGGTTGCGAATGGTAATCTTGCCTTCGTGGTTTGATTCAACAAACGACTGGTCAAGAACCTGCGCCGTGCCGCCGATGTGGAAGGTACGCATCGTCAACTGTGTACCCGGTTCACCGATGGACTGGGCCGCGATAACGCCAACCGCTTCACCCATATTCACAGGTGTACCGCGGGCCAGATCGCGTCCGTAGCACTTGCCACACACGCCGAACTTGGTTTCGCAGGTGAGCACAGAACGTATCCGGATTTCGGTAACGCCTGCCTTCTCGATTTTCTCCACATGGGACTCGAGCATTTCCTCACCGGCCTTGACGATCACGGCGTTAGTCACCGGATCAACAACATCGGTTGCAGCGGTGCGCCCAAGGACCCGAACGCCGAGAGACACAATCACTTCACCGGCATCAATAATCGGCCGGGTGGTGATCGAGTTCTTCGTGCCGCAATCCTCCTGGCTGATGATGGCATCCTGGGCCACGTCAACCAAGCGGCGCGTCAGGTAACCCGAGTTCGCCGTTTTCAACGCTGTATCAGCCAGACCCTTGCGGGCGCCGTGGGTGGAGTTGAAGTATTCGAGAACCGACAGGCCTTCCTTGAAGTTGGAAATGATCGGCGTTTCGATGATCTCGCCCGATGGCTTGGCCATGAGGCCGCGCATGCCGGCAAGCTGCTTCATCTGCGCTGGCGAACCACGCGCACCCGAATGGCTCATCATGTAAATCGAGTTGATCTGCTTTTCACGGCCCGTTTTCTCGTCAATCTGAACAGCCTGAATACCGGCCATCATCTCTTCGGCAACCTTGTCGGTGCACTTGGCCCAGGCGTCAACAACCTTGTTGTACTTCTCGCCTTGCGTGATGAGACCGTCGATATACTGCTGCTCATATTCCTTGGCGAGTTCACGCGTCTGGTTCACCAGCTTTTCCTTGGTGGCGGGGATAACCATGTCATCCTTGCCGAAGGAAATGCCGGCCTTGTACGCGTTGTAGAAGCCAAGCGCCATGATCCGGTCGCAGAACACCACCGACTCTTTCTGGCCGCAATGGCGGTACACCGCGTCAATCATCTTGGAGATTTCGCGCTTCGTCATCAGCTTGTTGCAAAGGTCAAACGAGATGTTCGTTGACAGCGGCAACAGCTCGCCGATTTTCATGCGGCCCGGCGTGGTGTCGATGATGCGATTGATCACCTTGCCTTCCGGTCCTACTTCTTTCACGCGGCCCTTGATCTTGGTGTGCAAGGTAATAACACCCGCTGCCAAGGCATGGTCAATTTCAGCTGTGTTTCCAAATGCCTTGCCTTCGCCCGCTTCACCGTTGCGAACGATCGAGAGATAATAGAGGCCAAGCACGATATCCTGTGACGGCACAATGATCGGCTGTCCGTTGGCAGGATGCAGCACGTTGTTGGTGGACATCATCAGAACGCGGGCTTCCAGCTGGGCTTCCAGCGAGAGCGGCACGTGAACCGCCATCTGGTCGCCGTCGAAGTCTGCGTTGAATGCGGTGCAAACCAGCGGATGCAGCTGAATGGCCTTGCCTTCAATCAGCACGGGCTCGAACGCCTGGATGCCCAAACGGTGCAGCGTTGGCGCACGGTTCAGCATCACCGGATGCTCGCGGATAACCTCATCGAGGATATCCCAGACCTCCGGCTTTTCCTTTTCAACCAGCTTCTTGGCTTGCTTAACTGTTGAAGAAAGCCCCTTGGCTTCAAGCCGCGAATAGATGAACGGCTTGAACAGTTCGAGCGCCATCTTCTTTGGCAAGCCGCACTGATGCAGCTTGAGTTCCGGACCCACCACGATGACCGAGCGGCCTGAATAATCCACGCGCTTGCCCAGAAGGTTCTGGCGGAAGCGGCCCTGCTTGCCTTTCAGCATATCAGCCAGCGACTTCAGTGGACGCTTGTTAGCACCCGTGATCACCCGGCCACGGCGGCCATTGTCAAACAGCGCGTCAACCGACTCCTGCAACATGCGCTTTTCGTTGCGCACGATGATGTCCGGCGCGCGGAGTTCGATCAAACGCTTCAAGCGGTTGTTGCGGTTGATCACACGGCGATAGAGATCATTGAGATCGGACGTCGCAAAACGGCCGCCATCCAGCGGCACCAGCGGACGAAGCTCGGGCGGAATGACCGGAACCTGGGTCAGGATCATCCATTCCGGACGGTTGCCGGACTCGATGAATGAATCCACAATCTTCAGGCGTTTGGCAATCTTCTTGGGCTTCAGATCACCTGTGGCAACCTTGAGCTCTTCGCGCAACTGCTCGCGCAATTGTTCAAGCTGAATAGCCATGAGCATTTCGCGCACTGCTTCCGCGCCGATCGATGCGGTAAAGCTGTCATCGCCATAATCTTCCTGGGCCTTGATGTACTCACTCTCGGTCAGGGTCTGGCGTGGCTTGAGCGGCGTAAGGCCGGGTTCAAGCACGATGTACTGTTCAAAATACAATACCCGCTCAACTTCCTTCAATTGCATGTCGAGCAGCAAAGCAATGCGTGACGGCAGCGACTTCAGGAACCAGATGTGGGCAACGGGAGCCGCCAGCTCAATATGGCCCATGCGCTCGCGCCGCACCTTGGACAAGGTGACTTCCACGCCGCACTTTTCACAGATAATGCCTTTGTACTTCATGCGCTTGTACTTGCCGCACAGGCATTCGTAATCCTTTACGGGCCCGAAAATGCGCGCGCAGAAAAGCCCGTCGCGCTCCGGCTTGAAGGTGCGGTAGTTGATGGTTTCCGGCTTCTTGATTTCACCGAAAGACCACGAAAGGATCTTTTCCGGTGAAGCAATCGAAATGCGAATCTGATCGAATGCCTGCGCCGTAACTGCCGGGCTGAAGACGTTCATGACCTCTTGGTTCATGTGTCACTGCTCCTTTGGGTGTTCAAATTGTTAAACGCTGTAACGGAAGAGGGATTGCGCCCTCGCCCACTGATTTATTGTTGTGAATTCTGCAATTCCACATTGAGACTGAGTGAACGCATTTCCTTGACCAAAACATTGAAGCTTTCAGGAATACCCGACTCGAAGGCGTCATCGCCGCGCACAATGGCTTCATAAACCTTTGTACGTCCCGCAACGTCGTCCGACTTGACGGTAAGCATTTCCTGCAGCGTGTAGGCGGCGCCATAGGCCTCGAGGGCCCACACTTCCATTTCGCCGAAGCGCTGGCCGCCGAACTGCGCCTTGCCGCCCAGCGGCTGCTGGGTAACGAGCGAGTACGGGCCAATGGAACGCGCGTGGATCTTGTCGTCCACAAGGTGATGCAGCTTCAACATATAGATGTAGCCAACGGTCACCGGACGATCAAAAACCTCGCCGGTCTTGCCATCATAGAGCGTCACCTGGCCAGACGTATTAAGTCCGGCATCGCTGAGCATTTTGGCAATGTCCTCCTCGCGCGCGCCGTCAAACACTGGCGTTGCGATCGGAACACCACGGCGCAGGTTCTGCGCCGACTCCACCAGTTCACTGTCATCAAGTGCATCCAGCTCATCATTCTTGCCATAGATTTTAAATAATCCATCGCGCAAAGGCTTGATCTTCTGCGTTTCTTGATAAGTGTCGAGCATGGCGCCCACCTGCTTGCCAAGGCCTGCACAGGCCCAGCCCAAATGGGTTTCAAGAATCTGGCCCACGTTCATCCGGCTCGGAACACCAAGCGGGTTCAGAACGATATCGACATGGGTGCCATCCTCAAGGAACGGCATGTCTTCAACCGGCACGATGCGTGAAACCACCCCCTTGTTGCCATGGCGTCCGGCCATCTTGTCACCCGGCTGAATCTTCCGCTTCACGGCAACGAAGACTTTTACCATCTTCATGACGCCCGGCGGCAATTCATCGCCGCGCTGCAGCTTCTCAACCTTGTCAAGGAAGCGTGTTTCAAGACGCTTCTTGGCTTCGTCATACTGCAGCTTCATGGCTTCAAGTTCGGCAATCGACTTCTCAGCCGAAAGCGCAATGCTCCACCACTGCGAGCGCGGAATGTCTTCAAGGATTTTTTCCGTCACCTTGCCATCAATCTTGTGTCCGCGCGGACCACCAGTAGCAACCTTGCCATTCAGGAAGTCATGCAAACGGCCATAGGCGTTGCGGTCAAGAATCTTGAGCTCGTCATCGCGGTCTTTCGCCAGACGCTCAATTTCCTCGCGCTCGATTGCCAAAGCGCGCTCGTCCTTGTCCACACCGTGGCGGTTGAACACCCGCACTTCTACGACGGTACCGGCAACCCCCGGCGGCAGGCGCAGTGATGTGTCGCGCACGTCCGACGCCTTTTCACCGAAGATTGCACGCAGCAGTTTTTCTTCCGGCGTCATCGGGCTTTCGCCCTTCGGCGTAATCTTGCCGCACAGAATGTCGCCCGGCTTCACTTCCGCACCGATATAAACGATGCCAGCTTCGTCGAGGTTCTTGAGCGACTCTTCGCCCACGTTCGGAATATCGCGGGTAATTTCTTCCGGTCCAAGCTTGGTATCACGCGCCATCACATCGAACTCTTCGATGTGAATGGAGGTGAATACGTCATCCTTCACGATGCGCTCGGACAGCAGGATTGAGTCTTCGAAGTTGTAACCGTTCCATGGCATGAAGGCCACGAGCACATTCTGCCCAAGAGCCAGGTCACCGAGATCGGTGGATGGTCCGTCTGCAATAATGTCACCCTGCTTCACCTGGTCACCAACACGCACCAGCGGACGCTGGTTGATGCAGGTGTTCTGGTTCGAGCGCTGGAACTTCGCGAGTGTGTAGATATCAACGCCAGACTTGGAAGGATCGGTTTCTTCCGTTGCACGGATAACAATGCGCTTAGCGTCAACCTGATCAACAACACCAGTGCGGCGTGCCGCAAAAGCAGCGCCTGAATCCCGCGCCACGATTGACTCCATGCCCGTGCCAACCAGTGGCGCATTGGTGCGAACCAATGGCACGGCCTGCCTTTGCATGTTTGAACCCATCAATGCGCGGTTGGCGTCATCGTTCTCAAGAAAGGGGATAAGTGCAGCGGCAACTGAAACCAGCTGCTTTGGCGAAACATCCACATAGTCGATTTTGTCGGCCGGAACAGAAAGCACGTCGCCGTAGTTGCGCGCAATCACCATGTCGTCAGCAAACTTGTTGTCCTTGGTCAACGACACGTTGGCCTGCGCGATGTAGTGCTTTCCCTCCTCAATAGCCGAAAGATAAACGACTTCCTTGGCAACCTTGCCATGCTCAACTTTGCGGTAAGGCGTTTCAATAAAGCCATACTTGTTAACGCGGGCATAGGTCGCCAGCGAGTTGATCAGGCCGATGTTCGGGCCTTCCGGCGTTTCAATTGGGCAGATGCGTCCATAGTGCGTCGGATGCACGTCGCGCACTTCAAAGCCAGCGCGCTCGCGAGTCAGACCACCCGGTCCAAGGGCCGAGAGACGGCGCTTGTGGGTGATTTCCGAAAGTGGATTGGTCTGGTCCATGAACTGCGAAAGCTGCGAGGAGCCGAAAAACTCGCGCACGGCGGCAGCAGCAGGCTTGGCGTTGATCAGGTCATGGGGCATCACGGTATCGATATCAACCGATGACATGCGCTCCTTGATGGCGCGCTCCATGCGAACGAGGCCAAGACGATACTGGTTTTCCATCAGCTCGCCGACCGAACGAACCCGGCGGTTGCCAAGATGGTCAATATCATCAACCTCGCCTTTGCCGTCACGCAGCTCATGCAGCGTTTTGATCACGGCAAGCACGTCCTCGCGGCGAAGCACGCGCATGGTATCCGGAACATCAAGTTCCAGACGCATGTTCATCTTCACCCGGCCTACAGCCGAGAGATCATAGCGCTCGGAATCAAAGAACAGGCCATTGAAAAGGGCTTCCGCCGATTCCCGTGTTGGCGGCTCGCCGGGGCGCATGACGCGGTAAATTTCGATAAGCGCCTGCTCATAGCTCTCAACCTTGTCGGCCTTGAGCGTGTTGCGGATATAGGCACCTGTGTTGATGTGATCGATGTCGAGCAGGTTGAGCTTGGTGAATCCCGCTTCCTTAAGCGAGTTCAGAACCTTTTCGTCAATCTCGTCACCGGCTTCGGCAAAAATTTCGCCGGTCTTTTCATTCACCAGTTCATCGGCAATATAACGGCCATAGAGATCTTCATCTCGAACCAGTAGTTCCTTGGTGCCGTCCTCGGCGATTTTCTTGGCCAGGCGTGGCGTAATCTTCTTGCCAGCCTCAACCACAACAGCCTTGGTCTTTGCGTCAACAAGGTCAACCGTTGGCTTGATGCCCTTGTAGCGGTCCACATCGAACGATGTTTTCCAGCCATCCTTGGTTTGGGAGTAGCCAACCGACTTGTAGAACTCATGCAGAATCTGCTCGCCCTGCAGGCCAAGCGCATAAAGCAAAGTCGTGATCGGCAGCTTGCGGCGGCGGTCGATGCGCGCAAATACGATATCCTTGGGGT
Source organism: uncultured Aestuariivirga sp. (assembly GCA_964530965.1). Taxonomy (GTDB): domain Bacteria; phylum Pseudomonadota; class Alphaproteobacteria; order Rhizobiales; family Aestuariivirgaceae; genus Aestuariivirga. The sequence continues at coordinate 4,372 of CAZHCO010000267.1, read as the reverse complement.
CGAACTCGAAATCAAGCCACGAACCACGGTAAGGAATGATACGCGCGGCAAACAGCAGCTTGCCCGATGAATGGCTCTTGCCCTTGTCGTGATCGAAGAACACGCCAGGCGAACGATGCATCTGCGAAACGATAACCCGCTCGGTGCCGTTCACCACGAAGGTGCCGTTGGACGTCATGAGCGGAATGTCGCCCATGTAAACGTCCTGCTCCTTGATGTCCTTGACCGACTTGGCCTGCGTATCCGGGTCGATTTCAAACACGATCAGGCGCAGCGTCACCTTGAAAGGTGCCGCGAATGTCATGCCGCGCTGCTGGCATTCATCCACATCAAATTTTGGCGCTTCGAATTCATAGCGCACAAACTCAAGCACGGCCTGGCCCGAAAAATCCGAAATCGGGAACACCGATTTGAACACGGCCTGCAGACCCTCGTTGATCCGGCCGCCTGTAGGTTCCTTGACTTGCAGAAACTGGTCGTAAGATTCCTTTTGCACCTCAATGAGGTTCGGCATAACGGCAACTTCAATGCCCTTGCCGAATACTTTGCGGATGCGTTTCCGACTTGCGACCGTATGTGTCTCAGCCATGTGATTTCCTTGTCAGTCTAACTTTTCCAAGCGGTTAAGACGGCTTGTCTGAAGTCCCTTTTTTCAGAACTTCAAATAAGCCGTCTGGCAAACTCAAGAGTACAAACGTCCTCCGGCGCGGAGGTTTGACGCCCCGCACCGGAAGACTTTAGCAATTACTTCAACTCGACCTTGGCACCAGCCGCTTCGAGCTTCTTCTTTGCGGCTTCGGCATCAGCCTTGTTGATGCCTTCCTTGACAGCCTTTGGAGCGGCTTCAACCAGATCCTTGGCTTCCTTGAGGCCGAGGCCGGTGATCGCGCGGACTTCCTTGATCACTTCGATCTTCTTGTCGCCAGCCGCGGTGAGCATGACCGTAAATTCGGTCTTCTCTTCAACAGCAGCGGCAGCAGGACCGGCAGCGGCGGCAGCCGCTACAGGAGCGGCGGCGGAGACGCCCCACTTCTCTTCAAGCATCTTTGAAAGTTCGGCAGCTTCCAGAACCGTGAGGCTCGAAAGGTCGTTGACGATTTTGCTGAGATCAGCCATTTTATTTTCTCTCTTCTTTAAGTCGGTTTATGACAACAATAATAAGGCAGGCTATCAGGCAGCCTTGTCTTTGGTGGCGTAGGCGTTGATCACGCGTGCGATCTGGCCGGCAGGTGCTGCTAGGATACCCGCAATGCGGGTCGCTGGAGTCTGGATCATGCCGACGATCTTTGCCCTCAACTGGTCGAGTGAAGGCAGTTCCGCGAGTGCCTTGACGGCTGCAGCATCCAGAATGGTTTTGCCGAGCGCCCCGCCGAGTACCACGAATTTTTCGTTGGCCTTGGCGAAGTCTGCGGCAACCTTCGGAGCTGATACGGGATCCTTAGCGTAAGCTATCATGGTCGGACCTTTGAAAAGGCCCTTGATCCCGTTTGCGTCAGTGCCATCCAGAGCAAGCATTGCAAGACGGTTCTTCGCCACCTTTATGGTAGCGCCCGCCGAGGACATCTTGCCTCTCAGGTCATTGACCTGATTGACCGTCAGTCCCTTGTTGTGGGCCACAACGATAACGCCGGTGCTTTTGAACACGGCATTGAGCGTTGCGACGAGCTCTGTTTTTTCAGCTCTTTCCACTTGCTCTCTCCTTTTTGACAAAGCACGACATTGTGCTTGGTCGTTGGACTTGCCGCTCAAACATCACCTGCAAGCAGCAGGTGAGGCTTTAAGCAGCGCTCACTTGCCTGTCCCCTTATTCCGTTGCCGGAGATCAGGTCCTTGAGGTCCAAACCGACTTGAAACCCGCTATATGGGGTCTCGCATTCAATTTTGACACCCATCTCATGCAGGCTTGGCGGTTTAAGCGAGGATTTCCCTCACGCCTGCAATCTCGGACAGGTAGAACCAAAGTCTTTTGAACCTTGGCTTGCTCCCTGAAAATGCTTGTCGCACGTTCAGAGAGAAACTCTTGTTACGCGTGCGATACGCTTGCGATGTCGAGCTTGAAGCCCGGACCCATGGTCGAAGAAATCGAAACCTTCTTGAGGAAAGTCCCCTTCGATCCCGATGGCTTCTGCTTGTTCACCGCATCCACAAAGGCGCGGATGTTTCCGGCAATCTGCTCTTCCGTAAAGCTAGCCTTGCCAATGCCGGCCTGAACAATGCCGGACTTCTCAACGCGAAACTCTACAGCACCACCCTTGGCCGCTTTCACTGCCGCCGTGATATCCATGGTCACCGTGCCAACCTTCGGGTTAGGCATCATGCCACGCGGGCCGAGCACCTTACCTAATCGGCCAACGAGGCCCATCATGTCCGGCGTTGCAATGCAACGATCGAAATCAAGGGTGCCTTTGTTCACGATCTCGAACAGGTCTTCAGCGCCGACTACATCAGCGCCAGCCTTCTTGGCTTCTTCAGCCTTGGCACCCTTGGCGAAAACGCCAACGCGCACCTTACGGCCCGAACCATTGGGAAGCGTGCACACGCCGCGCACCATCTGGTCCGCATGGCGCGGGTCAACACCCAGGTTCATGGCAATTTCAATGGTCTCGTCAAACTTGGCATTGGCCTTGGCCTTCACCAGCTTCACCGCATCAACCAGGCCATAAAACTTGGACCGGTCAATGTCTGCTTCATTCTTGGCAATACGTTTTGGGGCTTTGCTCATCTGCTTACTCCACAACCTGAAGGCCCATGGACCGGGCAGAACCTGCGATTTCGCGCGCCGCTGCATCAACATCGCGGGCATTCATGCCTTTGAGCTTCTGTGTGGCAATCTCACGGCATTGCGCCATCGTCACCGTGCCAGCACTAGTCTTTCCTGGCTCCTTGGAACCAGCAGTGATCTTGGCGGCCTTCTTCAGGAAGTAAGACGCCGGGGGCGACTTCATCTCGAAGGTGAAGGACTTGTCTTGGTAGGCCGTGATCACCACCGGAATGGGCGAGCCCTGCTCCATTTTTTGCGTGGCCGCATTGAAGGCCTTGCAGAATTCCATAATATTAAGACCGCGCTGTCCGAGCGCGGGTCCGATTGGCGGGGACGGATTTGCCTGTCCTGCCGGCACTTGCAGCTTGACGTAGCCGACGACTTTCTTGGCCATTATATTCCCTCTTTCAAGGTTAGTGGTCCGGCTTTAGGGGCCTCCCACGGATTACATTCAGCGGATCTTTTCGACCTGCCCATACTCGAGTTCAACAGGCGTTGGCCTGCCAAAAATAGAGACCGCAACTTTCAGCCGCGACCGCTCTTCATCCACTTCCTCAACCTGTCCGTTGAAGGAAGCAAAAGGCCCATCCGCCACGCGCACCTGCTCGCCGATTTCGAACGAGATGCTCGTCTTTGGCCGCTCCACACCCTCAGCCACCTGGTTGAGAATGCGGTTGGCCTCGGCGTCCGAAATCGGGATCGGCTTGGAATCCGAACCCAGGAAGCCGGTCACCTTCGGCGTATTCTTGATCAAATGGAACGCCTGGTCGGTCAACTCCATTTTCACCAGCACGTAGCCCGGGAAAAAACGCCGTTCGCTCTTGATCTTGCGACCCCGGCGAACTTCGATGATCTCCTCGGTGGGAACCAGAACCTGCTCAAACAGGTCGCCAAGACCCTTTTGAACCGACTGTTCCTTTATAGATTCGGCCACCTTTTTCTCGAAATTCGAGTAAGCGTGGACGATATACCAGCGTTTTGTCATGCCAATTCCGTAACTCTCAGCGGCACCCTTTAGAGGCCCAGAAGCAGATTGTCGATGCCCCATTTCAGAATGGCATCCACCACCAGGAAGAAGACCGAGGCGAGGCTCACCATGATCATCACCATGACGGTGGAAATCATGACTTCCTTGCGCGTCGGCCAGGTGATCTTTCTGGCCTCTTCGCGTACTTCCTGGACAAATTCTACCGGACTTGTTTTGGCCATGGCCGCATTCCCTATTTAAATGGCAGGGGCAGAAGGGCTCGAACCCTCGGCCTGCGGTTTTGGAGACCGCCGCTCTACCAACTGAGCTATACCCCTACGTGGTGTTACTCCGTGATTTTTGCAACAACGCCGGCACCGACGGTACGCCCGCCTTCACGGATGGCGAAGCGCAGCTTCTCCTCCATGGCGATGGGCGTGATCAGTTCGACGTCAAAGGCGATATTGTCGCCCGGCATCACCATTTCCGTGCCAGCCGGAAGGGTGACCACACCGGTCACGTCCGTGGTCCGGAAGTAGAACTGCGGACGGTAGTTGGCAAAGAACGGCGTGTGGCGGCCACCCTCTTCCTTGGTCAGGATATAGGCTTCCGCCTTGAACTTCTTGTGGGGCTTCACCGAGCCC
>CAZHCO010000266.1:0-3639 GCA_964530965.1 uncultured Aestuariivirga sp. | reverse complement strand
GCCTTGAGGTCGATTTGCGCGCCTGCCGCCTGGAACGCGGTGGTGCCACCGGTCGAAAGTCCCCAGACGCCGATGCGAGAGGTGTCGATGACCCCGGCGAGCTTTCCACCCGGAGCGCTCAACATATCAGCATACCCAATCACGCGCACCACACTGGCCGGGCGATCGTAGAGCTGCCCGACTGCATTTTGGTCTCCCCAGGTATCTCCATCAGGCAAGGGTCCGGTATCATAATCAGCAGCAGCGACGACGAGACCATGGGACGCAAGGTGCCGTCCAACCGCGCCAAACATTGTGCCTTGGCCTGAAATCCCGTGGATTACGACCACCAGGGGATAGGGACCAGTTGTTGCCGCAGGCGCATCCATTATCGCAGTCGGGCTCCCGGCTGTGAGGTCTGGCACGGGACCGGCGGCAGGATACCAGACCATGGTCGGAATCGGATGTTTGCCGGACGTGTCGGGAATCGTGAACTTCTGGAGACCGACCGCAAACGGCCCGGGCTTGGTGAAATCTGCAGCAATCGCGTTCACAGCGAAGGCCGCAAACCAAAGAACAAGGCCGGTTAACAGAAGTCGCAAGCGACCCATAATCTCACCTCTCAGCGCAGGAATGGACTGCTCCTAACCTCCACCTATGACGGCAAAGTGTCAAACCAAATTGGGCTGGCAAGGTATTCAATGGGTCCGTCCAAATCGTCGCCCTAAGTATCGAAATAGATTACATTTCTGCTTCTGGTCGAGGCTGTGTGAAAACGTCATTCAAATCGGAATTTTCACCAAATCTGCGTGATTTCAGAAAATTACAATTCGCTAAAGCATTGATTTCATTGAAGCCGAAATTTGGGCAGTTCGGCTTTAATCTTGATTTGATCCGTTCTCTGACGTTTTCACACAGCCTCGACCCGAAGCGGACATTGAGGATTATTGGCAGACGCAAGGGCAGAATTGATCTTGTCAATGCCCATCCATGGCTGCAATCTCATTTCATCAAGCTGGTCATCCAATAGATGTCGGCCAAGCATCTGCGAATGCAGCGGGCGGATTAAAAAGCTTTCGCAGCCGAGGTTATGGAGATTATCGATGAAGGTGCTGATTGCCTATGCGACCACCGAAGGGCAAACCCGGAAGATTGCCGAAAAGATCGCAAACCAGGTTCGCGAACTGGGTCATGTGGCAGAGCTAGTGGATGTAGATCGCGGACGCCACAATATTAATGTTGATGACTTCAACGCGATAATCGTAGCAGCTTCTGTGCACCAGCACGACCACCAAGACGCAATCGAGGTCTTTGTTGATGCTTGCCACGCGGCCCTCAACACGAAGCCAACCATGTTCCTGTCCGTGAGCCTGTCCGCCGCATTTGACGAAGGGCGCCGTGAGGCACAGGATTGTATCGCGAGGTTCATTGAACAGACTGGTTGGACGCCCAGCGTCAGCCTACCGATCGCAGGTGCCCTGCGCAACGAGGGGTATGATTACTTCCAGCAACAGATTCTCGAACATGTAGTCCTTAAGAATCGGAAGGTTGACCATCCCGAACGGGACCACGAGTTTACGGACTGGAAAGGGCTTGCAGAAGCTGTTGAAGCTTTTCTGAAGACCTAATACCAAGTCCCGCTGATTGGAACTGGCGCACCCAGTCACGCAGGCCAATGGACAAGGCCTAAACGAGATTGATCGACTGGCGCAGGTAATTGTCATGGCTACACAATCAGAGCATACTAACTTATTAGATGTCAGCAAACGATGGCGCGCTACCCAATAGACTCAGGGGATACTAAATCATGAGATTTTTCGCTTTCGCGACGCTCGGCATTGGGCTCATGTCCGGGGCGGCACTTGCCGACGGCGACGCGGTCAAGGGTGAAACAGTCTTCAAGAAATGCATGGCTTGCCACGCCATAGCCGATAAGATCAATAAAGTCGGACCTCATCTCGTAGGCCTCGTTGGTCGCGCAGTGGCGACCGTCGAGGGCTATGCCTACTCAGACAGCATGAAGAATTATGCCGCGACCGGTGCCGTATGGGACGAGCTTACGCTTCAAGCCTATCTTGAGAATCCCAAGGCCATCGTAGCCAAGTCCAAGATGGCTTTTCTTGGCATCAAGAAGGAAGAGGAGCGCAACGATTTGATCGCCTTCCTGAAGACCAAAGGCGTTGCAGGCTTGAACTCGACTGATGACTTGAGCCCCGCGAAAGCCGCTGGCACCCCGGCTTCATCTGGTTTCGTTCTGCCCAAAATGGATTCAAAACGTGGCCGGGAGCTTTTCGTGAGTAAAGGCTGCATTGTCTGCCACGCAATCAATGGCGTCGGCGGAGAGGACGCAGCACCCCTCGACGCCTCGACCATGGATCCGGCAATGAACCCGTTCGAGTTCTTTGCGCGGATGTGGCAGGGAACCAAGCCCATGATTGCCATGCAAGAAGATAGGATGGAGCAACAAGTCGAACTTACCGCCCAGGAGCTCGCCGATATCGTCGCATTTATCCACGACGGGACGATGCAAAAATCATTTTCAAAAACGGAAATTCCGGAAAGTATTGAACATTTGATGGAATGAATGACTCACCGTCCATCGCGGTGTTGGCGAGGTAATGACCGAGGTGAGGTGGATCCTTTTTGTCGGGTCCACCTTCGTCGTCATTTTATGGTGATCGTTCCCACCATTCCAGCTTCCTTGTGACCTTCAATGGCGCACTCTATCGGAATGTCCTTGCCAGTTTGCACTGGCACGATAAACCAATCGACCGTGCCACCGCCAGCTACCTCGACTTCATTTATGGCACCTTTGATCTCAGAGATCATCTTGCCATCCGCGCCGAGAACCTCCACCTTGCGGGTGAACACTTTGGTTACAAACTCTGGCGCCGCAAACTCATGCTTGATCTTGTCCGAGTTGCGGAACGATATCTTGTAGGCCTTACCGGTTTCAAGCTCGATATGGTCCGGCTTGAAATACATGTGCTTCGCGTCTTGCTGACCCATCTCAATCACGATCTCGGCCGGGTCAGCCCGGCTGAGGTCGCCAGCTGCATAGGCCCCAGAAGCAAACGCAAATGCCGACACCGCAAGTATTAGTGGAATCTTGTTCATATGAATTTCTCCTTCAGATTTCGTCAGCTGTATCTGGAACAGACCCCAGTACTACGATTACCATATCAGCCCGATTGCCCAACCTGCCTTGATTTGGATCAATGCCAAAACGCATATGTTGAGGCAAAAAATTCAACTGAGGCGGTTAATGCGTCAGCGTAAACTTTCGACTGAGAATTAGATTGGTCAGAAGTCTGCTTTTGGCCCGTTGGAGACCTGGTGGCGGGTTTGCGGGATGCCCGCTTATCCCCGCAAAGCCGACATTAAGCCAGTATTTGCCGCTTTTTCGGAAATTTGGTCTGCAATCAAGCGGCAAGCTGATACAGCATGGATGAGCAAATGGGCAAACCGGCATTCGACATTTGGATATAGAAGGTGATACATTTTGGGCCGAACAAAAAAGGCGTTCAGTTGTCTCGGGTGGCCTAATTCTGCGCCACGGCAAGCAGGATCTGGATTTCACGATTTGCCGGTATCGACGAAACACTTGAATATAGGAGGAACTCATGAACATAGCGCTATCAAGGAGACTCATGCTGACGG
>CAZHCO010000265.1:0-1229 GCA_964530965.1 uncultured Aestuariivirga sp. | reverse complement strand
TGTGGAAGGGGGTGGCCTCGCGCAAAATGATGGCATAGAGGTGTTGGCTCAGTACCATGAGGGCGTCAACCTGATTGGGATCGATGATGAGCACACGGTTCAACATGGCCACGCGGTCACGCAGTTCCGGGAAGGTGGCCGCGCGAGCTGCCCCGGCAGTCAAAAGGCCTGGGACGTCCGTCGGTCCCCACCAGGCCAGCGAGTCGGGGAGGGCGCGACTGGTTTCCGTGATAAACGGGATTTTCTCCTGGATGCCACTGCCGGAGACGGCACCGCTGGTAACGGGAAGGTTCACGACCGCCCGGTCGCCCGCGAAGCCGTGTTTCTTCAGCCCGGAGAGGACCACCCACTGAGTGGTGATTTCCTTCAGCGCGCGCCTGGTCCGCTTAATCGTCGTCGTCCACTTGACCGAGCCAGCCGCGTAGGTCAACGGGGCTGTGAGAGGATCCTGGTAACTGATGGACAATTTTACCAAGGTAGTCGGCACCGCCACGATTGGGCCATTTGATCGAAGACGGAACGAAGCTGAAGGGAGCGACGCGCTTCCGACAATGTGAGTTTGGAATCCGGTTCCCGGCGGCGTAAGACCCAGCGAGTCGGTCACGAAGGCCGAGGCGGGATAGTGGTTGAGGTCTTCACTGAAAAAGACCAGTTCGCCATTGCTGGGCCACAAGACCTCCATGCCGACATCGGTTCTGGTGAGGGTGGAGGCATGGGCCTCTCGCAGACGCTGCCAGCAGGAGTCATAGACGAGGTCTGAGTCGGCCGGATAGGTCTTGATGCCATGGGGGGCTGCGGCCACGAGGGGGTATTGACAGGCGAAGTCGAGCTGGCCGACGCCCATCTTGTTCCCCGCTCCCATGGCTTCGGCGTAACGCTGAGCCGTCGCTTCAACAGAGGTGACGGTTTGCTTCGACTTCTTCGCAGAGGCGGCTGATGCCGATGAGGCCTCGATCAGGGTCATCGCAGTGACAATCGACAGGGTTCCGGCGATGAACAGGATCGTGAACCGGCCACGTTGGAGGATCTGCAGGCGCATCATGGCGTGCGCTCCACTATCCGAGTGGCATAGTATCGACCATAAGCCATACGCTATATGCTCTTTTCTTCGGACGAGACACGAGCGACAAACGAAGAGGACGGTCTGTCGCCTTCTTATTCGACTACGATCACGCCCTGCATGTCATGACCCGGCATGTCGCACAGGTAAGAGAAGCTTCCGGTACGTG
>CAZHCO010000264.1:0-1504 GCA_964530965.1 uncultured Aestuariivirga sp. | reverse complement strand
GTAATTGCTCACCCCTCGCGGCCCGTTGATCAGGCGGCGGCGGTGTTTGGCTCTCCGGCCAGAGCTGCGCGGAGGCTCGCGAGCGGGCTCCGGCCTTTGATGCGGCCGGTCGCGACAATGGATCGGATGTCGGCATAGACGGTGGCGCCCCAGTTCGAGCGGAAGCAATTCGTGACCTTGCGGAAGATCACCGACGGCCGCAGTTCCCGTTCACAGCCGTTGTTGGTCGGCTCGACGTCGCGGCGCGTCATGAAGACGAGCAACTTGTCACGCGCATCGACCTGCATCGTCGCCCTGAGATGACTGCCGTCTTTCTGCATCGGCTGGAGGTCGAGCAGACGGTCGAGGTCTCGGCCCAGGTGGCGCGCGTACGCCTTGATCGTGGCGTCGCTCAGGTCGGAGCGGCGGCGGCCGATGGCGCAGGCCCGCTTCAGAAAGGCCAGGAATTTCGGGGCGAAGATGGTGTCGCCGGCATCGATGGCGAACTGCGCATCACGGATCAGATGCGCAAGGCAGACCTGCTGCGCCTCTGCGTGCGTGGCTTGTGCGGGCAGGCGGTCCGAGATCCACACCTTCGGTTTCGCACCGCCGAGAAACTCGGTCGGCACACTCTTCTTTCGCGTCGGCGCGATCATGTGGAACACCGCTGTCTTCGCGGTGAACACCCACTGCCAGTAAGTCTTCTTGCAGACGCGCGCCGAGGTCTCGTCGCTGGCGATGACCGGGCTGTTGCGCACGATCGCGGCGATCGCAGCACTGCTTGCGGCGAACGGTATTGCCGCGCGCGCCAGCATGTTGGCGATCGCGCCCTCCGAAATCTTCAAGCCGAACAGGCCGTCGAGCACTTCGGTCAGGCGCGAGTAGCTGACCATCTGGCAGGCGTGCAGATAGGTGACGAGCGACACGATGCCGGGGCCGAACGGGCTGCCGGCCGGCAAGTCGGCGGGCGGCTTTGCCGCGACGCGCCGGTTGCAGCAGGGGCAATGGCCCTTGTGCAGGTTGATGCGTGTCGTGACCGACCTGATCGGCGGCAGCTCGATGTGATCGTAGGCGTGCGCCAGCTCCTGACCTGCGGGCGACAACGTCGCGCCGCAGCTGCAATGCTCGGCGAAGATGTCTCGCGTCACGTCGGGTTTTTCGCACAGCGCACGGGTCACGCCCGGATGGCCTTTGCGCGCCTTCTTCCGCAGCGGCGCTTCGGGGCCATTGGCCTTCTGGCCCTTCGACGGTGGTAGCGACGAGTTGTCCGGCGTCTTCGGCGGCACACCGAGCTTGGCTTCGAGTTCAGAAATGCGAGCAAGGAGCTTGGTGGTCTGCGCCAGGAGTTCGTCGAGCCGACCGAGCAAGGATGCGTTCTGCGCCATGATCCGAAGCACCACCGGCTTCAGGTCGTCATCGAGCGAGTCGAGTGTCTCGGATGGCATCCCGAGCTTGAATCAGTAAAACAACCCGCGATCAATGCCGTCAAGCCGAGTCAGACTGCCGCACAGGGGTGAGCAATTAC
>CAZHCO010000263.1:0-1383 GCA_964530965.1 uncultured Aestuariivirga sp. | reverse complement strand
ATAGCGCCGCTTCGAGCCGCCGAGCACCTTGATGCACTGGACACGCCTTGCGCCGGAATTGTCGGCGACGTCGAGATTTGTTTCTTGCTGGATCATAAGATCACCTGTTTACATGGAGCACGAACTGCCCGCTTGTCCTTTTGCTTATGCTTTGCCAGCAGCCACAGTCTCGAGAAGTGTCCAGCGCTTCTGCTTCGAGATCGGCCGTGTTTCTTCAATGCGAACAACGTCGCCAGTTTTGGCAACATTCTTCTCATCATGCGCGTGGTACTTCTTAGAAAGACGTACCGTCTTTTTCAGAACCGGATGGCGCAAGCGGCGTTCGACCTTGACCACGATGGTCTTGTCATTCTTGTCGCTCACAACCACGCCTTCGAGAACGCGTTTCGGCATATTCTATTCTCCTACTTCGAAGCAGTAGCCAGTGACTGCGCCGTCTTGAGACGGGCGATGTCACGGCGGATCTGCCTGATACGCGATGTGTTTTCGACTTGGCCCGAAGCTCTCTGGAAGCGCAGGTTGAACTGCTCCTTCTTGAGCTTCAGGACTTCGTCCTTTACCTGGTCCGGGGTCATGACCTTGACTTCATTCATTTTCATCTCTCAAGGTTCCCCTTATTCGCCAAGCCGCGCAACAAAGCGCGTCTTGATTGGAAGTTTTGCTGCCGCGAGCAACAGTGAATGCTCAGCGATTGCCTTTGGAACGCCGTCCACTTCAAAAATCACGCGGCCTGGCTTAACCCGGGCTGCCCAGTATTCGGTGGAACCCTTGCCCGAACCCATGCGCACTTCGGCAGGCTTCTTGGACACAGGCACATCCGGGAACACGCGGATCCAGATGCGGCCGGCGCGCTTCATGCCACGCGCCAACGCACGACGCGCCGCTTCGATCTGGCGGGCGGTCAGGCGGTCTGGCTCCGTCGCTTTCAATCCAAAGGCGCCGAAATCAAGCGTGTTGCAGCTTGTTGACTTGCCATGGATGCGGCCCTTGTGGGCCTTCCGGAACTTTGTTTTCTTTGGTTGCAACATAATCGCTTACCTCAAACCTCAGTTCGCGCCATCACGGTCGCGGCGAGGACGTTGTCCACTATCCGGCGTTTCGGCCATGCGCTTGTCCTGCGCCATCGGATCATGCTCAAGGATTTCGCCCTTGAAGATCCAGACCTTCACACCATTGGTGCCGTAGGCCGTGTGGGCTGTGGCAACACCGTAATCAATATCCGCGCGCAGTGTGTGCAAGGGAACGCGTCCCTCGCGGTACCACTCAACGCGGGCAATTTCCGCACCGCCAAGACGACCCGAGCAGGTAATCTTGATGCCTTCAGCACCCATGCGCTGGGCCGACTGCACCGAACGCTTCATCGCCCGGCGGAACGCCACGCGG
>CAZHCO010000262.1:0-3260 GCA_964530965.1 uncultured Aestuariivirga sp. | reverse complement strand
TTGCACGGTATCGGAAGTCGCAGATATGTATCCGGCCTGTTTGGTCAGCACGCGGGCTGTGGCCTTGATGGGAATACGCACGCACCAGTGGTCTCATTAGCGGACAGGTTTAGAGGAACCATTCGGGTCATCAGACTTTGGGGGCGTTGTTTGGTCCGTTCCATGCAGTCATCTCAATCGCGAACAAGTGGGAGGTGACGGATTGTCAGATTGCCGTCACTTCAATGCGGTGTGTGTCAAAGTCCTTTCCATGTCTCAGGATGCTCCAGGCAATGCGGGCCAGCTTGTTGGCCAGGGCTGCTGCCAGCTTGTTCTTGTGCATCCGTTTGGCGGCCTCTGTCAGCCATGGCCCGAAGCTGAACTTCTCCCAGTTTTTTGGTCGCATCATGATGATGTGAGCGGCCTGAACGAAGAGGGTTCGCAGATATTTACTGCCGCGCTTTGAGATACGCCCGAGGATGGTTTTGCCACCAGTGCTATATTGTCGGGGAACCAGCCCCAGCCAGGCTCCAAAGTCACGGCCACGGTCAAAAGCTTCCCCGGTGCCAATGGCTGCCACCATTGCGGTTGAAATGATTGGGCCAATACCGGGAACGCTCATCAGCCGTTGGCAGTGATCTTCCTGCTGGCTCATCTTCTCAATCTCGGTGCTGATCCCTTCGATCCGCTCATCCAGCCCGTTCCAGTCGCCATGAAGATCAGTGATAATGGCACTCATGCGCGGCGATATCTCGTCGGCACGGTTCTGTAGAATGGCAAAGAGTGAGTTGCGCAGTGCACGCGCACCGGTTCTGACCGCAATGCCTTGCTCAATCAGGAAAGCCCTAATCTGGTTGATCGTTGCCGTGCGCCTAGAGACCAGACGGGAGCGCACACGATGTAAAGCCTGCAGGTCCAGCTGAGCCTGTGTCTTCTCGGCAACAGGATTGAGATTGGGACGAAGGGCTGCTTCCGCAATGGCTTCGGCGTCATTGTAATCGTTCTTCTGCCCTTTGACGAAGGGCTTGGTGTACTTCGCCGGAATGATCCGAGGTTCAAAACCAAGCTTACGCAAAGTTCGGCTGACGAAATGCGCACTCAAGCACGCTTCCATGCCAACGATGCACGGCGCGAGAGTCTCGAAAGTGGTGATCAATGCCAGACGCTTGATCTTGCGCCTCAGAACAATCTGGCCGGTGTGATCAAAACCAACAAGGTGCAATACATCCTTGCCGATATCGATGCCAATGGACGTAAATCGTAGCTGTTCAGTTTGAGTTGTCTTGGTCATGGAAGCTGCTCCTTTTATGTGCAGGTTCAGTCTTGACCGACGAACCTGCCAGCTTTGAGGCAGCAGCCAGTCCATCCCATTAGCAGAAGTCAGACTGGGTAGACTCTCAATACAAGTTTCGATACCGTCCTTTGCATTGGGCCGTGCGAACCCGCCGAACCCAACATTTGTCTTGTATCGACAGAGGAACCTCGCCATGAGCGACATTTCTATTCTGGGGCTTGGACCGATGGGGTCGGCTCTGTGTCGAGCCCTCATCGAGCGTGGGCGCAAAGTAACAGTTTGGAACCGATCTCCCGCCAAGGCCGAGGCGCTCGTCAAGTTGGGCGCGGACAGCGCAGTGAGCGTTGCGGCGGCAGTCCGGTCGAGCCCGGTAACGCTCGTCTGTGTCGACAATTACCAGACAACGCGCGCCTTGGTTCAAGCTCACGATGTCGTGAGCCAACTGCCGGGCCATATTGTTGTCGAACTGAGCACAGGGACGCCCAAGGACGCCCGCGAAGCCGAGCCGTGGTTCGTTGGGCATGGCGCACGTTATCTGGATGGTGCCATCCTGTGTGGAATACCTGCAATTGGAACTGCCCGAGGCCTGTTACTTTATTCCGGCGATCGTAAGGCATTTGAGCGCTGCCGACCTTTGCTCGCCGCGCTTGGCGAGGGAACCCGCTTCGTGGGAGAAGACATAGCAACTGCGGCAACCCTCGACATGGCTTGGCTTTCGCGCATCGCTGCAGAATACACCGGCATCTACCACGGCGCTGTCATTTGCCAGTCGGAGGGCGTCAATCTCGATCTGTATTCGAGCGTGTTCCCCGAGAATGACGGTGCGCATTTCTGGCTCGAGCCGCTCAAGAAGAATGACTTTGGAAATGCTACCGCCGACGTAGCCGTCTGGAACAAGGCTGCCAAGCGCATGGCAGAGCAAGCGCGAGAAGCTGGCATCAGCAGCGAAGTTCCAGATCTCGTCGCGGACATTCTCACCAGAGCCGAAATGGCTGGCTATGGCCGGGAGCGTGTTGCTGCCATGGTCAAAATCTTACGCCAAGCACCGTAATGTCTTCCAAGCGTGAGCCGCTGGATTGCGAGGGTGAGTCATTTTGCAGCCCCGGAACGCGAAACTGAAAGCGATTTGACGCGTAGCGCCCTTCTTGCGTACACCAGACATAGACTTGAAGGCATAAAGCGAGGGGTATGCGACAGTGAACAAGGATCTGGAGGCGGAAGTCGACTATGTGGTGATAGGAGGCGGGTCGGCGGGCTGCACGCTCGCTGCGCGTTTGTCGGAAGACCCTTCGGTGACCGTGCTTCTCATCGAGGCTGGTGCCAAGCGGGGTAATTTACTGGACTACTGGAAGATCGAGATGCCCGCCGCATTCGATCGTGTTTGGCGCAACCCGAAATTCAACTGGATGTTTGAAGGCGAGCCGGAACCCACGATGCACAACCGCCGCATCTTCCAGCCACGCGGTAAAATTCTGGGTGGGTCATCTGCGATCAACGGTGTGTGCTTCATTCGTGGCCATGCACTCGATTTCGAACGATGGGTGCGGGAAGGTGCTGCCGGATGGTCATGGCGAGAGGTATTGCCCTACTTCAAACGAGCGGAAACCTGGGAAGGAGGCGAAAGCACCTATCGCGGCGGCTCTGGTCCAGTCCACGTGCGAAAGGGGAAATACCCGACCGAGCTTTATGACATTTTCATCCAGGCAGGGGTCCAAGCAGGCTACCCTCTGACTGATGACATCAATGGCGAGTTTCAGGAAGGGTTTGGAGCGTTTCAGATGAACGTCCACAATGGCGTTCGCGCATCGACGGCCGAGGCCTACATACGGCCAAATGCAGGGCGGCAGAACCTCTCGGTGGTCGACCACGCCATGGCGGAAAAGTTGATCATTGAGGGCAACCGCGTTGCGGGCGTTCAGTTCAGCAGGCCCGGTGCGACGGGCATGACTGCCCGGGCCCGCAAGGAGGTGATCCTTTCGGCTGGGGC
>CAZHCO010000261.1:0-12776 GCA_964530965.1 uncultured Aestuariivirga sp. | reverse complement strand
GCGCTTTACCGCGCGGATCAGCTCGGGCAGGTGCTTTTCCACCTTGTCGGCGCCGAAGCGGCCGATGAGAGTGAGGCGCCCCGGCTCGTTTTCGGGGTTCAGCTTGTCGATGAGGCGGATCAGCTCGTCGGCCTTCAGTGAAGGGCCGCATTTGAGGCCGATGGGATTGCGGACACCCCGGCAAAATTCGACATGGGCATGGTCCAACTGGCGGGTGCGGTCGCCGATCCACAGCATATGTCCCGACGTCGCGTACCAATCGCCGCTGGTAGAATCGACACGGGTCAACGCCTGCTCGTAGCCGAGGAGGAGCGCCTCATGGCTGGTGAAGAAATCCGTGGTGCGCAGTTGCGGCGCTGAATCGGCGTTGATGCCGCAGGCCCGCATGAAGCCCAGCGCCTCGGTGATGCGGTCCGACAACTCCTGGTAACGCTCGAAGGCCGGTGAATCCTTGATATAACCCAGCGTCCAGTTGTGTACATGCTCAAGGTTGGCATAGCCGCCCTGGGCGAAGGCGCGCAAAAGATTGAGGGTTGCCGCCGACTGGCGGTAGGCCATGATCTGCCGTTCCGGATCGGGCTTGCGGCCTTCCAGCACCGTCTCGGGGGCGTTAATGATATCGCCCCGGTAGGTGGGATATTCGACGCCGCCAATGGTCTCCGTGGGGTTCGAGCGCGGCTTGGCGAACTGCCCGGCGATGCGGCCCACTTTCACCACGGGCTGGCCGCCGGCGAAGGTCAGCACCACCGACATCTGCAAAAAAACGCGGAAGAAATCGCGGATATTGTCGGCGGAATGCTCGGCGAAGCTTTCGGCGCAATCGCCACCCTGGAGCAGGAATGCCCTGCCTTCAGCCACGCGCGCCAATTTGCGCTTCAGCTTGCGCGCCTCGCCTGCAAAAACCAGGGGTGGAAAGCCAGCCAGGCGCTTTTCCACGACCGCAAGTTTCGCCGCATCGGCATAGTCAGGCACCTGCACAACGGGGAATTCCCGCCAGCTATCAGGTGTCCAATTGGTCAACATTTCACTCACTCCAAGTGCAAAGGAAGCGGCTTATACACCTACTTTCAAGGGGATGCCAGCCATACCCGCGATTGCAACCGAAAGTTAACTTCCCGATTTTAGTATACCACGCGGAAAGAGACTTCGGGGGCCATTATTTAATACGGAAGTAACTATGCTTGAATTGTTCCAGGACGCGCGTTGGGATGAACTTTCCGCCTTTTTCGCGAGAGGCAATCCCCCCTTGATCGCTCAAATTCTGGCTATAAACACTGTCGTTTTCATGCTATTCATTGTCCGCCGCATGCGGGGGGCGAGCACCCTTCGCTCGGAAACGGCTTCTTTGGTTCAAAGTTTGCTCCTGGTTGCCAACATGCTGGCAATCTTCCAGGAAAACATCAGGAACGGGTTTCAAAGATTTCTTTGAAGCCTGGTTAAAAACTCGCCAAAGGATACTTCGGCTGAACGGAACGCCATTTGCCGTTCCACATCCCAATATTTTAGATTTTCCAGCTTTATAGGGTCGCCCGATACCCCGCAGCGAACGTAATCGCCCTCGCGCAGGACCTGAAAGTCAGAATTCAGGTATTTCAGTTTTGCCTCGCGCTGGCTTGGTAAATTTGGGTCCGAATAGTTCATCACGCATCCTGTCTTAAAAAAGTTCGCCCTGTGAGGTTTTCTTGCGGGCGGTCACATCCAATTTGTCATCGGCAAACTGAATTTTCAAGGCTTGACCGGGACTGACGGCCGCCGCGAGCTTGACGGGCTGGCCCTTTAAATCAAGAATAATGGCAAAGCCGCGGGCCAATACCGACGTATAGTTCAATGCCGCAAAGAGTTTGGCTTCCGAAGAAAGACGATCCTTGAAGGATTGAAGCGCCCGTGAAATGGCGCGATTTTTGCGAAGGCTTAAATCAAACAAGCGGCGTTTCAAATCTTCCTTCTTCTGCACGATGGGCCGCACCGAAAGCCCGCCTGAAACCTTTGCCAGATCAACCCGGTGATGCTGGACATTGGCGCGCAGCGCCTGGGGCAATCTTGCCCCTACCGTATCAAAACGCTGGCGCACGAGGGCCAGAAATTCATCGGGCTTGGGCAAGGCCCGGGCAGCCGAGCGAAGCCTGGTGCGGCGTTCATCGAAGTAGCGAGCAACACTGCGGGATTGCCGGGCATTGAGTGAAGCGAGCTCAGCCAGGAGATCGGCGCGCACGGGAACGGCCCTCTCCGCCGCAGCGGTGGGTGTTGGCGCCCGGTGATCGGAAACAAGATCGATCAGGGTTGTATCGGTTTCATGGCCCACGGCGGAAATCACGGGGATTTTGCTTTCGGCAACGGCGCGCACGACAATTTCTTCGTTGAAGCCCCAGAGGTCTTCAAGCGAGCCGCCACCACGCGCCACGATGAGCAGGTCGGGCGGATTTGCCATAGCGTTGAAGCCGCGAATTGCGGCGGCCACTTCCGCCGCCGAGGTTTCGCCTTGCACACGCACGGGCCAGACGAGGACATGTCGGGGGAAACGGTCACTGAGCCGGTGCAAAATATCGCGGATGACGGCTCCGGTTGGCGAGGTGACCACGCCTATCAGCTTGGGAAGGTAGGGCAGCGCCTTCTTGCGGCTGGCATCAAACAGGCCTTCGGCGGCCAGCTTGCGCTTGCGCTCTTCCAGCAAGGCCATGAGCGCGCCAACGCCGGCGGGCTCAATATTTTCAATGACGATTTGGTAGTTGGATTTGCCGGGATAGGAGGTGATCTTGCCGGTGGCGACGACTTCCAGCCCTTCCTGCATTTTGGCGCGCAGCTTCGAAAAATTGCCCCGCCAGATCACGGCGTCAAGTTTGGCGCCCTCGTCCTTGATCGAAAAATAGCAATGGCCGGAGGAATGGGGGCCACGGTATCCTGATATCTCGCCCCGCACCCGGACATGGCCGAAGGTTTCCTCAAGCGTCTTCTTCAGCGCGTGGGAAATCTCGGTGACCGAATATTCGGCAATGTTGGGCTTCGGCTGATCTACAATTTCGCCGGTTTCGGGGTCATAGGGCCAATCGGTGGACATTTCGCCAGTTTCGCTTTGATTCCCGCCTATCAAATGCGAGAAGGCGGGGAAAGGCAAGGATCGAATGGAAATGAATGTCCTATTGATAGGTTCCGGAGGCCGTGAACATGCGCTGGCCTGGGCCATTTCGGCCAGCCCGCTTCTTGAGAAACTCTATTGCGCACCGGGAAATCCAGGCATTGCCCAAGTGGCGGAACTGGCCACAATCGACATTACAAACCACGGGGCAGTGATAGAATTCTGCAAGGCAAGCGCAATCAATTTTGTTGTCGTCGGGCCAGAAGCGCCACTGGTTGCCGGATTGGTTGACGATCTGAACGCAGCGGGCATCAAGGCCTTTGGGCCTTCCAAATTTGCTGCCCAATTAGAAGGCTCCAAGGGTTTCACCAAGGACATCTGCGCCAACTATAACATTCCAACCGCAGCCTACGGGCGCTTCACGGATTTGGAGAAGGCTATGGCCTATCTCGCCTCACAAGGCGCTCCCATCGTGATCAAGGCCGATGGGTTGGCGGCGGGTAAAGGAGTGACAGTTGCCATGACTCTCGCGGAAGCCGAGGCTGCATTGCAGGATATTTTCTCCGGCCGTTTCGGCGGGGCTGAATGCGTCATCGAAGAATTTCTGGAAGGCGAAGAGGCTAGTTTCTTTGTATTGTCCGATGGCGTGCACACCCTGCCGCTGGCCACAGCGCAGGACCACAAGCGTGTCGGTGACGGCGATACGGGTCCGAACACCGGCGGCATGGGGGCCTATTCCCCTGCCCAGTGCATGACGGATGCGCTGTGTATTGAGGCCCTGGGAAAAATTGTGACGCCTACGGTGAAGGCGCTTGCCGACATGGGCCACCCTTATGTGGGCGTCCTTTATGCCGGACTCATTCTCACGAAAGACGGTCCCAAGCTCATCGAATACAATGCCCGTTTCGGCGATCCCGAAACGCAAGTTCTTATGCTGCGCCTGCGCGATGATCTGCTGACATTGCTGCTGGCCACGGTTGATGGAACGCTCGACAAGGTTTCGGTGCGCTGGCGCAATGAATTTGCGCTTACAGTCGTGATGGCAGCCAAGGGCTATCCCCGCGATTACGCAAAGGGCACTGAAATCAAAGGCCTGGACCAGAACTTTGGTGAAGATGTTGAAGTCTTCCACGCGGGTACGGCATTGAGAAACGGAAAACTTGTGGCCAATGGCGGCCGGGTGCTGAATGTCACGGCCCTTGGCAAAACCGTGAGAGATGCACAAATAAGGGCCTATGCAGCAGTTGGCAAAATTGACTGGCCGGAGGGTTTTTGCCGAAAGGATATCGGCTGGCAGGCCATAGCATGAGCGATCCCAAAATTGGTTTGGCTTTGGGCGGCGGCGGGGCGCGGGGCCTCGCCCATATTCCCATGCTCGAAGTTTTTGACGAATTGGGGCTGAGGCCCTCAATCATCGCCGGATGCAGCATGGGTGCCCTCGTGGGGGCTGCCTATGCCTGCGGCATGAGTGCCAAGGACATGCGCGTCCAAGCAGAGAAAATCCTCAGCAACCGCATGGGCGCGGCACGTTATGTATTCGGTACGCGCGGGTCAAAGATTGGCGACATTTTTTCCCTGCAGGGCTTGCTGTCGCTGCATCTTCACGGCGAGAAACTGGTGGACCTGGCGCTGCCCGATTCCCTGCCACAAAACATTGAAGACACGGCAATTCCCTTACGCATCATCACTACGGATTTTGAGCGCATGGAGGAGCGGGTGCTTTCGCGGGGCAACATGGTGCAGGCCATAGCCGCGTCCATCGCCATTCCTGGCCTAATCATAGGCCCGAGCATTGAAGGCCACATTCACGTTGATGGCGGCGTCACCAATCCGGTGCCCTTCAATCACGCGCGCGAAGGCATGGATATTGTGGTTGCCATTGATGTCACCGGGAAACCCAAGGCCCTGGCGCGCAAGCATCCCTCAAACATGGAGTTGGCGGTTGGCTCCATGCTCATCATGTTCAACCAGTTGGCTGAGCTGCGCCGCGCCGCGTCACCACCTGACATCTATATCAGGCCGGAGGTTGAGCTCTTTGGCACAGGCGATTTTTTCAAACCGCGCGAGATTTTTGAAGCGGCAAGCCTGAGCAAAGACAAGCTCAAGCGCGGGCTAGAATTGCGGCTCAATAGAATTACTTAACGCTTTCTCTTGAAGAAATCCTTGAGCAACAATTCGGCGCGTTGCCCGCCGATGCCGCCATAGATTTCCGGCTTGTGGTGACAGGTGGGATGGGTGAAGAAAACCGGGCCATGTTCGACTGCGCCCATCTTTTCATCGGACGCCGCGAAATAGAGCCGCCTGATGCGAGCAAATGAAATTGCCGCCGCACACATGGCGCAGGGTTCAAGGGTGACATATAGATCACAATCGACAAGGCGTTCAGAACCCAATTTGGAAGCGGCTTCCCGGATGGCAATCATCTCCGCATGGGCTGTGGGGTCATGATCGCCGAGGGTTCTATTTCCGGCCATGGCCAAAATATTACCCAATTTGTCGACGATGACCGCCCCGACGGGGACTTCGCCCCTTTCGGCTGCCATTTCAGCTTCGGTGAAGGCCCGCAACATGGGCCCTGGTAGTTTGTGCGTCATCGTGCGACATCAGCCCTAAAGTAAAGCCGAGGTCAAGATGAGCGAGTTTGAAGGAGAGCGGATTGCCAAGGTCATTGCGCGGGCTGGCGTATGTTCCAGGCGCGAGGCCGAGCAGTTGATCCTTGACGGCCATGTGACACTCAACCATAAAATCCTCAAGACCGCCGCCATAAATGTAACTGATGCCGACCAGATTCGCATTAACGGCAAGCCGCTTCCGCAAAAAGAAGAGTCCAAGCTCTGGCGCTATCACAAGCCCGACGGGCTGGTGGTGAGCCACAAGGACCCGCAAGGCCGCCCATCGGTGTTCGATAAATTGCAACAGCAACTGCCGCGCGTGGTTTCGATCGGCAGGCTCGATATCAATACCGAAGGCCTGCTGCTCCTCACCAATGATGGCGAGATTGAGCGGCTTCTGGAACTTCCCTCATCAGGATGGATCAGGCGTTACAGGGTTCGCGCCTATGGCAAGATGGATGATACGGGGCTGGCCAGACTCACTCAAGGTGTTGAAATTGAAGGCGTGCGCTACGGTCCCGTTGAAGCCAAGGTCGAGACTTCCCAGGGCGACAATTTATGGATGACCGTGGCCATCCGCGAAGGCAAAAACCGCGAGGTGAAGAAAATCTGCGAATTCCTCGGCCTGCAGGTGAACCGCCTGATCCGCACGAGCTTCGGTCCCTTCCAGCTCGGCGAATTGAAGCGTGGTGGCATTGAGGAAGTGCCGAAGAAATTCTGGCAAGAACAATTGGGCGGGAAATTCGGAAAGAATGATGCGGATCGTCGGCGGAAAGTTTAAGGGGCTCCATCTCACAACACCGGCGGATCAATCGACACGGCCAACATCAGACCGGGTGCGCGAAGCCGTGTTCAACATCCTGGCCCATGGTATTTCCGGTTTCGAGTTGGACGGCGCACGCGTGCTTGACCTGTTTGCGGGAACCGGGGCTTTAGGTTTTGAGGCCCTGTCGCGGGGTGCACGCCACTGCCAATTTGTTGATGAGAGCACGGAAGCACGCGGGCTGGTGCGCACCAATGTGGACAAGCTCGGTGTGATCGGCCAATGCAAGATCTGGCGGCGGGATGCGACTGATCTCGGCCCCTGCGCACCGTTGCCAAAATTTGATCTGATCTTCGCCGACCCGCCCTATGGAAAGGGTATTGGTGAAAAAGCACTCATCTCGCTTGTGCAGGGCGATTGGATAAATGCGGGCGGCATTGTCGTCCTGGAAGAAATTGAGAAAGCGGAAGTTCCTGATGTGATCGGTCTGACACTCATTGATGAGCGTAGCTATGGTGAAACGAAGGTAAGGTTTTATCGTTTCGGTTCAGCGTCTGCCAAATAGTTTTTTCCGTTTCGACTACTGCATATTGCAACTGTGGCCCATCTCCTACATCCTCACCCTGAGGTGCGAGCGTAGCGAGCCTCGAAGGGTTAGAGGGACAAGCGCATATGCCAGGTTGTTGGGTCTATATCCTAAAATGTGCCGATGCAGCTTACTATGTCGGCTCATCGCGATATGAAGAAATTGAAGCCCGCGTGTGGGAACACCAAGAGGGGCTCTACACAACCGCGTGGACAAGAGATCGCAGGCCAGTTGAATTGGTTTGGGCCGAGCATTTCGATCAAATTACCGATGCCGTAGCGGCAGAGCGACGAATTAAGGGATGGCGTCGAGACAAAAAAGAGGCGCTGATACGCGGCGACTATGATGCTTTGCCTTGGCTCGCGAAAAGGAACGGGGTTCGAGCGCGTGGCCATCCTTCGAGGCTCGCTTCGCGAGCACCTCAGGAAGAGGGTTAAGGTACACCTCAGCGATTCCCGCTGGGGGGAGGGAAAACTAACGCCGCCCAAACAGCCTTTCGATATCAGCCAATTTCAACTCCACAAAAGTGGGCCTCCCATGATTGCACTGGCCGGAATTTGGCGTGGCTTCCATCTCGCGGAGCAGCGCGTTCATTTCGTCGGGCTTGAGCTTGCGGCCGGAGCGCACGGAATTGTGACACGCCATGGTGGCAAGAACATGATTGATGCGTTCATCGACTGCCGTGGTTTCGCCGATTTCCGAGAGTTCGTCGGCGATATCTTTGACAATGCCTGCAACATCGGCGCTGCCGAGGGCCGTTGGAATTTCACGGAGCAGCACGGCACCATCACCGAAGGCTTCGAGCACGAGGCCAGACTGCGCCAGTAACTCCGCAGCGCCGCTCAATCGTTCGACATCGCTGGGATCAAGCTCGACAACTTGCGGCACCAGCAAGGGCTGGGTCGCTATCCCTTCGCCCGCCCGCTCCCGCTTCAGGCGTTCATAGACCAGACGTTCATGGGCCGCATGCTGGTCGACCAGCACGATGCCGGATTTGGTCTGGGCCACGATATAGTTATCGTGAAACTGTGCGCGGGCTGCTCCAAGTGGAAAATCTTCCGTGAACGGGGCTTCGGCCACGGGAGCGGCGAGCGGCATGTCCATTTCAAAGGCGGCCTGACGTTCAGCAAAGCCGCCATAGGTGGGTGCAGTCATGGGCCTGAAATTAGAAACCGTGGCGCGGCCCATGTCGGTATTGGAGGTCATGCCCTTGGAAGCGAGTGCGGCGCGGATGGTTGATACAATGAGCCCGCGCACGAAGGCGCTATCCCTGAAACGCACTTCTGATTTGGCGGGATGCACATTCACGTCAACTCGGTCAGGTGGGCAGGTAAGAAACAACACAAGGGCGGGAAAGCGCGATCGTGACATCAAATCGGCATAGGCTCCGCGAATGGCTCCGGCGATCAGCTTGTCACGCACGGGCCTGCCATTCACAAAGGCAAACTGCATGTTGCCCTGCGCCCTGCTGTAGGTGGGGAGGCCGGCGAAGCCCTGCACAGCCACGTTCTCACGCTCGCCAGCGAAGGCAACAGCGTTCTCCTTGAATTCGCTTCCCATGATGCGGGCGACACGGGCTTCGCGGGTTTCATTTGCGGGCGCATCAATCATGCGGCGTTCTTCGGTGACAAAAGTGAAACCCGTGGCGGGATGCGCCAAGGCAAGCCTTCGCACCACATCGGCTGCCTCTGCTGTTTCAGTGCGGTCGGTTTTCAGGAATTTCAGGCGCGCGGGCGTAGCATAGAACAGATCGCGGACTTCAATTTCAGTTCCTTGCGCGAGAGACGCTGGTTTCAAATCCTGCCGCTGGCCGCTTTCGATGCGCAGGATATTTGCCGTGCCCGCTCCTTCCAGACGGGAAGACAGGCTCATGCGGCTGACGGAGGCAATGGAAGGCAGCGCTTCGCCCCGGAAGCCCAGGGTTCTGATATCAACGAGATTGTCATCGCGGAGTTTGGATGTAGCGTGGCGTTCGATGGAGAGCGTCAAATCATCAGGTGCCATGCCGGAGCCATTGTCAGTCACGCGGATGAAGGCCCTGCCGCCGCCACGAAAGGCTACGTCAATTTGCGTGGCCCCGGCATCAAGGGCATTTTCCACAAGCTCTTTCACCACGCTAGCCGGGCGCTCAATGACTTCGCCTGCCGCAATGCGGTTGATGGTGCCTTCCGAAAGCCGGTGGATTCGCATGGGTGCAATCTAGCCCAGCCTTAACGAAAAAGGCAGCTATCCGCCGGTGCCTGCGGATTTCAGGCCTTCAGGCTTGCCAACAACGGTCACGATCAACCTTTCACTGTCGACCAGGCGCCTGGCCTGGGCTTTCACCTGGTCAAGAGTCACGGCTTCAACCCAGCCGTTGCGTTTGTTGATGTAGTCAATTCCCAGCTCCTCCTGCTGCAGGCCGAGGAGCTGTCCGGCAATTTTGTCGTTGGTATCAAAACGCAAGGCATAGGAGCCGGTGAGGAAGGTTTTGACGTCATCAAGCTCGGCTTGGGTCGGCCCCTCACGGGTCATTTTCTTCATTGTTTCCTTCACAACGGCAAGGGCCTCGCCCGCCTTTTCGTTGCGGGTGTTAAGCGAGCCCACATAGAGCCCCGCATGGTCCATGGGTGATAGGCCAAAGCCGACACCATAGGTGAGCCCGCGCTTTTCGCGCACTTCGCTGGTGAGGCGCGAGGCATAGCCACCACCGCCCAATATCTGGTTCATGACAAAGGCCGGAATGAAATCCGGATCGTTGCGCAGAATGCCCTCATGGCCAAAGATCAGAATGCTTTGGGAAATGTCGAAGTCTATGACCTTTACAACCGGGCCCTTGGCTACGGTTACGGTGGATACGGGCTGGGGTGGCTCGGTATCGGGAAGGCCGCCAAATATTTCATCGAGTGAAGTGGCAAGGGTTGCGGCGTCAATGTCACCCACCACCGCAACCTTCAGGCCCTTGCGGCTGAACAGAAGCTTGTGCATGGCGCGCAAATCATCGGGCGTGATGGTGGCAATTGACTTCGGCGTGCCATTGGACTGGCGGGCGTAAAGCTGGTCGCCAAAGGCCAGTTTCATCCAAGCCCGCGATGCTATTTTTTCCGGGTCCTGCTCGTCATTTTGCGCCGCCAAAAGAAACTGTTGCCGCATCCGCTCCATGGCTTCTTTTTCAAAATGCGGTGCGGTGAGCACTTTCTTGAGAAGCGTAAAGGCCTCTACCCGGTTTTTGGACAGGGTTTGCAATGAGCCTTCAAATTGATCCATGCCGCTATCGAAGCTGATCCGGACAGCGAGCTCATCGCGCCGGGCCTGAAAAGCGGCGCTATCGAGATCGCCTGCCCCTTCATCCATCATGCCGGTTATGAAGTTTGCGGTACCTTCCTTTCCCGCGGGGTCTGAGGTTGAACCGCCCTCAAAGGAAAACTGCATGGCGATGAGGGGGATGGATTTGTTTTCCACCAGCCAGGCCTTGATGCCGCCGGGACTTGTGACTTCCCTGATTTCAATGGCATTGGCGGAATTGAACCAAAGTACCAGAATAAAAAAACTGAAAACGATCCTGAGCCGTGAAGCGCGCATGGGGTAGCCTTGCATCAGTTTAGGGTTTGAGTTTCGGGCAACAGAATTCCGGTGACGGAACGCTTCAGTACGATGATTTTTGCGGCTGCCAGTTTGATGTCATCGAGGGTCACTTTTTCCATTTCGACGTCACGGTCAAAAATACTGCGCGCCGAAAGCCCCGTGGTGAGCGCCACGCCCGCCATGCGCGCCAGCGCCGCCTGGTTATCAAGGGTATAAACCCGTTCGGCAATGGCCTGATCGCGCACCCGGTCCAGCTCTTTCTGCGTCACACCATTTTTCAGAACATCGGCAAGAATAGCATCAATAGCTGCCTCCACCTTGCCCAGATCGATGCCTGAATTTGGAGCGCCATAGACGCCAAAGGTGCCACTATCCAATTGATCACCGGTGTACCAGGCGCCTCCCATGGCGGCGATTTTCTGTTCGACCACGAGACCTTTGTATATCCTGCTTTGCGTGCCAGTGCCCAGGATATCAGCCAGCAAATCCAGCGCCATGGCTTCGCGGCCGGAAGCGGCCGCATAGGAAGGAGCGAGGTAGCTCCGTTGCACGACGGGCGTTGCGGCCCTTGCGTCAACCAACGTCACGCGCCGCGCGGCAATAGGTTCTGGCTCCTGCGTGCGCTGCCGCGCTGAAGGCGTAAAGGTGTTCTTCAGAACGCCATAATATTTCTCTGCAAGTTCCTTGACCTGCTCAGGGGTTGCATCACCCGCCACGACCAGAACCGCGTTGGCTGGGGTATAGCGGGCGCGATAGAAGGCGAGCGCGTCTTCCTTGGTGAGCTTTGCCACCTCGGACATCCAGCCGATTATCGGTTTGCCATAGGGGTGGGCCGTGTACATGGCCGCATCAATTTGCTCGCCCAGAAGCGCTGACGGATCATTGTCAGTGCGTTCGCGGCGCTCTTCGCGCACCACATCAAGTTCAGGCAGGACATTTTCATCGGTAAGAACCAGATTCTGCATCCGGTCGGCTTCAAGCTCCATCATCAGCTCAAGCCTATCGCTGGCGATGCGCTGAAAATACGCCGTGTAATCGCGCGTTGTAAAAGCGTTGCCCTCGCCTCCATTGATGTCAATGAGGCGATCAAACTCGCCCGGTGCGCGCGTGGCTGTGCCCTTGAACATCAAATGCTCAAGAAAGTGCGCAAGACCCGATTTGCCCGAGACCTCATCGGCCGAGCCAACGCGGTACCACACCATATGGGTGACGACGGGCGCGCGGTTATTGGGAATGACGACTACTTCCATGCCGTTGGCGAGCCTGAAACTGGAGACCTCAACATTTAAGGCGCGGGCGGGCAGGACAATGGCGAAAAGCAAGGCAAGACAGAGGGCGGCGATAGTGGCAGCGCGCATGGATGGGTGTTCCTGGGGCTATTACGGAATCAGAGGATGCAGGAGAACGTGTTACCCGTCCAATGAGATTTTTGTAATATTAGATTAGCCGTCACTGAATATGGCGCCAATGTTGCGGATGGTGCCATAACCAGGGTTTTGCTGTTGCTTCCGTTTGAGAATGGCCACCTTCAATTCGGCTTTCAGTTCATCAGGGGTTTTCGCAGTGCCATCGGGCTTAAGCTTCGAGATGGCATATTCGGCATAGATGTCCCGTTTCACGGGGGCCGCAGCAACAGGCGGTGTGGAGTACAAACCTTCATCAAGGGAGGCAGATTCTACGGGCGCCACTGGTGGCTGGTTCGGCTGGTAATCTTCTGTAACGGCACCGGGCGGGCGCAATTGCAGATCCGGCGGCAGGGCCAGATTGTTGCCGGTCCGGACTGCGGGGGTTTGCTGCGGTGCGGGAGAATTTCCAAGCCCCATGCTGTTCAGCAGGCCGCTTGACGAGCAACCGCCCAAGACAAAACCCAGGGCCAGTATGCCGGAAAAGGTCCAGACTGTTTTCATGCCCGTTACTCCCACCTGTCTTTTATCTGGCGCGGTCTGCTACTGGAATCAGGCATTTCCAAGACCTTTGGGTCCGCGCTCAAGGAGGGATTCATAGAGCAAAAGGCCGACCCCGACAACAATGGCAATATCAGCAAGGTTAAAGACGTACCAGTTCCAGTTTTGCCAGTGGAGCAGGAAGAAATCGGCAACGGCCCCGCGGATATAGCGGTCCAGGGCATTTGCCAGCGCCCCCCCAATGACAAGGCCCAGGGCCGCCGCCGCAAGCGGC
>CAZHCO010000260.1:0-1995 GCA_964530965.1 uncultured Aestuariivirga sp. | reverse complement strand
CATGTTCATTCTTGCAACTTCGTCAGCGCTTTTCGCCCTATGTGTCGCCTGCTTTGTCACCCTGGTATGGAACCGGCCTGACAGGCCATGGCCATTTATTTTCACCAAACTTGTTTATGACTGGAAGATTACGGAACGTTTTGTGCGTGGTTTGCCGATATCTCTCTGCTTTCCCATTATGTTTTCGGTTTTTTGAGCTACAAGAGAGCCATCAGCCAAATCGTCCCGTTCTACGCTGATCCTTATGCCCTGGTCCTTGACCGGATGATTCATGGCACCGACCCGTGGCGTTTGCTGCATCTGATTTTCGGTTTTCCGCTCGCGACAGCGGCGATCGACTTTGTCTATACTCTCTGGTTTTTGGTAATATTTATTGTCCTGTCCCTCACTATTTTTGTGCTGGCGAACGAACGGCTACGGTCACAATATCTGGTTGCATTCATCTTATGCTGGAGTCTTATCGGAGGTTTGAGTGCAACGCTGCTGTCGTCGGTGTGCCCTTGCTACTACTCGGCATTTTATGCCAGCAATCCCTATGCGGATCTTTTTGCATATATGGCGCATGTAAGAGAAATTTACCCGCTCTGGGCGCTGGATACGCAGGAGAGATTACTCAATGCATTTGAGCGCGGTGGAATGGTGTTTGGCGAAGGCATTTCGGCACTGCCCTCGATGCACGTCGCTATCGCTGTTCTAAACGGAATATTCCTCTCGCAGATCAATCGCTATGCATGCTGGGCAGCATGGATATTTGCCGCCATAATTTTTTTGGGTTCAGTGCATCTTGGTTGGCACTATGCTGTCGATGGTTATGTTGCCGACCTGCTGGTGATTGTCATTTGGATGGGAGCTGGCAAACTTACGAATCTGTTTGAACCCCGTCGCCAATTGGCTCAAGGGCGTTCGCGGGGAGACGGAAATAATCCCCCTGACTCCGCCAGTAACCGCGAGAAAAGCCACCGAAACGGTGACGAGAGTAGGTCCGGCGGCGCGGATCATCAAGGAATTTTCAGGAACCAAAGCTGACGCTGCAGCCATTGCAACCGCTGTCGCGGAAGGGTTCTCGAAATTTGAAACCGAAAAGGGCATAAGCGTGCCAGCAACAATTAACTTCTTTTCCGCAGATAGGACCTAACCTTTCGAAGCAAATCAGAATATTTTTGTACTCCCTCCGGAAAAATACCCGTCTAATTTCTGAGCCTCGCATTCGAACTTAACCTGAAATTCAAGACATCTATGGTGTTTGATTCAATCAATGACGGTCTGGTATTAGAGCCCCTGAATAAACGGATTAGTCTTGCGCTCAACACCAATCTGGCTGGCGGGACCGTGCCCCGGCAGGAACCCCACGTCATCGCCAAGCGACAACACTTTTTCCTTGATGGATTTCATCAGCGTCTCATGGCTTCCATAGGCAAAATCGGTTCGCCCCACCGAACCTTGAAACAAAACGTCGCCCATCAGCGCAAAACGGTTTTCGTCATTGAAGAAAACCACTGATCCCGGCGAATGTCCCGGCACATGCAGAATTGAAAACTTCAAACCCGCAACCGTGACTTCGTCACCGTCTTTCAGCCAGCGGTCCGGTACCACGCTGCGTGAATCCACCATGCCATATTTGGCGCCGCTCTTCGGCAGGTCATTGAGCAGAAACAAATCATCCACTTGCGGACCTTCAATCTGAACACCAAGGGCATCGCGAAGTTCCGCCGCTCCTCCCGCATGGTCAATATGGCCATGGGTCAGCAGGATTTTCTCAATCTTCACATTCGATTGCTCAATTGCCTTGAGAATATTTGGCACATCGCCACCGGGATCAACAATGGCACCCCGCTTGGTTCCCTCGTCAAAAACCAGGGAACAATTCTGTTGAAACGGCGTAACGGGAATAATAAGAACTTTGAGCTTAGCCATGATGGCGCTGCATAGCGATCCTGCTAAACACCTGCAAGTGCCCGCTTCGCTTGCCTAAAATTGGGGCAACAGCTAGAGCGA
>CAZHCO010000259.1:0-16230 GCA_964530965.1 uncultured Aestuariivirga sp. | reverse complement strand
CATGTCGTAGGTCCGGTCGAGGCCCATGACTTCGCCGGTCGAGCGCATTTCGGGGCCCAAGAGAACATCCACGCCGGGGAAGCGGCTGAAGGGGAAAACAGCTTCCTTTACAGCGACATGGGAGAGCTTCTTCGAAACCAGCTTGAAGCTTGCGAGGCTTTCACCAGCCATCACGCGGGCGGCGATCTTGGCGACGGGAATGCCGATCACCTTGGCCACGAAGGGCACGGTGCGCGAGGCGCGGGGGTTTACTTCGAGGACGTAGACGAGGCCATCCTTGATGGCGAACTGCACGTTCATCAGGCCCACGACATTGAGGGCGAGCGCCATCTTTTTGGTCTGGGCTTCCATCTCGGCGATGATGGGGGCTTTCAGGGAATAGGGCGGGAGCGAACAGGCGCTGTCGCCGGAATGAATGCCCGCTTCCTCGATGTGCTCCATGACCCCGGCAATGAATACATCCTTGCCGTCGCAGATTGCATCGACATCGACCTCGACGGCGTCTGAGAGATAGCTGTCGATGAGCACGGGACTATCACCGGAAACGACAACAGCCTCGGTGATGTAGCGCTGGAGGTGTTCATCGCTGCGGACGATTTCCATGGCCCGGCCACCCAGCACATAGGAGGGGCGGATGACCACGGGGAAGCCGATTTTCTTGGCAATCTTTTTCGCTTCAGCAGCGGAGCGCGCGATGCCGTTTTCGGGCTGGCGTAGTTTCAATTTTTTCAGAAGCTTGGAAAAACGGTCACGGTCTTCTGCCAGATCGATGGCATCGGGCGTGGTGCCGAGAATGGGTACGCCGAGTTCTTCCAGTTTGGCGGCGAGCTTCAGCGGGGTTTGTCCGCCGAACTGGACGATAACGCCTTTCAGAGTTCCGTTGGATTGTTCGATGTGGATAATTTCGAGTACGTCTTCAATTGTCAGCGACTCGAAATAGAGGCGATCCGATGTATCGTAGTCTGTCGATACGGTTTCGGGATTACAATTCACCATGATGGATTCATAGCCCGCATCATGGAGCGCGAAGCAGGCGTGGCAGCAGCAATAGTCAAATTCAATGCCCTGGCCGATACGATTGGGCCCGCCGCCAAGGATGATCACTTTCTGTTTGTCGGAGGGTTGCGCTTCGTTTCCACTGTGACCGATGAAGCCCGTTTCATAGGTTGAATACATGTAGGCGGTGGGCGACGCAAATTCCGCCGCACAGGTATCAATGCGCTTGAACACGGGGCGCACATTGAGCTTATGGCGATGCTTGCGGATTTTGTCTTCCTTGACGCCCACAAGTTTGGCCAGACGCATGTCGGAAAAGCCCATGGCCTTGAGTTTCTGCAAATTCACTGCGTCGTTGGGCAGGCCGTTTTCACGGATGCGGTTTTCCATGCGCACGATTTCTTCGATCTGGCGCAGGAACCAGGGCTCGTATCTGCAGGAAGCGAAAATCTGTTCAACAGTTGCGCCTTCGCGGAAGGCTTGCGCGATGATGAGCAGGCGATCGGGCGTTGGTGTGCCAAGTGCGGCGCGAATTGCATTCTTGTTGTCGCCTTCGCCAAGGCCCGGGATTTCAATTTCATCAAAGCCGCTGAGACCGGTTTCAAGGCCACGAAGCGCCTTCTGCACGCTTTCCTGAAAGGTGCGGCCTATGGCCATGACTTCGCCTACGGATTTCATGGCGGTGGAAAGAATGGCCTGCGAGCCGGGAAATTTTTCAAAGGCAAAGCGCGGGATTTTGGTGACGACGTAATCGATTGTGGGCTCAAAGGCGGCGGGCGTTGCGCCGCCGGTGATGTCGTTTGCCAATTCATCCAGCGTATAACCTACGGCGAGCTTGGCAGCGATCTTGGCAATAGGGAAGCCCGTAGCTTTCGAAGCAAGCGCCGATGAGCGAGAGACGCGGGGGTTCATTTCGATCACCACCAAACGGCCATCGGCCGGGTTCACGCCGAACTGTACGTTTGAGCCGCCGGTTTCAACGCCGATTTCGCGCAGCACCGCAATGGAGGCGTTGCGCATGATCTGGTATTCCTTGTCGGTCAGCGTCAGGGCAGGCGCGACGGTGATGGAATCACCGGTATGCACGCCCATGGGATCGACGTTCTCGATGGAACACACGATGATGCAGTTGTCGTTCTTGTCGCGAACAACCTCCATCTCGTATTCTTTCCAGCCGAGGACCGATTCCTCAATCAGCACTTCGGCGGTGGGTGAAGCGTCGAGGCCCGATTCCACGATGTCGAGAAACTCCTCGCGGTTATAGGCAATGCCGCCGCCGGTTCCGCCCAAGGTGAAGGAGGGGCGGATGATGCAGGGCAAGCCAATGGTAAGCATGGCTTCGAAGGCTTCAACCATGGCGCGGTTGCGGTATTTTTTCAGGCGCTCAGATTCGCGGTCGGCCCAGTTGCGCTCAAAGGCAGTGATGTCACCGCCCTCGGATTTCAGACGATTGATTTCGGCAGCGAAGAACGCCTTGTCTTCATCCTTGGCTTCGGAGGCGTTGGCCAACATGGACTTGGGTGTTTCCAGGCCAATTTTTTTCATCGCCTCGCGAAAGAGTTCACGGTCCTCGGCACGGTCAATGGCTTCGGCCTTGGCGCCAATGAGCTCCACGCCGAATTTTTCGAGGATGCCCATCTTGTTCAGCGACAGGGCAGTGTTGAGCGCGGTTTGCCCGCCCATGGTGGGCAGCAGGGCGTCGGGCCGTTCTTTCTCGATGATCTTGGCAACTACTTCCGGGGTGATGGGTTCGATGTAAGTGGCATCCGCCAGGTCCGGGTCCGTCATGATGGTGGCCGGATTGGAGTTGATCAGGATGATGCGGTAGCCCTCGGCCTTGAGGGCCTTGCAGGCCTGGGTGCCGGAATAGTCGAATTCGCAAGCCTGGCCAATAATGATAGGGCCAGCCCCAATGATGAGAATGGATTTTATATCTGTACGTTTTGGCATGTTTTGAGGAAACCCTGATTTGGGGTTTCCTACACAATGGAGAGCGGGAAGCCAAGCGATTCCGGATTGGGTTTCTATGACTGTTGAGAAGTCTCGGCGAGTGCGAGCCAGCGCTTCAGCTGATCGGCAAAATGTGGATTGCGATGGCGTAGCGGGGCCAGAATGTCGCCGGTCCCAACGCCCAGGAGAAGAAACTGCCGGGACCATTTGCGTGCCTCATCCAAGTCCCCGAGGGCTGCATGGCAGCAGGCTAGAATTTCGAATGTGCGGGGCCAGCCCGGCCGGATATCCAAGGCGCGCAGGCTTGAGTCACGGGCCCTTGCCGGTTCGCCAGCAAGGAGCTGCGCCACTGCCAGCATGTTGAACCACACAAACATGTGTGGATCATAAGGACTGAGCTTAACGCCATATTCGAGAGCCTTGATGGCCGGCAAGGGTTCACTGTTAAACAGCTTGGCCATGCCGAGAACGTAATGGCCGAGGGCAAACGTGGGTACGACCTCTATAGCTTTTTGAGCAGCGCGAATTGCCTGGTCGAGTTGACCGGCGAATGTGCTGACAATGGCCAGCCCGTAATGCACATAGGGATTTCGTTCGTCGAGACCAATTGCCGTCAAGGCTGCAGCAACACCTTCACGGATATCGGCATCGCGGTCATCAGACCATCCGTAGGCGATTATCCCAGCGTTGACGCGGGCAAGCCAGATATGGGCTTCCGGCAATCCGGGATCGAGGTCACAAGCTTTGCGGAAAAGCTCGCGCGCCCGTTCATGGCCAGGTCTGACGATCTGGTGGAAATGCCAGGTGCCCTGCCGCACCAGGTCCCAGGCAGTCATATTGCCGGTATGGAGCGCTGCCGCCTGAGCGCCTTCCGATTTCAGCAATTCCGGTTCGATGGCACCCGCGACGCGTTCGGCGATTTCGTCCTGAATTGCGAAGACTTCAGTGAGTTCCAGATCGTAGCGTTCGGCCCAGATTGTGCTTCCGGTGGAGACGTCGCTGAGCTGTGCTGATATACGCATATGTTGGTCGGATTTCCGCAAGCTTCCGTCGAGGAGATAATGTGCGCCAATCTCCCGTGCGGTCCTTCCAGCAAGGCTGGCATTGCGGGCAATTACTGAAAACCAGCGAAAGCGGGTGAGGGCGGTGATTATGTCTTCGGTAATGCCATCGGCAAGATAATCCTGTGCCGTGTCGCCACTGGCGTTCTGCAACGGCAGGACCATGATCGATGGGCGGTTAAGGGACAGGCTCGCCTGATTTGGCGCCATATCCCCGGAGCTGCCGCCGTCTTCGACAAAACGGTAGCCACCGCGCGGAACCGTGGCGATCCATGCGCCGCCATCGGGGGCTGGCCCAAGGATTTTACGAAGTCCGGCAATCTGGACGGAGAGATTGCTTTCCTCGACTGCAGTGTCAGGCCACGCCGCATCTATCAGCGCTTCCTTGCCGACAACCTGTCCGCGCGAATTCAGCAAGGCCTTCAGAAGGACCAGGCCTTTGTTGCCAATCGCCAGTGGTTCTCCATTCCGCTGCAGGGTGCCGCGCTGCGGGTCGAGAACGAAATTTCCGAATGACAGGCGATGCATGGTGCAAGTTTAAGCGGAATTCGGTTCTTTTAGGAAGTATTCGGCCGCCGATTCAAGATTTTTCGGATCACCGGCGTGATACTGCAGGCGTCGTTCAAGCTGCAGGAGATCGCCATGAATATCCAGTCGCATGCTTTCACTGAGCGCAAGGCACGTGTCGTCAAGGGCGGCAAGGGTTACGTGTCCAGGCAGGGAACCGAATATCTTCCCGGCATAAGCGCTGAAACAGTGGGCTCTGAATCACTCTGGCTCGGTATTGTCACGCTGCGACCGGGACAGCGCACCAAGGCGCATGTGCATGAAAATCATGAGACTGCTTTTTACATGATGAGTGGCAATGAAGTGGAGCTGTGGACGGGCCCAGAGTTGCAGAATTGTGACTTGGTAAAGCCGGGTGATTATCTTTTCATTCCAGCCAATCTCCCGCACGTTGCAGTCAATCGCGGCGTTGAAACCGCAGTCTTCATTGGCTCGCGCAATGAACCTACGGCCCAGGAGAGTCTCGTCCTTTATCACGAACTGGATGGAAAGGTTCCCTGATATGGCAAGGATTGAAGCAAAATTATTAGAATTGGGATTGGCACTCCCTGCACCGTTCCAGGTTCCGGCCCACTTGAAATTTCCTTTCGCCTGGGTACGGGTGCGCGGTAATCGCGCTTTCATATCAGGCCATATTGCCCAGAATGCTGATGGTACGATTGCCGGACCTTTGGGAAAAGTTGGCGCTGATGTGTCACTGGAAGAGGGCTATGCCTCAGCGCGATTGGTGGCGCTGGCTCATCTCGGAAGCCTTAAACGCGCACTCGGGGACCTTGATCGGGTCACTGCCTGGTTGCGGGTGTTCGCCATGGTCAATGTTGCGCCGGGATTCAATGAGACCCCGCGGGTGACCAATGGTTATTCCGACCTTATCCTTGAGCTCTACGGACCCGAGATCGGGATGCATGCGCGTTCGTCTATCGGCATGATGCTGCCGCTCAATGCGCCAGTGAATTGCGAGGCGGAAGTCGAAATCCATTGCGGCTGATTCAAGCGCGGCACTGGTGCTTTTCCGCTGAGTTATCAGTTTTGCGTCAGTTCGGCGGTTTCGGCGGGCCCGATGCACTTGATTCGCCGGAAACTTACGCAGGTATCGCCTTCGCACATGGCGTCAGACCCTAACTGGCGGGTGGAGCTTGCGGCTTCGCGCTGGAACAGGATGGCCTCGGTGAAGCCCTCCTTCACGCAGAAGGCGTCGGCAGCTGGTTTTCCGCAATCCGTCTGTCCGTTCAGGCAGGAGTCAATGCGGGAGCCTTCCACAACGGGTGAAAAGAAGTTCCGCACGGAAGCTTCCCCGGCTGTGGTTGCCAGCAGCAGAATTCCAAGAGATGCAAGAGTGGTTTTGAGCATTTTGTAGGTTCCAGAGTTAGTGAATTAGGACAGGAGGCGAATGAAGCGGCTTGAGAGGGGGCTGTTGATCCACCCCACCGCCTCCTGTCCCTCAGCCCTTTTTTCAAGGGTGAGGGTGAAACTGTTTAAGCGTCCATGCAGCGCCTGAGTGAGCAGGCGTCGACACTGATCTGGCCTTTGACGGGCCACTGGCCGTTTTTGATGATCACGGTCACATTGGTGATTTCTGATTTGGCCACCAGGGCTGTCCGGGTGTCATTTCCAGCGAATGCGCCAGCCGACAGGAACATGATGGTGAGGGTTGCGGTGGCGATTACGGTCTTCATTTTGTGTCTCCTCCAGAGACTGTGTTCAGCGTTAAAAACAAACTACCGGTTCGCTTTGGAATGGAGCCTGAACATGCCGTTCATCTCCCGTTTAGATTTGGCCCAAAGAAAGAGGCCCCGGTTTCCCGGGGCCTCGGAGTTGCAAGCAGGACATTGCAGGGGATCTGCTTGGGGAGGGGTTTTTGGAACCGAGGCGCGGTCTTGACCACTTTACGAGAGGGGCGGGATAAAAGTTGCCATTCCCAGGCCCCGGTTCCGATACCCGGCGGATTGACCGGGCAGTTCGATCAGGTTTCGGTGCTTTCGACGTCCGAGCAATTCTCAACGGCGCATTGTTCGACAACGAGGGGGCCATAAACTGGGAAAGCCTGGTTCTTTTCGATGACCGTGACGTTCCCATTTGCTGGGATCATTTCATGGGCAGGGGCGATGGCAGCAATTGCAGTGGCTGCTGAACCGAGGACTGTGAGTACAAAGAGTGTGTAGCGGATCATGGTGTGGTTTCCTCTCGTGTGTTTCGATCTTGGAACCAACTTACCCACCTAAACTCGAACCCAACCTGAATGTTCCGTTCATCTGGCGTTTATCTTCGGGGAAAAGTATGCAACTATTGGGCGAAATGAACCGTATTTGAGACTATGAGCACTCTTTCTGAACCCATAGAGCGAGAACTTGACGGACTTCTACCTTTGATTGCGGGTGGAGACAGGCTGGCCTTTGGCCGGCTTTATGACCTGACATCGAACAAGCTTTTTGCCGTGGTCCGCTGTGTTTTGAAGAAACCTGAGCTTGCCGAAGAGGCCCTGCAAGAGGCCTTCATCAAGGTTTGGCAGAGGGCTTCATCCTATGAAGCGGGCTCACTCCGGCCCATGGCTTGGCTTGCAGCCATTGCCCGCAACCAGGCCATTGATCAAAAACGCCGCTTTGCCGAGCGCATGTCGGAACGGGCAGAGGAGCTGGAGGCTGCCGATTCGGTGCCGGTGATGCCGGAAGCCGAATTGGCCATGGACCTGACCCGGTTAAAAAAATGCCTCGCGCTGCTGCCTGAGGACCGCCAGGACATGGTGCTCCTGGCCTATTATCAGGGCTGGACGCGGGAAGAACTGGCAATCCAATACAAACGGCCTGAAACGACAATCAAGACCCTGTTACGCCGCAGTCTCACAGTTCTAAAGGAATGCCTCGATGGCTAGACCTGAAGACATGGAAGAACTCGCAGCCGAATTTGCCCTTGGCACGCTTCCCCCTGCGGAACAGCAAGAAGCGGAATCGCTGATGGCAAGTAACGCTGAATTTGCAAGCATGGTCAAGGCATGGGAGCGGCGATTGATTCCGCTGGCATTGGCGCTTGAGCCGGTGCAGGCCCCCCCGCGCATTCGAGGTGCGGTCATGAAAGCCATAGCTGGCGATGCGGCGGGATCAGAAACAATTGTCGCGTGGAAGCGCAAGGCATCAGCCTGGCGCTGGGCCACGGTTGGCACGAGCGCCATTGCGGCGTCACTGGCGGCCTTCATCTTCGTGGGCAAGCCAACGGGGCCATCGACCGATCAGCGCTACGTGGCAGTGTTGCAGGCGGAAGGACCGGGCCCCGCGTTTCTAGCCTCGATTGATT
Organism: uncultured Aestuariivirga sp.; assembly: GCA_964530965.1. GTDB lineage: Bacteria > Pseudomonadota > Alphaproteobacteria > Rhizobiales > Aestuariivirgaceae > Aestuariivirga. The sequence goes on along the minus strand of CAZHCO010000259.1, from coordinate 8,368 downwards.
TGGCCAATGGCAGCATCAGCGTTCGAACCGTGGGGGCTCCGCCACAACCTGGAAAATCCTATGAACTCTGGGCCGTTGGCGGCGGACGCGACAAACCGCAATCCCTTGGCGTGATTGATGCTTCATTCAGAATTCCCGCAAGCAAATTGGGGAAAATGGATCCGGCGGTTTTGAATGACACATTATTTGCCGTGAGCCTTGAACCGGAAGGCGGCTCGCCAACCGGGCAGGCCACGGGACCCGTGATGTTTACGGGAAAACTTGTGGCCACCGAATAGTTTTCCACACTGCCCGCCCCATTATGGCCTTATAATATCCTTCTCATCGTGCTGGTGATTCGGGGTGGGCGGTTCATGGGTGGCTTGATTACGCGTCGGTCAGTATTGCAGTTGTTGGCACTGCCGCTTGCTGGCTGTGCTGCCGAGGGCGCGCGCTATCAACCCAATGGCATTGTAGGCGCTAAAAACACCGGCACAATTTATGTCTATCGGCCGCTTACTGATTTAGGCCTCCGGGGCGAGGATCCTTTTGTTTCCATGGCGCACAAATCCTATGGGCGCATGCGGGCGGGCTCCTTTATCGCTGCAACATTCCCCGAAGGCGAGGTGGAGGTAACCGTGCAGCAAAGCGTTCTGTTTATTGTTCCCACCATACCCAAGACGGTTACGGTTACCGTGGTTCGCGGCAGTCAATCCTATGTGCGCGTTGACCAGACAATTGACTCGGTGGATGTGACGGGCGGGGCAACTGTCACGCAATCGATCGAGATTGAGGAAATGCCATTCAATACTGGCCAGGCGGAACTGGCGAAGACGCGGCAAAATATCTAGATCACGATGACTTTTGACCGAACCGTCAAAAGTCATGAACGTGATCGTCGATTCAATATGTTGGAGCAAATCCTATCGGCGAAGTCGCGCAACCCCGGATCAAGTCCGGGGCAGGCTTTTGCCGGGATTTGCTCTAGGCGGCGCAAATTCCCGGAATCATGACGCATTTGGGGAGCGTGGCCCCAACGATCAACCATAGTAATGTCTCACAAATTTGGAGATGTGCTGATGGCGAAGATCGAAGATTTGAAAAAGCAGCGGCTGGCAGCACTCAAAGCAACCGAAGCGGGTCCGCCGAAACGCACTTCCAACCAGTTTTTCGGCGTAGGCCCCATTACGGACGCCACTACAGACGAAGTTGACTCGCGCCTGTTGCGTTTTGAATTCGAGGCGTGGCTTGAGAAGAACTACCGCAAGCTGGACGACAAGGGACGCGATCTCGGGCCTTTCACCGTGGCTGAAATCGCCCGCAGCATGCACCGGGGCTACCCGGCGGATAAATTTCTTGCCGACATGATGCGTGAAATCCACCGTTACTTCGAGTTTCCGAAAACAAACAAGATGGCGGTAGGGCTTGGTGGCGGGCACAGCGGCTTTACCGTTTGCCTGATGCACATGATGATTGCGACGGACGAGAGCCAGCATGTTTTTGTGGATACGCCGCAGCCGGAATCGGAAGTGGCAAAGGGGGGCGGGTTCTTCCGCCAGTCCTGGGGCGCGCAGATCATTGAGCTGCAGCGCTATGCGCGGGGCGGCAATGAAAAGCGCATTCATTTTGCCAGCGAGGAAGGAACCATTCCTTCCGCCGAGCAGCTTGAAAAAATGGGGGTCAAGATATTCGTGGGCGTGGGCCATGAGACGACGGGGGCCACGACTTATACGCTTTCGGACATTACCAATCTGCTGGAGTGGATTGAGCGTAATCCAAACGAGCATCATGCGGTGCTTGATGCGACTTCCATGCTTGGGGCCATGCCCTGGGGCGAGAAGATTGTACGCCGGGTGGTGAGCGAGTGCTGCCTGTTCATGCCGTTCCAGAAGGCCATTGGCGGCATTTCCGGCTACTATGTCGCCTCCTTCACGCCACAGGCGCTTGCCTTGATTGAAGCCAACCAGAAAAATCCATCATGGGCCATTCCGCGCCAGTTAAAGATTGTGGCGCCGCTTGATGCGAAGCGCCCGCTCACGGGTGAGCGCAGCGTGAATGTGGGGCCGATTTATGATCCGGCCCAGGACAAGATGCTGGGGGGCGTGATCAACACCTACAGCACGCTGGCTTTTGCCGAGACGACGTTCGGGCTGCTGCGCTCGGAGCGGCGGCTGGGTTCGGTTTCCGATCTCAACCGGCGTTCCATCGCCAACCGCGCGGCGATCAATGAGTGGGTGGCGGTCCATCCCATGCTGGAGCTTGGTGTTGCCGACCCGGAAAGGCGCGGTGCTGCTGTCACACTGCTTCGGGTTAAGGATGCTGACATCACCGATGCCGCTATCCACGCGCGGATTATTGCGCGGTCAAAGCAGATACTGGGCTATGAGGGGCTTACCCATCCTGACGGCACCCGTGAGCGCGGACTTGATGTGGCGCGTTATGTGAATGCGTTTCCGGGAACACCCGGTGATTACCGCGCGTGGATTGGCGGCATTCGCGCGCCGGAAGATGTGACGGCGCTTCTCGATAATTTGCACTATGCCTATTTGCGCGCAAAAATTCTGGTGCTAGAAGAAGAGCTTGTTGCCCTAGGTGAAAAATTCCCGCCGCCAAATGATGCGGGCGGCCGCCAGCGCATGGATGATCCAACCCGGGCTTACAAGATTCTAGTGTGTGATCTTGTGGGGCTCAAGATTGGGAAAAACGGTAAGCCGGATCACAGCGCGGTTCGCGCTTACATCGAAGCGAGGGGCGGGGTGTTTCATGACGGTCCGCTTGGCGATCAGGTGAAGCTTGCCAAGGGGAAGCTGCATTTCTTTTATCAACCGCAGCTGGGCACGGAGGCGGAACTTTTGCCGATTACGAACTCCGGCCAGTATGATGCCGTCATTGCGGCGGCGACTTTCCTGCCGAAGGCTTCGGTGTTTAAGTTTGGCGGGGTTCGCATTGGAGCGGGCACGGGAAATATGGCGTGCGCCATTTGGGGTGGCGGCAATGGCGAGGGCGGCGAGGCTGTGCTGATGAACACGCCGAGCTTCAACAGCCGTGCCACGGCACAGATGGCGCTGAAAGCCATGCTGAAAGTGGCTCCCGATCTGGCGGTCGATGAATTGCATGAGCGTGTTGTGGCCGGAGATTTCGATACGGCGCGGAACCTCAAGGAATTTCCGACAGAAAAGCTTGAAGGCAAAAAGATTGCGGTGATTGGTTATGGCAATATTGGCCGCGAGGTGGCGAAGCTGGCACGCGCGTTTGGCATGAAGGTTTCCATTCATGCGCGGCCCCGGCACCAGGAATGGATTGAATCGGAGGGTTTTGAATTCGCAGCAGCGGCAGAGGATGCGGCGCGGGGCGCTGATTTCATCAGCCCGCATACGGGGCTTGGGGCGCTCAATGCGGCGACGGGAAAATATGTGAATGCGGGTGTTGTTGGCAGCGAAGTTCTTTCGGTGATGAATGACGGCGCTGTTGTAATCAATTATGACCGCGGCGAAGTTGTCTGTGCGAAGGCGCTGGAAGCGGCGTTGCAGAGCGGCAAGGTGCGCTACGCCTGCATCGATGCGGACCTGTTCAAGGATGCCAAGACGGGGGCGCTCACGGGGCCCATGGTGCCTTACCGCGAGATGGAAGTTCGCCATAAGGGGAAGATGGAATTGCTTCCCCATGCGGCGGCGGACACGGAGCATCTTTCACGGGTTGAAGGGGCGAAGCAGGCGGTTGACCAGATTTTTGACCTCATACAATTCAAGTCGGTGACCAACCTCAAGGGGGATTTGCCGGAGGGCTACACCAATGCGGGCGCACGCACGGTGAACGGGGTAGGGGCCGTGACGCCGCTTGATCTTGCGCGCGCGACCGAAGATGCAGGCGTGCTGGCGCAGGCGCGCAAGACGGCGGAAGCAATGGCGGCGATTTGGGGGGCGCTGTCTTCAACAACCAATCCGGACCGCCGCCGCGAATTGATTGAGCGCCATGGCGCGGCGCTGGTGAAGGCAGGCAACCAGCACGCGGTGCTGCTGGAAAAGCTTGGGTTGCAGGGGCCTTATTCGGGATAGTGCTAACGTCTTCGCCTGCGAAGCGGGAGAAGAAGGGACCCGTTGCGGAACGCAACGGGGAGATGAGGGCACTTCCACCTCGCTCCCCTCACCTTTCCCATTGCTGCGCAATGGGCCCCTGTCCTCTCCCGCAAGCGGTAGAAGACATGGAGGCAGAGCGCGTGACTATTACATTGAATTCTGCAAATCTTCCATCTGACACGGGAGTTTGAAATGCAGGAATTGAACTGGCTGAGTGCGGCGAAGCTTTCGAAGGGCTATGCCAGGAAGAAGTTTTCGCCGGTTGATGCCACGCGCGATTGCCTGGCGCAGATCGCGCGGCATGACACCGCCATCTATGCCATGTGCCATGTGCAGGAGAAGGCAGCACTTGAACAGGCGAAGGCCAGCGAGGCGCGGTGGAACAAGGGCGAGGCGCTCGGTCTGCTGGATGGCGTTCCGGTGCTCATCAAGGATTTGCTGCTGACCAAGGGCTGGGCCACGCTGAGGGGCTCAAAAACCGTGGATCGTAATCAGCCCTGGGATCAGGATGCCCCCTCAGTTGCGCGGCTGCGGGAGGCAGGCGCGGTATTTCTGGGGGCGACCACCACGCCCGAATTCGGTTGGAAGGGTGTTACTGATTCACCTCTCACGGGCATCACGCGCAATCCTTGGGATCTCTCAAAGACGCCAGGCGGCTCTTCGGGAGGCTCGGCTGCGGGGGTGGCTGCGGGCTATGCGCCATTGTCGCTCGGCACCGATGGCGGCGGGTCGATCCGAATCCCTGCAGGCTTCAGCGGCATCTATGGCCTCAAGCCTTCTTTCGGCCGGGTGCCTGCCTATCCGCTGTCGCCCTTCGGCACGGTGGCCCATGTGGGGCCCATGACACGTATGGTTGAAGATTCCGCCCTGATGCTGAATGAAATTTCCAAGCCTGACGCGCGCGACTGGACTTCGCTTCCCTATGAGGGGCGCGATTACATGAAGAAACTGGGCAAGGGCGTTGCGGGTCTCAAGATCGCCTTCAGCCCTACTCTTGGCTATGTCGACGTCGATCCGGAAATTGCCGCTGCCGTGAAAAAGGCGGTGGAGGTTTTGGCGGAACTGGGGGCTGAGATCGAACAGGTTGATCCCGGCTTTGCCGATCCGGGGCCATGTTTTAGAATCTTGTGGTGGTGCGGCGCCCGGGCGCTGCTCGGCAAATTGCCGGAGGCCAAGAAGGCGCTGCTTGACCCGGGCCTGGCCGATGTCGTCGAGCAGTCGATGGCGATCTCGCCGGAAGATTATTTCGATGCAGTGCGCCAGCGCGGCGCGCTGGGAACGCAGATGCGCCTGTTCATGGAGCGCTACGACCTGCTGGTGACGCCGACGCTTCCGATCGCGGCGTTCGAGGCGGGCAAGCTTTCACCGGTTGATGACGGCATGGGCAAGTGGGTGAACTGGACGCCGTTCTCCTATCCGTTCAATCTCACGCAACAACCGGCGGCGAGTGTGCCTTGCGGCTTCACTAAGGCAGGCTTGCCGATCGGATTGCATGTCGTGGGCAAGATGTTCGATGACCGAACGGTGCTGCGCGCATCTCAGGCCTATGAGGCTGCGACGGAGTGGGGGAAGAAGCGGCCGAAGATGAAGTGAGATGGCTGCGGGACCAGGATTAGAACCTAGACTAACAGAAAAGGGATTTTTAGAAACTATGGCTCCAGCTAAAGCCTTTGAACCAACGGACTCGTCCAGGATTCCCCGTTATGCAGAAATTGCCAGCTTTATGCGGGCGGCGCGCGCTGAAATTGCCAAGCCACTCGACATAGCACTTGTCGGCGTACCGCTTGATCTTGGGGCAACCTATCGTTCGGGCGCCCGTCAAGGACCTTCGGGCGTACGCGAGGCATCGCGGCTGATCCGCCAGGTCAATCCAACGACCAAGGTTGCACCTTACCGCCTTTGCAACATCGGTGATGTTGGCGATGCGCCGACGCATCCCTTAAGCGTTGAACGCAGCGTTGAGCTCATTCAAACTTTCTATGAACGGATCCACGCCATCGGCGCCGCGCCAATTTCCATTGGCGGCGACCACACGGTGCCGCTGCCGATCCTGCGGGCAATCGCCAAGGAGCGCCCGCTTGGACTGATCCAGATCGACTCGCACACGGATACCTTTGACGAGTTCATGGGGACCAAGTGCAACCACGCAACATTTGTGCGGCGCGCCGTCGAAGAGGGGCTGCTTGATCCAAAGCGCATTCTGCAGATCGGCCTGCGCGGCACGCGTTACGGCGATGACGACATCAACTATGGCTACAAGGCCGGCATCCGCATGATCTCGATGGATGAATTTGAAGAAATGGGCCGCGCCGCGGTGATTGCGGAAATCCAGCGGGTTGTCGGCGATGCACCCACCTATATTACAATCGACATTGACGGCCTTGATCCGAAGGACGCGCCCGGAACAGGCGTGCCGGAACCCGGCGGCATTTCCATGCGCGATGCGCAAATGATTCTTCGGACCTTGACGGGCATTAACATGGTTGGCGGTGATATTTGCGAGGTTGTCCCGTCGCTTGATCCCACCGGCATCACCTGCATAAACGCGGCGAACCTGATGTTTGAACTCACATGCCTTGCGGCAGTCACCCGCTCAGGCGGACTAAAACAATAATTCAACTTTATCCTGACAGGGAGAATACTTTTGTCTGACTTGATTTTTGCCGACAGCCTATCACGACTTGGCACAGAGTCGGCGTTTGTAGTTCTCACGCGGGCACAGAAGCTTGCAAGTGAAGGGCGCGACATTATCAACCTTGGCATCGGGCAACCGGACTTCAAAACTCCGGGGCATATTGTCGAAGCGGGCATCAAGGCGCTGCGTGACGGCCATCATGGCTATACGCCTGCGAATGGCATTGCGCCCTTGCGCGAGGCGGTTGCGGCCGACCTGAAGCGCCGCCACGGCGCCGACGTCAATCCGGACAATGTCGTGATTGTGCCTGGCGGGAAACCCACGATGTATTTTGCAATCATGATGTTTGGCCAGCCGGGCGTTGAAATCATGTATCCGAATCCGGGCTTTCCCATCTACGAGTCGGTGATCAAGTATTCAGGTGCGAAGCCTGTGCCGATCGCACTGGAGGAAAAGGGCGGATTTGCCTTCTCGGCTGATGCAATTCTGAGCCAAATCACCGGCAAGACACGCCTGATCATAATCAACAGCCCAGCCAACCCCACGGGCGGCGTGACGCCAAAGGAAGAAGTCGACAAGCTCGTCGCCGGCCTATTGAAGCACCCGCATGTGGCACTTTTGTCTGACGAGATCTATTCGCAAATGCTCTATGGAGGCAGGCAGCATCTCAGCCTCCTGCAATATCCCGAAATCCGTGACCGTTTGATCATGCTCGATGGCTGGTCGAAAACTTATGCGATGACTGGCTGGCGGCTTGGGTATGCCGTCTGGCCAGACGCGGCGGTTGAACATGTCACGCGGCTGTGCATCAACGACCATTCCTGTGTCAACGCGGCGGCGCAATATGCCGGCCTGGCGGCACTGCAAGGTCCGCAAGATGCGGTTTCCGCGATGGTCGCCCAATTTGACAAACGCCGTGAAATTATCGTGCGCGAATTGAACGCCCTGCCAGGTTTCCGCTGTGCAGATGCGGCAGGTGCGTTTTATGCTTTCCCCAATATCGAAGGGACGGGGATGACTTCCAAGGAGGCCCAGAACCGGTTTCTTGAAGAAGCAGGCATTGCGACGGTTTCCGGAACGTCCTTCGGCGCCTGGGGCGAGGGCTATCTGCGGTTCTCCTATGCAAACAGCGCTGAGAACATTCTGGAAGCGATCAGGCGCATTCGCGAACTGCTGTAGGGGTTCGTCGGACAGTTGCCGGTTCTTCGTTACAAAGCGAGCCAATTCGTGACCGGGCCTGTTTTGTTTTCCGGCCAAGTGTGCAGCCTTGCTGATGTTGGCTGGGGGACTAGGATTCGAACCTAGACAAACAGAGTCAGAGTCTGTGGGCCTACCGTTAGCCGATCCCCCAATGCGCCGGGATTGGCCGCTTCAATAGCGGCGGGGGGGCTTCAGTGCAAGTGTGGAATATGTTGCGTCGTCCTCGCCCGTGAAACGGGAGAGGAAAGGGGCCCATTGCGAAGCAATGGGATAGGTGAGGGCACTTCTGTGTGATCGACGAAGTGCCCTCATCTATCCCATGTCATGGCATGACATGGGCTGTCCAATCGATAGATGGGTAACAGACTGAACCGGATACATGGGTTACAGTTTCCCGGTTGGTTGTTGTGGTGCGTTTGCATGTCCTTGGGGTGAAGGAAGTGGTCTGCGCAGTTTCTTGGTTCTTGGGTCGATGATG
>CAZHCO010000258.1:0-50369 GCA_964530965.1 uncultured Aestuariivirga sp. | reverse complement strand
CCCGCTTATCTCGAAATCCCCCTCGACATGCTGAAAGTTCCAGCTGGTGATGGCTGGCATGCACGCCCGTTGCCGCGGCGCGCCCTGCCGCAGGCCGACCAGATCGATGCCGCCGTCACCAAGCTCAACAAGGCCAAGCGGCCTGTCATCATCCTCGGCGGCGGCGCGCTTGATGGCGGCAAGGCGGCCGTGATGATTGCCGAAAAGCTCGATGCCCCCATTCTGACCACAACCGCAGGCAAGGGTGCGGTCCCCGCCGACCATCGCCTGTGCATGGGTTACAAGCTTGGCCTCTCCGCAGCACCCGGCTTCATCCGCTCCTCTGACGCCATCCTGTGCGTGGGCTCACAGCTTTCCGAAACGGATTTCTGGGATGAGGTGGTGATCGACCGCAATCTGATCCGCATCGACATCGATGCCGATTCGCTGGCGCGGCCCCACACCGCCGAGATCGCCATCCAGGCCGATGCCAGGGCCACGCTGGAAGCAATCGCCGCTGGGCTCGCCCGCCACTTAGGCAATGGCAAATTGGAAATCGCCGAAAGTGCCAAGGACGACCTTTTCAGAGTCGTCTCCGATGCCAACCGGCAAATTATCCTGAAAGCGCTGCAGGTTATTCGCGAGGCGCTGCCGCGCCAAACCATCTTCTGCACCGACATGACTCAGATCGCCTATGTGGCCAATGAGGTATTCCCCGTCTACGAACCCCACACCTGGTTCCACCCCGTCGGTTTCGGAACCCTTGGCTTTGGCCTTCCTGCCGGCATTGGTGCCAAATTCGGCAGGCCGGAGACACCGGTCGCCGTGATGGTCGGTGACTACGGGTTGCAATATACGATGAATGAACTGGGCACCGCTGCCGAACACAAGCTTTCCATCATCATCCTTGTCTGGAACAACGAAAGCCTTGGCGCCATCCATGACAACATGGTGAACTTTGGCATCCAGCCCAATGCCGTCACCCTTCGTAATCCTGATTTTCAGATGCTCGCAAAAGCCTATGGTTGTCGCGCCGAAAAACCAAACTCATTGAGAGCTCTGACTGTTGCAATCAAAGCGGCACTCAGCGCCGATGGCCCGACTCTTATTGAAATGACGCCCGCCATGGTCCATGGCTGATGCAGCGGTAATATTTGATGTCGATGGCGTATTGCTCGAACTCACAAGCGCCGAGGAGGATGCCTTCTTCCTGTCATTCGAAAACCGCTATGGCCTGAAAAACCTCTCGCGCGACTGGAATTCCTATGCCGTTCGCAATGATGAAAATATCATTGCTGAAATCCTGGCAAGCCACGGCGTGCCAGAGCGCGAACGAACCGAAGTCGTCGCCGACTATCTGGAAATTCTCAAGCTGCATTTGTCCAATGGCATCATTGAAACCATCGCCATCCCCGGTGCTCATAAGCTTTTGAAAAACCTTCACGGCAACTCGCAGATCGGCATCGCCACCGCAAATCTGCTAGGCGCCGCCGAACTGCGTCTGAAACATGTAAACCTCTGGCCATATGTTTCCGCCCACGCCTTTGGCGCCAAAGGCGGCGGCCACAAGCGGGAAATTCTGGCCCATGCCATCGCCTCAATCAATCTGCCCAAGGACCGCATTGTTTTCGTGGGCGATAATCTCAATGATGTGGAGGCAGGCCTCTCAAATGGCGTTCATTTCATCGGTTTCAGCACGAATCCAAGACGATTGAATGAATTGGAGAGTGCGGGCGCCAGCCAGCTCAGCAATAATCATCTGGATACTTTCCGCCTGATCAGCCATTTATTGGGGAAATGAGTCGCAGGGAACTTAAAAAGAACATATTCTCTATTTGGGATTTAATACATGAGCGATGCGAGCCAATTTTCCCTCCTCACGACCCGGCGCTTCCTGCCGCTCTTCGTGGCCCAGGCGATTGGCGCTTTCAACGACAATGGCCTGCGCAACGCCATCACCATTCTCATCACCTTTGATCTCGCCGTAAACCATGGCTGGAACGCCACTCTTTTCGTGCAAGCCGGAACCGCCCTGTTCATCCTGCCCTATTTCCTCTTCTCGGCCATCGCCGGCCAATTCGCCGACAAGTACGACAAGGCGTTCATTGCCCAGCGCGTAAAGCTTGCTGAAATCGCTGCCATGATTTTCGGGGCCGGCGCCCTGTGGTTGGACAATCCCTATCTCGATCTCATGGTGTTGTTCATTGCGGGTTCCCTCGCGGCGTTCTTCGGACCCGTAAAATACGGAATTCTTCCACAATATCTGAAAAAGGAAGAAGTCATCGCCGGTAATGCCATGATTGAAATGGGAACCTTTGTAACAATTCTGCTCGGCACAATGTTTGGCGGCTTCCTGGTGATCGACCCCGAGGGACGGCAAATTCTTTCAGCTTCGCTTGTCGTTCTTTCACTCATCGCCTGGTATGCCGCAACCCGCATGCCGCCCGCGCCGTCGACCACGCCTGATCTCGATATCGACTGGAACGTCGTGCGGCAGACCGGAAAGCTTCTGGGCTACGCCCGCGAACGCCATGACGTGTTCTGGGCCGTAATCGGGGCCTCATGGTTCTGGTTCCTGGGGACCGTTCTGCTGGTTCAGTTTCCAGTTTTTACGAAGGAAATATTGCTCGCCAATGAGGATGTCGCCAATGCCTTCATTGCCACCTTTACCATTGGCATTGGCTTGGGCTCGCTCCTTACCAACGTCCTGCTGAAAGGCGAAGTTTCAGCGAAATATGTGCCCATCGCCGCCATCATAATGACGGTTTTCCTGATCGATCTCTATTTTGCTTCGGGCCAGGTAAACGCCAGGCTGCAAGGTACTGAACTCAACGGCGTGGGCATTTTCTTTGCCCACTGGTCAAGCTGGCGCGTTGTCTTTGACCTGTTTTTTACCGCCTTCTTCGGCGGCATCTACGCGGTGCCGCTGAATGCCATCATGCAAACCCGTGCCTCGCCGCCCAAGCGTTCGCGCGTGATTGCCGCAAACAACGTCATGAATGCGATCTTCATGATCTCGGCCACCGTAATTTCCGTTGTCCTGCTGCAATTCATCACGGCGCGGGGGCTGTTCCTGTGTTTGGGCCTTGCCAACGCGGTGGCAGCCATTTGGAGCTGCCTCATTCTTCCCCAGGAAACGACGGCAAATTTTGCCAGGCAGCTGTTTCGCCTTCTCTACCGCGTCGAAGTAAAAGGCCTCGAGCATTACAAGGCGGCGGGCCGCAAGGCAGTGATCGTTGCCAATCACACATCGCTCCTGGATGGCCCTCTGCTGTCGGCTTTTCTTCCCGACCGTACCACCTTTGCCATCAATTTCCACATGGCAAAGCGCTGGTGGGTTAAGCCTGCTTTCTCGCTTTTTAATCTCGCTGCAATTGATCCCGGCAATCCCCTGTCGATCCGCACCCTGGTCGAGGCGGTGAAAAAGGGAAATCGTGTTGTAATTTTTCCGGAAGGCCGCATAACCGTCACCGGCACCCTGATGAAAGTTTACGAAGGCCCCGGCGCCATTGCCCAGATGGCTAATGCCAAGGTTCTGCCCGTACGCATTGAAGGCGCGCAATTTTCAAAATTCTCCAGTATGCGCGGCAAACTCCGCCAGCGCTGGTTTCCAAAAATCACCATCACCTTCTTGGCCCCGGTGAAATTCGACGCACCTGAGGGATTGCGTGGCTCGCGCCTGCGCGAATACCAGGCCGACAAGCTCTATGATGTCATGACCGACATGGTGTTCTCGACCTCGAACACCGAGCAGACATTGTTCGAATCCCTGCTCGATGCCCGCGCCACCCATGGCGGCAAACACAAGATTGTCGAAGATATCCAGCGCCAACCCATCAACTACAATCGCGTGGTCATGGGTAGCTTCATTCTCGGCCGCAAGATCGCAAAACTTACGCCCAAGCAAAAATTTGTGGGCGTCCTCCTGCCCAATGCCATTGGCGGATTGCTCACTCTATTCGGCCTACAGGCTTTTGGCCGCGTGCCAGCCATGCTGAATTTCTCGACGGGTGCCGTCAACATGTCAGCGGCCTGTACAGCGGCCCAGGTCACCACCATCGTCACCTCGCGCAAATTCATCGAGGCGGCGGAAATGGAAAACGACCTTGCCATCCTCGCCAAGAGTTGCGCCGTCATCTATCTCGAAGACGTGCGCGAAGCCATTGGCAAGCGCGACAAGCTCTATGGCCTATTCGCCAGGTTTTTCCCTCGCCTCGCGCTCCGATTGGCAAAAGCCAGCAAGGATCCGGAAAGTCCCGCAATCGTGCTCTTTACCTCGGGCTCTGAAGGCGTGCCCAAGGGTGTGGTCCTGTCGCACCGTAATCTCAATGCAAACCGGCTTCAGGCCGCAGCCCGCATCGGTTTCAGCGCCCAGGACATTGTGTTCAACGCCATGCCCATGTTCCATGCCTTTGGCCTGCTGGGCGGAACCCTGCTTCCGGTTCTGTCGGGCGTTTACAGTTTCTTCTATCCCTCGCCGCTGCATTACAAGATTGTGCCGGAGCTTTGCTACGACACCAATGCCACCGTGCTCTATGGCACCGATACGTTCCTCGCAGGCTATGCCCGCACCGCCAATCCCTATGATTTCTTCAGCTTGCGCCTGATTGTGGCCGGGGCAGAACGGGTGAAAACCGAAACTCGCGAAGTCTGGATGGAGAAATTCGGCCACCGCATTCTTGAAGGCTATGGCGCAACCGAATGCTCGCCTGTCATTGCCATCAACACGCCAATGCACAACCGGTCTGGCAGCGTGGGCCGCCTGATGGACCGCATCGACTATCGCCTGGAACCCGTCGAAGGCATAGCCTCCGGCGGCAGGCTGTTTGTGAAGGGCCCCAATGTCATGCTGGGCTACTTGCGCGCCGATAACCCCGGCGTCATCGAGGCTCCGGCCGAGGGCTGGTACGACACGGGCGACATTGTGGAAGTTGATGAGCATCGTTTTGTCACCATTCTGGGCCGCGCCAAGCGCTTCTCGAAAATTGCCGGTGAAATGGTGTCGCTGACCGCCGTTGAGGCAAAACTCCAGGAAGCCTTCCCCGGTGAAAATTTTGCCGTTGTTGCCATTGCCGATCAGAGGAAGGGCGAGCAACTCATCCTGTTCACCACCCTCGTGCAGCCAGAACGCATGGTAATTTCCGAAGCCCTGAAAATCCGCGGCGCCTCGGATCTCATGGTTCCAAGAATCGTCGTGCACCTGAAGGAAATTCCTTTGCTGGGGTCGGGCAAAACCGATTACGTGACCCTCACCCGCGTCGCCAATGAGGGAGCCAATGCCTGACGGCGAGGCCCACCGGTTAGCCATGCAGCTGGTGGAGCAGGCGGCCAGAATCATGGGAGCCCCCCGCCTCACACCTATCAGCTTTGCCCATATCGATGCGTGTTTTTACACCGGCCAATCACACCTGGATTTCGTGCACTTCCTCCTGGAACATGATGCAAAACTCGCCGTTCCAACCTGGACAAACACTAGCGTCGCCAGCCCCGATGATGGCGGCCTTCGCCCCAAAAATTCCGATCCCGAAATGGTGCACGGCGCCCATGAACTCATGCGGCTCTATGCCCAACTCGGCTGCAAGCCCACCTGGACCTGCGCGCCTTATCAGCTTCAGGGCGGCCCCAAATTCGGTGACCACATCGCTGTGGGGGAATCCAATGCGGTGGCCTACTACAACTCAGTTATCGGGGCCCGCACCAATAAATATGGCGACTATCTCGACGTAGCCTGCGCCATCACCGGCCTTGCACCGTTTGCAGGCCTTCACACTGATGAGGGCCGGACAGCTGACATTCATTTCTCCTGCGCCTCCATTCCCGATGAATGGAACCGCCAGGATATTTTCTTTCATCTCCTGGGTTATCTCGTAGGCCGCAGGGCTGGCCGCCGCATTCCCGTCATTTCCAATCTGCCGAAAGAAGCGACTACGGATCAACTCAAGGCGTTATGTACCGCAAGTGCTGCCTCGGGCGGTGTGGAACTCCTGCATGTCGTGGGTGTGACACCTGAAGCACCCGCACTGGAGTCAGTTTTCAGAACCGGCGAGAAATTTGAAATCACATCTGACCATCTGAAAACCGCGCAACGCGAACTTTCGACGGCAGGTGATGGTCCGCTCGATTGCGTGGCTCTGGGAACACCGCATTTTTCCCTCACTGAATTTTCTGAACTCATGAAATTGCTCGACGGACGCAAAGTCAAAACCACCACTTACATTTCCACCAGCCGTGGCATCCGTGAAATGCTGATCGCCAAGGACTGGCTCAAAACATTGCAGGACGCAGGCATCACAACCCCAGTTGATGTCTGCACCTACTATACTCCCAGGATTCAGGGCATCAGAGGCCGCGTTATGACCAACGCCGCGAAATGGGCCTATTACGCCCCAGGAATGCTTGGGGTTGAAGTGTGTTTTGGCAGCCTGAAGGAATGCGTTGAGAGCGCCGTGCGAGGCCATGTCTGGCGCGATCCCGCCTTGTGGTTACGCGCATGACCATACTCCATGCAGGCACGGCCCAAGGCCCCGTTCTACTGCTTGATGAACCCCTGAGTTTCTGGGGCGCTTTTGATCCCCGGACAGGAATCATAATTGACATTCACCACCCGCAAAGCGGTCAAAACCTCAAAGGCAAAGTCCTCATGATGCTGGAAAGCCGCGGTTCCGGCAGTGCCCCCGGAGGCCTCGCCGAAGCCATTCGGCTCGGCACTGCGCCCGCCGCCATCATTCTGGTGCAGCCCGATATCAATCTGGCCATTGGTGCCGCCGTAGCCGAAACGCTTTATGGCAAGTCCTGCCCGGTTCTCGCTGTCACAACACAGGAATTTCAAGAACTTTCAAAGGCGGCCTATTTGCATATCTCCCATTACGGCACAGTCGGTCCATCCCTCGACGATGCATAAGTCCTCGGCTAGAAGGCGCCCATGAAACTTACATCCATCACCCAAAGACTGAGCGGCCTTGGCTCCGATAAATGGGCCGTCCACATTGAAGGCAAGCGCCGCGCTGCCTCCGGCGAAAACCTGATCTTCCTCTCCATCGGCGAACCCGACGCACCGCCGCCAACTGCAATCATGGACGTGGCCAACACGCAAATGCGGGCGGGCCGCTACAAGTATGCCGCCAGCCGCGGCGAAACGCCCCTGCTTGAAAGCCTGTCGGCGCAGTACACAAAAAGCACCGGCCGCCCCATCAGCACCCGGCAATTCATCTTCCTGCCCGGCACGCAGACCGCCCTGTTCGTGGCCGTGCAGGCAACCGTCGAACTGGGCGATGAAGTGCTGATGGCCGATCCCTATTACGCAACTTACGAAGGCGTCATCGCGGCGGCAGGCGGCATTGCCGTTCCCGTGGCCGTCGATCCCGACCACGGTTTCCATTTGAAGGCCACCGATCTCGAGCGCGCCATCACGCCGAAAACCCGTGTGCTGCTTCTTAACACGCCAAGCAACCCGACAGGCGCTGTTCTCACCCGCGAAGAAATCAAGGTCATTGGAGATGTCTGTGAACGCCATGACCTGTGGATCATCTCCGATGAAGTCTACGCCACCATGACCTATGGCAACACGGTGTTCGCCTCGCCCTTTGACGACCCCCGCCTGGAGAAACGCACCATTGTTGTGTCCTCGCTTTCCAAATCCCACGCCATGCCGGGCTTCCGCTGCGGCTGGCTGGCCGCTTCGGAAGAGTTCTGCAAAGCAACACTGCCCTTGACCGAAACCATGCTCTTTGGTTCGCAAGCCTTCCTGGAGGATGCAACGGCCTTCGCGCTAGCCAATCATTTCCCCGAAGTGGATGCCATGAAGCAAAGCTATGAGCGTCGAGCCCGCGCCCTTGTCGCTGGCCTGAAGGGGGTCAAAAACCTTTCCGTTCACCTGCCGGAAGGCGGCATGTTCATGATGCTCGACGTGCGCAGGACCGGCCTCAGCGGAGAGGATTTCGCCCGCAGGCTCCTGGCCGAAGGAAACGTCGTCACCATGCCCGGCGAAAGCTTCGGTGCGGGTGGTGCCGGTCACGTGCGCGTGGCGCTCACGGTTGATGAAGCGCAGATCAAGGAAGCGTGTAAGAGAATTGCAAAGTTAGCAGGACGCATCCAATGAAGGCGCAAACCGTACACGTCAAATTACTCAATGAAGGGGTTGATGTCTGGAGACCTGTACAAGTAATCAGTGAAGGCGAGAACATATTCACTATCTTGCCAAACACAGACATCTACAATCCCAAAGACGAGGAGTGGCAGTTCAATCCCGGCCAAACAGTTAGAGTTAGGCAAGAACAGCGTTCAGATGGGATTATTTGTGTGGCCTATTCACTCCACTCCTCATCCTGAGGTGCACGCGCAGAGCGCGGGCCTCGAAGGATAACTGCCGCACACTGCGTGAGAGAATGCTTCGATGGCCGCTACGCGGCCACCTCAGCATGAGGGTTTTCAAATCACCTGATAACCAAACTCTTCCGCCTGTTCAGTCAGCCATTCCCAAAAGCTTTCTGAAAACCCGCGGAATACGGAAAGCTCGAAGGAATCTCGCCCTACGCGCGTAAGATGCACGCCCACGTGGGCCATCTGCGTCAGCGCGCTCTTGCCGATTTCAAATTCACTCTCATGCAGATCAACCGGCGTGCCCTTGCACAGAACTTTGCGCACCTTCGTTCCTTCAATCCGGATAATCACCCGGCCATGGCTTTGGTCTGAACATGAAGCCAGCCCCTCAAGTTTCCTGCGCACCTCATCAAAAGCTTGGTCTAGGACGAAATACTGTTCCGCCCCTGCCCACTGCACACGCGCCCCCCGCCAGTTCTTTAAGTCATCGGCAAGCGCCTTGGCCTTCCCCTTGCGGGCGATCACGGTGACGATTGATTCGGGATGAACCACCGAAAGCGCAACTCCCGGCGCACCTTTATCAGCACCAAAGCGGCCCTGAATGGCAATGTCGCCTAATGGCGAGACTCTTTGAAAATTTTCAGACATGGAGCCTCTTGTTCTCCCTGTCGTAATGCATGGGATCGCAGATCACGCCATACATGTGAATATTCCTGACGCCATCGAAAATCTTGACGATTTCGCCATGGCGATCGCGGCCATTTGAAAGCAAGGCCAGCCCCAGCCACATGTTCAGCGTAGGTGACCAGGCCACGGAAGAAATATACCCTTGATCCGCCGCCATCGACGGCGTGTCATCCTTCTTCAGAAGATGGGAGCCAGCGCGTATTTTATCACCCACATCACGGGGCCTTATACCAACAACACATTGGCGTCTCCTATCCGTGAGTCCTTCGCGAGCCGCCATCATGCGTCCAATGTAATTCTTTTTGGATGACATCATTTTTCCAAGGCCGAGATCGCCAGCGGTGGTAGTGCCATTGAGTTCGCCGCCCGCCACATGGCCTTTCTCAATGCGCATGATGGAAAGTGCTTCAATGCCATAGGGCGTAATACCGAACTCTTCGCCAGCCTGCATCAACGCGCGTGCCACCAGGTTTCCGTAATCCGCAGGCACCGCAAGCTCATAGGCATGTTCACCAGAGAATGAAATTCGAAACAGCCGCGCCGTCATGCCACCGAGAACGCCGATTTCTTTGGCTGCGAGATAAGGCAAGGTCGCATCATCCAACGTCACCTTGTCAACGATCTTCTGCAATGTGGCGCGTGCTTTCGGCCCTGCAATCGCCATCTGCGCCCATTGTTCCGTCACGGAAACATATTGTACGTCAAGATCGGGCCAATGGGCCTGATGGCAGAATTCCATGTGGCTCATCACGCGCGCCGCATTGGCCGTGGTCGTCGTCATCAGGAAATGATCGGGCGCGAGCCGCGAAGTCGTGCCGTCGTCAAACACAATGCCGTCTTCACGCAGCATCAGGCCATAGCGCGCCTTGCCAATATCGAGCGTTGAAAAGGTATTGCAATACAAGCGGTTCAGAAATTCCGCCGCATCCCGCCCCTGAACATCAATCTTGCCAAGGGTTGAAACATCACATAGGCCAACCCGTTCACGCGTTGCCAAGACTTCGCGCGAGGCGCTGGCCAACCAATCCTCGCCCTCCCTCGGAAACCATGACGAACGCATCCATAAACCGGTTTCAACAAACACGGCACCCTGTTCCTCCGCCCAGTCATGCAGCGGTGTCTTGCGCACGGGCTGGAAATGATGCCCGACGAAGGGTCCCGCAATCGCACCAAAGGAAACCGGCGTATAATAGGGCCGGAAAGTCGTGGTCCCCACCTGGTCCATTGTGCGGCCCGTGGCTTCCGCCAGAATGGCGATGGCGTTCACATTACCGAGCTTGCCCTGGTCGGTCGCCATCCCCGCCGTCGTATAACGCTTGGCGAGCTCGATATCGCGGTAGCCTTCCTGCGCCGCCAAAGGCAAATCCTTCGCCGTCGAATCATTCTGGTAATCCACAAAGGCCTTGCCGGTCGATTGTTTCACCCACCACAGGGGCGTCACCGCAAAAGCCTCGTCCCGGCATTTAGGAATGTCGGGCGACTTGCCTTTCAAAGTGCCAGCCCGCGCCCCATCGGCCAGGCATTCCGAAAGCTGCATCTTGCCCGCAGCCGAACCCGCGGCGACAAATCCATCGCCAACATTTGGCGGCACAAATCCGGCAATGCGCACATCCCATTTCGGTTTGGCACCCCGATGGCACATCAGATTGACAATGGGGCTCCAACCACCAGACATGGCAACTGCATCACAGGAAATGCCGCGATGATCGGCAAGCTCGACACCGGTCACCCGCTTGCCACCGGTCACATTGACAATTGCACCACCGCGAAGAACGCGAATACCGCCTGCATCGGCATTCGACTCCTTGCGGGAATCGACAATAGCTTCGACATGAACCCCGTGAGCCTTCATGTCCCGCGCCGTGCAGTAACCCGAATTATTATTGGTGAACACCACAACCGATTTGCCCGCTGCAGCGGCATAGCGATTGGCATAGGTGCGTAAAGCGCCAGCCAGCATCACCCCCGGCACATCATTGCCGCCAAACACGATGGGGCGTTCTTCCGCACCCGCAGCCATCACCGCGCGCTTTGCCATGATCCGCCAATAGCGTTGCCGTGGCTCATAGGGCGAAGGTTCCAGCACATGGTCATTAACCCGCTCAACAGCGCCAAAAATATTGTCATCATACCAGCCGAAGATTGTCGTGCGTCGCATGAGCGTGACATTGGCCATAGAGCCGAGTTCGGCAATAGTGGCCATTGCCCAGTCGCCGCCCGATTGTCCGCCAATCTCTTCATTCTCATTGAGCAGCGAACCGCCAAGCGCTGCATTTTCATCTGCAAGGATTACGCGCGCACCGGAACGTGCCGCCGTTATCGCAGCCATCAGGCCCGCAGGGCCGGAACCCACAATCAGGAGATCACAATGGGCATAGGCCTTTTCATACTTGTCCGGGTCCGCTTCCTTGGAAGCAACACCCAAGCCAGCAGCCTTCCGGATAATCGGCTCATAAATCTTTTCCCAAAAACTCTTGGGCCACATGAAAGTCTTGTAATAGAAGCCCGCCACGAACATGGCTGAAGCAATCGAATTTAAAGCGCCGACATCAAACTCAAGCGATGGCCAGCGGTTCTGGCTTTTGGCCACCAGCCCATCATAGAGTTCAATCATCGTGGCGCGCGTGTTGGCCTCCTTGCGTGCGCCCTCACGTAGCTCAACCAACGCATTGGGCTCGGAAGTGCCCGCTGAAATCACACCCCGCGGACGGTGGTACTTGAACGAGCGCCCCATAAGATGCACATCATTCGCAATCAGGGCCGACGCCAGCGTATCACCTGCATGGCCTGGAAATTCCTTGCCATCGAATTTGAAATTCAGCGCGGTTGATCGATCAATCAAACCGCCCTTGGCTAAGCGAAACCCGGTCATGCCTTGGCCCGCTTCTTTGCATAATCCCGCGCCGTCATCACACCGAAGATTTCATGAGTCTGCGTGTCGCGTGTCACCACAAGCCAGGCGCGGCAACCGCTGGAGTGATGAGTAAACTCATCAAAGCGGCCCTTTGGATTGTCGCGCAGGTAAACGTAATCAAACCACTGGTCCATCGACTTGGGATCATTTGAGGTTGGCCGCTGCACGGAAGCGTCCCCATTGAAGGTAAACTCTTCCACGGGCCGTGTTCCACAATGGGGGCAACTAATCAGCATGGTCCACCATCAATGCAAATTGGGCGAAGCGCCCTGTCCCTTTTCGTCGATCATGTAACCTCCGCGGAAGCGGTCCAAGCGATAAGCCGCATTTAGCTTATGCGGTTCGTTATTCGCAATCGTATGGGCAAAACACCAGCCCGATGCGGGCGTGGCCTTGAAGCCGCCATAACACCAGCCGGCGTTGAGATAGAGCCCCTCAATCGAAGTCTTGTCGATGATCGGCGAGCCATCCATCGACATATCCATGATGCCGCCCCATGAACGCAATACCCGCACACGCGCAAGGCCGGGAATCATCGCAACACCTGCTTCAATCACATGCTCGACCATCGGCAGATTGCCGCGCCGCGCGTAGGAATTGTACCCGTCGATATCCCCACCGAACACCAGCCCACCCTTATCTGACTGCGACACATAGAAATGCCCGGCGCCAAAAGTCACGACGCCATCAATGTAGGGTTTCAATCCTTCCGACACGAAAGCCTGCAACACATGGCTTTCAATGGGCAGCTTCAGGCCCGTCATGGCGGCCACTTCCGAAGAATTACCTGCGGCAGCAAGGCCCAGCTTCTTGCAGCCGATAAATCCCCTGTTGGTCTGTACGCCGACGATTTTACCTTTCACCGTCTTGATGCCCGTCACTTCGCAGTTCTGGATAATATCAACGCCGCGCCCATCCGCCCCGCGCGCATAGCCCCAAGCCACCGCATCGTGGCGCACCGTGCCGCCGCGCCGTTGCAAAATGCCACCCTTGATCGGAAAGCGCGCATTGTTGAAATCGAGGAACGGATACATGTCGCGCACGGCTTCGGTATCAAGCAATTCCGCATCGACCCCATCAATGCGCATGGCATTGCCCCGCCGAACGAACGCATCGCGTTGCGGATCGCTGTGGCAGAGGTTCAAAACACCACGTTGCGAAACCATGGCGTTGAAATTGAAATCCTGTTCCAACCCCTCCCACAGCTTCATCGACCATTCATAGAAGGGATTGTTCCCCGGCAGCATATAGTTGGAGCGGATGATTGTGGTGTTGCGTCCCACATTGCCCGACCCCAACCAGGATTTTTCGAGCACGGCCACATTGGTAATGCCGTGCTCCTTGGCCAAGTAATAGGCTGTCGCCAGCCCATGCCCGCCACCCCCGATAATAATGACGTCGTATTCCTTCTTAGGGGCGGGATCACGCCACGCCGCAGGCCATTTCTTGTGGCCCGACAGTGTGTTCTTGAGGAGTGAAAATACCGAATACTTCATCAGCAATCCAGCGTCGTGTCCCGCTCCCATTGCGTTAGGTGACGGCAATACTGGTTCCACTCATTGTGCTTGAGCTTGAGATAGGCCGCTGAAATTTCAGCCCCTAGAGCCTCCCGCAAATAAGTGTCCTTCTCGAAATTGCGCAGGGCATCAAGCAGGTTCAAAGGCAGCTTCTTGGCATTCTTGACCGTATGGCCCTCGGCATACATGTCGATATCGAGGCGCTTGCCTGGATCCATTTTTGCTTCAATGCCATGCATGCCGGCCGCCATGATGGAAGCCAGCATGAGATAGGGATTGGTTGCATTGTCCGGCAGGCGGAATTCGGTGCGCCCCGCATCGGGAATGCGCACCATGTGGGTGCGGTTGTTGCCGCCGAAGGTGACAGTATTGGGCGACCATGTGGCCCCCGAAACCGTGCGCGGCGCGTTGATGCGCTTGTAGGAATTCACCGTGGGATTGGTAATCGCCACCAGCGATTCCGCATGATGGATCAACCCGCCCAAAAAATGATAGGCCATGGGCGACAGGCCCATCTCATCCTTGGCATCATCAAACAGGTTCTTCTTGCGCCCATTGTCCCACACCGAGAGATGCACATGGCAGCCGCTGCCCGTGAGATTGATGAAGGGCTTGGGCATGAAGGTGGCGCGAAGCCCGTGCTTTTCGGCAATGCTCTTCACCATGAACTTGAAGAAAGCAAGTTGGTCGGCCGTCGTCAGCGCGTCATTGAAGTTCCAGTTGATCTCGAACTGGCCATTGGCATCTTCGTGGTCATTTTGATAGGGACCCCAACCCAATTGGATCATGGTTGAGGAAATTTCGGTGATCACATCGATACGCCGCATGATGGCCGCCTGATCATAGCAAGGTTTATCCTGCGTATCCCGGCCATCGGAAATCTGCGTGCCGTCGGCGTTGATCAAAAAGAATTCCGGCTCGACGCCAGCCATCAGCTTGAGATTGCTCTTGGCGGTTTTCTCGATGGCCTTTTTCAGCGCGTAACGCGGCGCCTGTTCCAAAGGCTTGCCGCTCATCCACGGATCACCCGCAACCCAAGCCACATCGGGCCGCCACGGCAACGGGATAATCGCATTGGGATCAGGCATAACCAGAATGTCAGGATGAGCCGGCGTCTGGTCAAGCCAGGTGGCAAAACCCGCAAAGCCCGCACCTGCCTTCTGCATCCGCGTTGCGGCTTCCGCCGGCACCAGCTTGGCGCGCTGGGTTCCAAACAAGTCCGTAAAATTGAACAGGAAGAACTTTATCTTATTCTTCTTGGCATATGCCTCTAATTCACCCGCCATGACATCCACTCCCGATTATTGTTTTTTGAAATCTCATTCCGCTGCAATCGCTGTCGCCGCCCCGCCCATGACTGTTGCACTGATGCGATTGGCAAGCTTCACGGCACGCGGGCTTTTCAGCCAGCGCCGCGCCTGGCTCGCCAAAAACACCCAAATGAAATCACCTGCTATCAGGGCCACACCCAAAGTCAGCGTCAGTTCCAGCCAGATAAAGGGTGTCACCAGCGCCAGATCAATTATCGACGGCAGGAACGCGACATAGAAAATCATGAGTTTGGGATTTCCCAGCGTAACTGCCAGCCCGGTAAAAAACATGCGTGCGGGCTTTTCGCTCTTTGGCAGAATGGCTTCTTTCGCATCAACGCGGGCCGTCCACATCTTGTAAGCGAGATAAAACAGATAGGCCGCGCCCACATATTTGAGAACGACAAATGCCCAATGGAATGTCTGCGCGATATAGCTCAGGCCCGCAACGGCACAGGTGAGCCAGATGATTTCTCCGAACCACATGGCTGCGAGAAATGGCACGACACTGCGCCAGCCCCGGCTGATAACCCGTGTGACCAACGCCGCAACACTGGGCCCCGGCGTGACGGCGAACACAAATTCAGCCACGAAAAAAATAACCAGTGCGGACAGTGTCATGATGATCCCCTCAAGAAGACACCATCTTAGTACCCGCCCCGGCCCGGAATCCAGTCAGTTCCTGCAAGGGGGACTTGCGCCATGGCCGCAGCTTCAACCGTCAGTGCACAAAGGTCTTCCGGCTCAAGGTTGTGAACGTGCGACTTGCCATTTGCCCGCGCAATGGTCTGCGCCTCCAGTGTCATAACCTTTAGGTAGTTGGAAAGCCTGCGCCCAGCCTTGACGGGATCAAGCCGCTTGGCCAGTTCCGGGTCCTGCGTGGTGATGCCAGCGGGATCGCGCCCCTCATGCCAGTCATCATAGGCCCCTGCCGTTGTGTCCAATGCGTTGTATTCCGCCTCCAGATGTGGGTCATTGTCGCCAAGCGCCACAAGGGCCGCCGTGCCAATCGAGACTGCATCCACGCCCAGCGCCAGGGCTTTTGCCACATCGGCGCCATTCCGGATGCCGCCTGATACAATGAGTTGCACCTTGCGGTGCATGCCAAGCTCCTGCAACGCGCGAACGGCAGGACGGATACATGCGAGCGTTGGTTGGCCCACATGCTCAATGAACACTTCCTGTGTTGCGGCCGTGCCGCCCTGCATGCCATCCAGCACAACCACGTCAGCACCTGCTTTCACCGCAAGCGCCACGTCATAGTAAGGCCGCGCCCCACCAATCTTCACATAGATCGGCTTTTCCCAATTGGTAATTTCGCGAAGTTCATTGATCTTGATCTCGAGGTCATCAGGCCCCGTCCAATCCGGATGGCGGCAGGCCGAACGCTGGTCAATGCCCTTGGGGAGACAGCGCATCGCCGCAACACGATCAGAAATCTTTTGCCCCAGCAACATGCCGCCGCCGCCGGGCTTTGCTCCCTGTCCAATGACAATTTCAATTGCATCAGCCTTGCGCAGGTCATCGGGGTTCATTCCGTAACGCGACGGCAGGTACTGATAGACCAGCGTTTTGGATTGTCCGCGCTCTTCCGGCGTCATGCCGCCATCACCCGTCGTCGTCGACGTACCAGCAATCGTTGCGCCACGGCCCAGCGCTTCCTTGGCCTGCGCCGAGAGCGAACCAAAGCTCATGCCCGCAATGGTAATGGGAATTTTCAACTCAATCGGCTTCTTGGCAAAACGCGTACCGAGAACGACATTGGTGCCACATTTTTCGCGGTAACCCTCAAGCGGATAGCGCGAAATGGAAGCGCCCAGAAACAACAGATCATCAAAATGCGGCAGCTTGCGCTTGGCACCGGCCCCGCGAATATCATAAATACCGGTACTCGCGGCCCGGCGGATTTCGGACAGCGTGTAATCATCAAAAGTTGCTGATTTGCGCGGCAGCGTTGGGGGAGTTTTATCCATGAGATCCTCAGTATGCGTCCGCGTGATCTACGCTGAAGTTATAAAGTTTGCGGGCCGAACCGTAGCGGCGGAATTCGGAAGGATTTTCCTTGCGCTTGGCAGCCTCCAGCAGGCGTTCAAGGTCGGCCAGATGTTCAGCTCGCATTTCCTTCTCGATGCAATCGGCACCAAGGCTCGCCACCTTGCCTTTCACATAGAGCCGAGCTTCATAAATGGAATCGCCCAGTGCATCGCCCGCATCCCCGCACACAACCAGATTACCGCGCTGTGCCATGAAGGCCGACATGTGGCCAACCGAGCCGCCCACTACAATATCAATGCCCTTCATCGAAATGCCACAGCGTGACGAGGCGTCGCCATCAATTATCAGCAAACCGCCATTGCCCGTAGCCCCGGCGGATTCAGATGAATTGCCCTTCACCCAGACAACGCCGGACATCATGTTTTCAGCCGTACCCACGCCCGCGTGGCCATGAATCGTGAGCTCCGCGTCCTTGTTCATACCGCCACAGTAGAATCCGACATGGCCCCTGATATCAATCTGCAACGGTCCATCCAGCCCACAGGCAATCGAATGCTGGCCCTTCGGATTGTGAATAACCCAATGTTTTTCATTGGTGTTCTTGGGCAGGCTACGAAGATGGGAATTGATCCCCCGCACGCCAACCTTGTGAAGATCAAGCTCGTTCATGCAAAATTCCCCAACATCTCATCAACCCTCATCCTGAGGTGCGACCCCGGACTTGTTCCGGGGGAGCCTCGAAGGATAGCCCCATGCGTTGTACTAAAAACCCTTCGAGGCCCACGCGTTCCGCGTAGGCACCTCAGGGTGAGGTAAGTTTTCATGCGTGGCCGCCCCAAGTGTAGATGGTCGTAGGTTCCGGTTCCCAGATTTTCGCCGTATCGGCGCCCGGTAAATGTGCAATGGCGCGATATTCGGTCGCCATCGCCACCCAGTCATCGGTCTCCGCCATTACCGCGTGCTTGCAAGCGATGGGATCACGCACCACGGCAAAGCCATCCGCCGTGCCAACAAGGAATGTGTAGAAACCATCGAGATCACGAAGCCCGTCTTCCAGCGCTTCTTTCAATGTCGCACCACCGCGGAGTTTCCACGTCATGTAGGCAGCAGCCACTTCCGTATCATTCTCCGTCTGGAAATCCATGCCCTCCTTGCGCAGATTCTCGCGCAGGCGATTGTGGTTGGACAGCGAACCATTGTGCACCAGGCAAAGATCAGCACCCGTGGCAAAGGGATGCGACCCCGCCGTTGTCACCGCACTCTCAGTCGCCATGCGCGTATGGCCGATAATATGTGTGCCCGCCGCCTCATCCAGATCAAACTTGTCGTAGACATTGGCAGGCAGGCCCACTTCCTTGAAAATCTCAATCGTGTGGCCGGAGCCCACAACGCGCACGCCAGGGTGATGCGCCTTGAGCCAGGCAATGACCGCAGGCTCCTTCCCCGTGGTCACCAATATGCAGTGATTGCCGATTTTCTTCACGCTGCAATCGCATTTCAGCGCCTTTTCCAGACCCACATCAATTTTCTTCCAGTCATAATTGGCATCGTCATGGGCGAGGGAAAATTTCGTCTGGGCTTTCTTCACCGGGTTGCGATAAATCGCAACGCCCGCCGAATCCGGGCCCCGATTGGTCATCTCGATGATCATGGGCTTGAACATTTTACCCAGTTTGGGCTTCAACTTGGGGTTCTTGAGATAAAGTCCGACGATGCCGCACATGGCAAAAAACCTCTCCTGAAACAGCGTTGCCGGACTGTAACAGGGCGCCCATCCATTATCAACCCTCAGGAATTATTTATTCACACGAGGAATGAGATAGTTAATCCTCCCGCCGGTAGCTGATCACGCTCAAATAGCGCGCCGGCAGCTTTTTCAGCTCCTCGGGCCCATGGGGCACATCGGCATCAAAAAACAGGGTATCGCCGGGGTGCATGTCATAGGTTTTATCCCCATGGCGGTACACCACGTTGCCCTCAAGCATGTAAAGCATCTCAAGCCCGCCATGCTGGAAGGTGGGAAACACGTCCGATTGCGCGGTGAGCGTTATCATGTAGGGCTCAACCATCACCGGTCCGTGGGGACTGTGCCCCAGCAACTGGTATTGGTGGCCCGCTCGCGTACCCCGCCTTTCGATGGTCAGGCCCTGTCCCGCCTTTACAAAAGAGGCATCCCTGATTTCCTCAAATCCACGAAACAGGGAAGTGACAGGAACTTGGAGCGCCTTGCTCAGAGCCTGCAGCGAACTGAGCGACGGCGATGTGGCCCCATTCTCGATTTTGGACAACATGCCAGCCGACATGTCCGCCGCCTTGGCAAGTTCTGAAATCGTGATGCCAAGCTTTTCACGAAAGCCGCGCACCTCGCGCCCAATGGCTTCCTCCAACAGCTTACCCCGCGCCGAGGCGCCGAGATGCGGCTCCTGATAGGGAAGGCTTGGCACTCCCTTCTTGGCTGTGGGTTTTTTGTTAGATGGATTTTTCATCGGCTCCCCTTGCTAAGAACTAGCCCCAAAGCCAAGTACCGGGCAAGTCCCACCTTGCTCTTGCGCAACAAGTCCCGTCTTGCGTTTGCGCAAAGACACCGCCATATACCGTGGCCGAAAAAGGACATTGTAATGCAGCAGGCCGCCGCGCTCAAAAAACTGACCCATCTTGAACGTCTCGAGGCGGAATCGATCCACATCATCCGTGAAGTCGCCGCCGAATGCGAAAAGCCCGTGATGCTCTATTCCGTGGGCAAGGATTCAGCCGTCATGCTGCATCTCGCCATGAAGGCCTTCTACCCCGCCAAGCCACCCTTCCCCCTGATGCACGTGGACACGCGCTGGAAATTCCGCGACATGATTTCGCTCCGCGATGAAACCGCCAAGCGCCTGGGCCTTGATCTCATCGTCTACATCAACCCCGATGGCATCGAGAAGGACGTAAACCCTTTCGATCACGGTTCGGCGCTCCACACCCAGATCATGAAAACTGATGGACTGAAACAGGCCCTCGACAAATATGGCTTCGATGCAGCCTTCGGCGGCGCCCGCCGCGACGAGGAAAAATCCCGCGCCAAGGAGCGCATTTTTTCATTCCGCGATACCAGGCATCGCTGGGATCCCAAGAACCAGCGCCCGGAACTCTGGAACCTCTATAACGCCCGCAAGAACAAAGGCGAATCAATCCGCGTCTTCCCCCTGTCGAACTGGACCGAGCTCGACATCTGGCAATATATCCACCTCGAAAGCATTCCCATCGTTCCGCTCTATTTCGCCGCTCCCCGCCCCATCGTCTGGCGCGATGGCCAGATGATCATGGTCGATGATGAGCGCATGCGGCTTAACCCCGGCGAGAAGCCGGAAATGCGCAGTATCCGTTTCCGCACCCTGGGCTGTTATCCTCTGACGGGCGCCATTGAATCAAACGCCACCACCCTGCTCGACATCATCGAGGAAATGCTAGTCGCCACTTCTTCCGAGCGCCAGGGCCGCGTCATCGATAAGGACCAGGCGGCCTCCATGGAGAAGAAGAAGCAGGAGGGATATTTCTGATGCATCATCCGCAAAAGTGCGCAGCAGTTTTGCGACAAGATGATGCACAACGAATCATGGTCGCCAACATCAAAACTTTGACTGACAAGGATACCATTTGACCATGTCCCGTTTCATTGAATTTGAAGGTGGCGATGTTGAATCCTACCTGAAGACCCAGGAAAACAAAGACCTTCTGCGCTTCATCACCTGCGGCTCCGTTGATGACGGCAAGTCCACCTTGATCGGCAGGCTGCTCTACGAAGCCAAGATGCTGTTTGAAGATCAGCTCCTCGCCTTGGAAGCCGATTCCAAAAAGATGGGAACGCAAGGCGGCAATCTCGACTTCGCTTTGCTGGTGGATGGCCTCGCGGCCGAACGCGAGCAAGGCATCACCATCGACGTGGCCTACCGCGCCTTCACCACCAACAAGCGCAAATTCATCGTGGCCGACACGCCAGGCCACGAGCAATACACCCGCAACATGGCAACGGGAGCTTCCACCGCCGATCTCGCCGTCATCCTGATCGACGCGCGCAAAGGCGTGCTCACTCAAACTCGCCGCCATACTTTTATTGCAACCCTGCTCGGCATCCGCCATCTCGTTGTCGCCATTAACAAGATGGACCTGATGAACTACGACCAGAATGTTTTTGAAGATATTGAGGCCGATTATCGCACCTTCGCCGAGAGCATCGGCGCGGACAATATCACCTGCATTCCGCTCTCAGCTCTTGCCGGTGACAATGTAGTTGAACACTCCGCCGCCATGCCCTGGTATCACGGCTCAACCCTTATGGCGCATCTCGAAACCGTGCCCGTTGACGATGATCTCGCCACAAAGCCATTCCGCCTGCCCGTGCAATGGGTGAACCGTCCCGACCAGAATTTCCGCGGCTTTTCCGGCACCATCGTCAGTGGCGCCGTGCGCCCCGGCGATCAAATCAAGGTGCTCCCCTCGGCCAAGACAGCAACTGTCGAACGCGTCGTCACCCACAATGGCGACCTCCTCAGCGGCGTGGCAGGCCAGTCCCTCACCATCACCCTCACCACCGAAATTGACATCAGCCGCGGTGATGTCATCTGCAATGCGGCGGACCCCATTGAAGTGTCTGACCAGTTTGAAGTGGAAGTGCTGTGGATGGGCGACGAGCCCATGTTGCCGGGCCGCCCCTATGTGATCAAGACGGGCAACCGCCAAGTGCCTGGCACGCTTGATTCCCTGAAATACAAGGTCAACGTCAACACCATGGAACACGTGGCGGCGAAGACACTTACCCTCAATGAAATCGGCGTATGCAATCTGGAGCTCGACAGCACCATCGCATTTACAACGTACACGGACAATCGCCACCTCGGCAGCTTCATCATCATCGACCGCTTCACCAACTCAACCGTCGGCATGGGCCTCATCCACTTTGCGCTGCGCCGAGCCTCCAACATCCATTGGCAGGCCGTCGATGTAAACAAGGTCGCGCGCGCCAGCCAGGCCAAACAGAAGCCGACTGTGCTGTGGTTCACCGGTCTTTCCGGTTCCGGCAAATCCACCATCGCCAATCTGGTGGAAAAGAAGCTCCACGCCTCGGGCCACATGACTTATCTGCTTGACGGTGACAACGTGCGCCATGGCCTGAACCGTGATCTCGGCTTCACCGACGCGGACCGTGTTGAAAACATCCGCCGCGTGGCTGAAGTTTCCAAACTCATGGTCGATGCTGGATTGATCGTGCTCGTCTCCTTCATCTCCCCATTCCGCGCCGAACGCCTCATGGCAAGGGAAAGCGTGGAGAAGGGCGAGTTCGTGGAAATCTTTGTCAACACCACGCTTGCCGAAGCCGAAAAACGCGACGTCAAAGGCCTCTACGCCAAGGCGCGTCGCGGCGAAATCAAGAATTTCACCGGCATTTCCTCAGCCTACGAATCCCCAGAAAATCCCGAACTTTCGCTGGACACGGCAAAACTTTCCGCCGAACAGGCCGCCGTTGCCATTGTTGATTATCTGACAAAACAGAAACGCCTGAGCAAGGCTTAAGGACCGGCAGTATCATGCCACTGAAAAGCCGGTCTTCAAAAGATTCGTCATTCCGGCGACCTGTCCTCCGAAGCAAAGCCCTAGCTTTGCGAAGGGGGAACGCCGGAATCTTTCGGCAATCAAATTAACACGTGCCTAACAACAACGGGATTCCGGCGTTCGCCGGAATGACGGGTTGGGGGAGTGCCCGGTAGCTTGTCACGCAGAGAGAAAGTGGAAAGAAGTGTGTGCATTTTTATCTCTCGTCTCGTTACCAATGTTTTCAAGGAAACACCTGAAGCGGTTCATTGATTTCGTGGGGGACAGTCCTATACTCATACCATGAGGATGCTCGCCATCATCGCGCTGCTAGCCGGCACGCAACCAGCCTTCGCCATGAATTGGGAAGGCCATGACGACTGGATGGCCGAATTTCCGCCGGTTCAGCCATTTATTGAAGCAGCGCCCGAGGCAAAGCCACCATCGCCCCGCGATTGCCTCGTAGAGCCCGTCGCGCGTGCCGACAATCCCTATGAGCAGATTCCGCTGCCGCGGCACAACTGCCCCGCACCGCAGCCGGGCAAATCGCCTGGAAATTAGCCGATCTGCAATTGGGCGATACGTTCGCGCAAGTATCTTACGGCAGCATGCGGCGCAACACATCATCCCGGTTGATGAAGTGATGCTTCAGGGCGGCGATCACGTGCAGTGCCAGCAACGCAATGCCTGTGTTCGTGCCGAGCTCATGAATGCCCTTCATGGGAAAACCCAGGTTTGGCGCGCCCGGCAATGGGAATGCGCCGAAGATGGTGATGCCGGTCATTGCTCCTTCCTCGCTGAGGAACTTCGGCATTGCGAGCCAGCCTGTCAGCGGGATGCAAATCAACAGCACATAGAAAAGCAGATGCATCGCTTTTGCTGCCATCTGCTCCCACAAAGCCAAGCTGGCGGGATAGGCAGGCGGTGGATTGACCAGGCGCCAGACGAGGCGAAAGACGGTCAAAACGAGAATGGCACTGCCTATGGAAACGTGCAAAGAAGGCGCCAGCATGCTGCTGCCTTCTTCAGCTTCCATAAGCTCCTCGCCAAAGAATAGCATGAAGACCAGCAGCGCGGCGACAACCCAATGAAGGCTTATGGCAACGGAGTCGTATTTGGTTTTTGCAGCGAAGGCCATGGCTCACTTCCGTTTCAAAAATGCTCAACAATAGTTGGACGGGCACACATGTAATTTCCGTCCCCATATGGCGGAATTTTTTTGACTGCGCTATTGATCTGAATCAAGCGTGACGATAGCAGCGATAATAAGGAAAGGCCATTTCGCATGAGCTTGGAATCTGTCCGCGCATTTCTTGCCGAGAAAGCGCCGGACATTGCCGTTATCGAATTGGAGGGCAGCAGCGCCACCGTGGCGCTTGCGGCCGAAGGCCATGGTGTCACACCTGCCCAAATAGCCAAGACATTGTCATTGAGAGTGGGTGAGCGGAACCTGCTGGTCGTAACCCGTGGCGATGCCCGGCTCGACAACAAAAAGGCAAAGGCGGCCTTCGGGGGCAAAGCGCGGATGCTCAACGCCGAGGAGGTCCTGGCTGTCACCGGACACCCGGTCGGCGGGGTAAGCCCCTTTGGGTTGGCAACAGCACTTCCCGTGTATTGCGATGTCTCACTTAAAGCCTTCGCTGAGGTCGTGCCGGCAGCCGGCTCAACCAATAGTGCCCTGCGCATCAATCCCGCCCGCATGGCAGAGCTGATTGGCGCGGAATGGGTTGATGTTTGTCAGGTGGAGATATAAGTGATCACGCAAACTTATCGCGGAAATAAATTTGTGTAACTACTCCGCAGCCTTTGCAATCGGCTTTGTACGACGTATCTCAGGCTTGATTTCTTCACTCGGCCGCCGGGCATGTTTTCGGCCTATGATGCTGTAGGCGCAGGGCACCACAAACAGCGTGAGCAGCGTGCCAAACGTCATGCCACCAGCGATCACCCACCCGATCTGCATACGGCTTTCAGCGCCCGCGCCAGTTGCCAGGACAAGCGGAACGGCGCCCAGCACCATTGCAAAGGTGGTCATCAGGATTGGCCGCAGCCGCAGCGTTGCCCCTTCAACGATTGCCTCAAGACGCGAGCGGCCCTCCTCCTGCATCCGGTTGGCAAAATCGACAATCAGGATGCCGTGCTTGGTGATGAGCCCGATGAGTGTGACAAGCCCGATCTGCGAATAGACATTCAAGGTGCCCCCCGTGAGATAGAGCGCTGCAAGTGCTCCAGTCATGGACAGCGGAACACTGAGCATGATCATCACCGGATCGCGGAAGCTTTCGAACTGGGCCGAGAGCACGAGATAGATGAAGGCGAGCGCCAGAACAAAAACCAGGGCGAGATTGGAGCTGGAATCGCGCAGCTCGCGCGCCTGTCCCGTGAGGTCGGTCACCACATTGTCAGGCAACACCTCCTGGGCTGCTGCGTTAAAAGCCGCAACCGCCTCGCCCAGCGTGTATCCCGGTGCCAGATTGGCCTGGATGGTGATGGCCCGAAGCTGGTTAAAGCGCAGCAGGTCGCGCGGTGCCACTGCCTCGCGCGCCGTGACGACATTGGAAAGCTGCACCATCTCGCCAGCGCTGCCGCGCACGAAAATGCGCGAGAGCGTTTCGGTCGACGTGCGGTCGGCCGCCGGGAGT
This sequence comes from uncultured Aestuariivirga sp., assembly GCA_964530965.1. Taxonomy (GTDB): domain Bacteria; phylum Pseudomonadota; class Alphaproteobacteria; order Rhizobiales; family Aestuariivirgaceae; genus Aestuariivirga. Next base: position 25,438 of record CAZHCO010000258.1, on the reverse strand, counting down.
CCGACCGTCACATCGTATTGTTCGCTGCCGATGGCGAAGGTGCTGACATTGCGCCCACCGAGAAGCGTCTCAAGGGTGCGGCCGATCACCGTCACGTCAAGCCCCAGGTCGGCGGCCCTTGTCCGGTCAATCTCTATCTGCACCTCCGGCTTGTTGAGCCGCAAATCCGTATCAAGGTCCGCAAGCCCTGGATTGTCCTTGAGCTTTTCAACCAGCTGGTTGGCAATCCCGTTTAGCTCCGCATAGGAGGCGGACGACTGGATCACAAACTGCATCGGCTTGCCGAAACCGCGCACGCCCAGCGAGGCCGGATTTGAGGCGGACGCCTGGATGCCCGCAATAGCCCTGAGCTTTGGCAGCAGCTTCTGCACGGTTTCCTGCTGGCTCGTTGTACGTTCGCTCCAGTCCTTGAGGCGCGCAAAGGAATTCATCCTTGTCACGTCCCCGGAGCCAACGATGAGAAGTGCTGAACGGATATCGGGAATGTCCTGGAGGATAGCCTCCACCTGTTCCGAATAGCGCTGCGTGTAGGCAAAGCTTGCCCCTTCTGGCGCACTTCCCGAAACAATGATCGTGCCCCGGTCTTCCGTTGGTGACAGTTCCGAATTGAGCTGCGTGAGCAGCAGGCCGCCTAAACCGGCAATGCCAAGTGCCACCAGCATCACCATCCAGCGCAGCCGCAGCACAAGGCGCAATGTGGACTGGTAGGTGCTATCCAGGTTTTTCAGAAGTTTCTCAATGGTGCGGGCGAAAAAATTCTGCCGCTCCGAATGCCTCAACAATTTGGAAGACATCATAGGCGTCAGTGTCAGCGCCACAAAACCTGAAACCACAACGGCCCCCGCCAGTGTCAGCGCGAATTCCAGGAAAAGCCGGCCAGTCCGCCCCGGCGTGAAGGCGATGGGCGCATAGACGGCAGCCAGCGTCATCGTCATGGCCACCACCGCGAATCCGACTTCCCGCGCCCCTCTGATCGCCGCATCGAAAGGTTTCATGCCCTCTTCCACGTGCCGGTAAATGTTCTCAAGCATGACAATGGCGTCATCGACGACGAGCCCGATTGCCAGGACAAAAGCGAGCAATGTCAAAGTGTTAATCGTGAGTCCCGCCGCATACATGATGGCAAACGCCGTAAGCAGCGACACCGGGATCGTGACAACCGGAATAATGGCCGCCCGGAAAGAATGAAGGAAAAGAAGAATAATAAGAATAACCAGCCCCGCCGCCTCAAGGATTGTCGTGAACACGTTCTTGATAGAGCGGTCAATGAAGACGGTCGAATCAAAGCCAACTTCGATCGAAGTTCCTTCCGGCATTGACGCATTGATCGCGGGCAGCACGCGATTGACCGCATTTGCCACGTCGAGAGGATTGGCAACGGCCTGTTTCACAATGCCGATCGAAATGGCTGTCTGGCCGTCATAGCGGCTCTCGCGCCGCACGTCCGCCGTTCCAAGTTCAACCTTGGCCACATCACCCAGCGACACCTGCAAACCGCCGGCCGCCTTTAGCGTCACACGTGCAAACTCCTCGGCCGTGCCAAGCGACGTGCGCGACAGTACCGTGAACTCGCGGTCAGTGCTCTCCACGCGGCCCGCCGGTATTTCAGCGTTCTGCGAGCGGATCGCCTGCTCGATATCCTGCACCGTGATGCCGTAACCAGCGAGCTTACCCGGATCGAGCCAGACGCGCATGACGTAGCGCCGCTCACCATTGACCGAGACATCGGCCACGCCATCAAGATTCTTGAACCGGTCCGCCACGAAGCGATCAACGTAATCCGTGAGTTCCAGCCCCGCCATGCCGCTGGAACGCAGCACGAGGAAAATAATGGGCTGCGCGTCCGCTTCAACCTTCGAGATTGTGGGCTCGCTGATTTCATCGGGAAGCTGGCGGCGCACTCGGCTCACCCGGTCGCGCACATCGCTCGTTGCCGAATCTATGCTGATCCCGGCCCGGAAGCGGATGGTGATCCGGCTCGATTCAGCCCGCGAAGATGACTCAATGGTGTCGATGCCCTCAATGCCCGCCAGCGAGCCTTCGAGCACCTGCGTCACCTGGGTTTCTATGATTTCAGCCGATGCCCCGGAATAGCCGGTTGAAACCGAAACCTGCGGCTCATCGATGTTGGGATATTCGCGGATGGTCAGCCGGCTGAAAGCCATGAGACCGATGAGCACAAGAATGAGACTGAGCACTGTTGCAAAGACCGGGCGCCGGATGCAGATCTCTGGAAGGGTCATTGCACCCTCAATTGCTTGTTGGCGGGACGATGGCGATGGCCGCCCCGTCCGAAAGCCGCGTGTTTCCGGCGGTGATGACCTGCGCCCCTGCTGTCAGTCCTTCCAGAATTTCAACCGCGCCATTGCTGCGCTTGCCGGTCCTCACCTTTGCTTCTCTTACCTTGTCGCCCGTTGCAATGAACACCACGGCACCATTGCTGCGCAGGATGATCGCCGCTTCGGGGACCGTTACCGATGAGCGCGATGGCCCACGAACGCTTACGCGTATCAGCATGCCAGGCCGGAGCTTGTCGGCAGCATTGTCAAGGTCAGCCCGCACTCGGAGCGCCCGGCCATTGATATCGACCAGCGGGTCAATCGCCGCTATTTTTGCTTCAAAGGATTCACCCGGCACCGCATCGGCAGTCACAATGATGCTCTGGCCCAGCGCGAGCTGGGAAAAATTTAGTTCGGGAACGCTGAACGCCGCCTTCAGCAGATTGATCTTCTCTACATGCACGAGCGGTGCCCCTGCCTGCACGTAGGCTCCCACCGACACACCACGGAATCCGGCCCGGCCACTGAAGGGCGCGCGAATCGTCAGCTTGCCCAGCTGCACCTTTGCAAGCGCCAGGGCACTTTCGGCAAGCGTGAGCTCGGTATTTGTCTGGTCAACCACGCTTTGTGCAATGTTTTTGGATTTGATCAGGGCTTCATTGCGATCAACAACGGTTTTCGCCAACGCAAGGCGGGCCTCCGCGTCAGCCACCACCGCTTTCACCAGTGTATCATCAAGCCGGAACAACACATCGCCAGCACTGACCTGTGTGCCATCGGCGAACAGGATTTCCACAATCCGCCCATTCGTCTCTGCCGCGATATCAACCGATTCTTCGGAAAGCAGGGATCCGATCGCCGCAATATCATCGCTCAGCTGGTCTTCCTTTGCCGTTGCCACTTCCACCGACAATGGACCACGCTGACCCTGCCCGCTCTTGGTAGCCTCCGGTTTCACCTGAGCAACGGATGCACCCGGCCAATAGGCCTTGAACTGACCGCTCGCCTGCAGCCAATAGGCAGCAACCCCGAGAATCAAGAGTAGAACCAATGCCGCCGCTGACTTTTTCAAGACAAAATCACTCCCCGGGTACAATGCCGCTTTCCGCATAGCCTACACAAGACGCAAGCCGCCCGGATTTCCGTCTACTATTCGCGTTTTTTATCCCAAATCCTGTCCGTGCGCCAAATAAAATGGTTCTCCTGCACCTTGCGTTTCCCGGCCTCAGCCCCTATTTGGACACAATGTCCTCCGCCATTTCCGTTGCAAATCTCTCAAAAACTTACAAGTCAGGCTTTCAGGCCCTGAAGGATATTAATCTTGAGATCAGGCAGGGCGAAATTTTCGCCCTTCTCGGCCCCAATGGTGCGGGCAAAACCACGCTCATCAGCATCATCTGCGGCATCGTCAATGCCAGCGCCGGAAAGATTCTGGCCAACGGTCATGACATCGTCGCGGATTTCCGCGCGGCACGGTCGCTTATCGGCCTTGTGCCGCAGGAACTCACCACCGATGCCTTTGAAACCGTTTGGGCAACGGTGAATTTCAGCCGCGGCCTCTTTGGCCTTCCTCCTAACCCGGCCCATATCGAAAAGACCCTCAAGGAACTGTCGCTCTGGGACAAGAAAGACAGCAAGATCATGACGGCATGAAACGCCGGGTGCTGATCGCCAAGGCCCTGTCCCACGAACCACAAATCCTCTTTCTCGATGAACCCACCGCTGGCGTGGATGTGGAGCTTCGCCGCGACATGTGGCAACTCGTGCGTGAATTGCGCAAAACCGGCGTCACCATCATTCTTACCACCCACTACATCGACGAAGCCGAAGAAATGGCCGACCGCATCGGCGTCATCAACAAGGGCGAGATCATTCTGGTCGAGGACAAGAAGGCCCTGATGGCCAAGCTCGGCAAGAAGCAGATCACTCTGCATCTCGATCGCGCCATCAAGAGCATTCCGAAAACTCTCATGAAATATGGGCTTGAGCTCAATGGCGAAGGCACCGAAATCACCCATACCTATGATTCACAGGGCAGCAAAACCGGCATCGCCGCCCTGCTTGAGGATCTGCACACCGCAAAGATAAAGTTCAAGGACATGGAAACCAAGCAGAGCTCGCTGGAGGAAATCTTCGTTAGCCTCGTGAGGAAGCCGTCATGAATTTCAACGCTGTCCGCGCCATCTACGTCTTCGAAATGGCGCGCTTTTTCCGCACCCTGACCCAGAGCCTTGTCTCGCCCGTGATTTCGACCTCGCTCTATTTCGTGGTCTTTGGTGCCGCCATCGGCACGCGCATCCAGGAAATTGACGGCATTAACTACGGCTCTTTCATCGTGCCAGGCTTGATTATGTTGTCATTGCTTACCCAAAGTATCGCCAACGCCTCCTTCGGAATTTATTTTCCGCGCTTTATCGGCACGATTTACGAGCTGCTCTCGGCTCCCGTATCCTATCTTGAAATTGTCATCGCCTATGTGGGGGCCGCCGCCACCAAGTCCATTTTCCTGGGCCTGGTCATTCTGTCAACCGCGGCCTTTTTCGTTCCATTGCAGATCCTTCATCCCTTCTGGATGCTGACATTTCTTTTTTTAACGGCAGTGACCTTCAGCCTCTTCGGCTTCATCATCGGCATCTGGGCTGACGGATTTGAGAAACTGCAGCTCATTCCCCTGCTGATCATCACCCCACTCACCTTCTTGGGTGGCAGTTTCTATTCCATCAACATGCTGCCACCCGTCTGGCAGACGATCAGCCTGTTCAATCCAGTGGTCTATCTTGTCAGCGGATTTAGATGGAGCTTTTTCGAGCATTCCGATGTCAGCATTGGCTACAGCCTGCTAGCCATCGCAGCCTTCCTCGCCACCTGCCTTGCGGTCATCGCCTGGATATTCAGAACCGGTTATCGGCTCAAAAACTAGGCACAGCCGAGATCGGCCAAAAGTTTTGGCACGAGTGATTGAAACTCTCCGTGCTCAATCATCCCGGCAATAGCCTCAATATCCGTGGAAAATTCCCGGTCCTGCTCCCGGCTCGCAGCCTTAGAGCGAACAAGCTTGTGCGTCTCTTCCAGAGTCTTTGAGGATTTGAGTGGCCGCCGGAAATCAATGCCCTCAGCCGAAGCCATGAGTTCGATGGCCACGATGCGCGCGAGATTGGCATTCATCGGCCCCAGCCTGCGCGCCCCGTGGGTTGCCATAGAGACATGATCTTCCTGATTGGCCGAGGTAGGTGCTGAATCAACCGAGGCTGGATGCGACATCTGCTTGTTCTCGCTCATCAGCGCCGCCGCCGTGCATTGCGGAATCATGAAACCGGAATTGAGCCCAGGATTGCGGATGAGAAACGACGGCAACAGCGAGATGGAGGAATCAATCAGTGCAGCCATGCGCCGTTCCGAAAGCGACCCCATCTCAGCAACAGCTATGGCAATCATGTCAGCCGCAAAGGCCACGGGCTCCGCATGGAAATTGCCACCAGAAAGCACCGCGCCATCTTCCGCAAACACCAGCGGATTGTCGGAAACTCCGTTGGCTTCAATAATCAAGGTGCGTGCCGCATTGGCGAGCATGTCGAGACACGCGCCCATTACCTGCGGCTGGCAGCGGAAGGAATAGGGATCCTGCACCCGCTCATCATCAACCAGATGTGAAGCGCGAATGGCACTGCCCGCAAGCAGACGGCGATAGTGCGAAGCCGCAAGTATTTGTCCCGGATGGGGGCGAAGTGCGTGGATGCGGGGATCAAACGGAGTGTCAGACCCCATTACCGCATCAATGGAGAGCGCGCCTGCAAGAATGGCCGCCGCCGCGTTACGCTCGGCCGCAATTAGTCCTGAAAGGGCGAGAGCCGTTGAAACCTGCGTGCCATTGAGAAGCGCAAGGCCTTCCTTTGGTCCCAAAGCAACAGGCTTGACCCCCGCAGCCTCCAATCCCTTTGCACCACTCAGACGCTTGCCCCTGTGCAGGACTTCCCCTTCGCCAATCAGCACAAGGCTCAAGTGCGCCAGAGGTGCCAGATCGCCTGATGCACCGACCGATCCTTGCCCCGGTATGGCTGGTAGTACTTCCGCATTGAGCAGTGCGGTCAGTGCTTCCATGGCAGCCAGCGATATGCCGGAAGCGCCTTGCGAAAGGGCGTTGAGCTTGAGCAACATGATGAGCCGCGCTACGTTCTCATCCAGCGGCGTGCCCACGCCCGCCGCATGGGAGCGCACGATATTGATCTGCAATTTTGAAAGGTCTTCCGCCGCAATCCGTGTCTTGGCCAGCTTTCCAAAGCCCGTGTTGACGCCATAGATCGCGTCGCCCGTCTTGAGTAGCCGCGCCACCGTCTCGGCGCTCTTGACAATGAGCCCCCGCGCCTTGGGTGAAAGCGAAATAGTTATGGGTCCCGCCAACGCGGCCCGCGCATGCCCCAGCGTAATCGCGGTTTCACCAATGACAATCTTCATGACAAACGCCTCACAGTTTCAGCAAATTTCTTTTGAATACGGTCTTCGTCGATGTGAACGCGATCCTTCACAACTTGCGAACCGCCAACAATCACATCTTTCACAACGGCATTCCCTGCAGAAAAAATCCAGGTGTCGAGCGCCGTATCAGCTTCGCGCCCGATCATGGACGAGTGCTCGTTATCAAGCACCGCGATGTCACAGCGCTTGCCCACCGCAATTGCGCCCATGGGGTTGTCTAGACAGGTGGCGCCGCCCTTAAGGACTGCATCAAACAAAGTGCGCCCAGTCGAAGTCCCGGCACCAGAGGCCAACGCATTACGTGTGCGGTCACGCAGACGCTGCGAATACTCCAACATACGCAGATCTTCGGCAGGCGAAATCGTAATCTGGCTGTCACTGCCAATGGCAATGGCCCCACCCTGTTTCAGGAATTGATCAGCCGGAAATATGCCATCCCCTAGATTTGCTTCTGTCGTGGGGCAAAGGCCAGCAATCGCCCCGAACTTTGCAAGCCTCTGCGTTTCGCCCGCCGTCATATGTGTGGCGTGAATGGCGCACCATTGATTGGAGACATCGAACTGGTCGAGAAGAAACTCCACCGGGCGCTTTCCACACCAGGCAAGGCAGTCATCAACTTCCTTAGTCTGCTCTGCCACATGAATATGAACCCGGGCGTCATCTTCAATACCATTCATCACGATTTTCAGCAGTTCCGGCGTCACCGCGCGCAAGCTATGTGGCGAAATGCCAAGCCGCCTCAGCGGGTTCGTTCCACAAACACTCCTCAGCGTTTCATAAATTTCCAAAAAACGATCCGCGTCATTTACAAAGCGTCTTTGGCCCGCATTCGCTGGCTGGCCGCCAAAACCCGAATAATTATAGAGCGTCGGCAGCATGGTAATCGCAATGCCCGCCTGCTCCGCCGCCGAAATGCAGCGCAACGACATTTCAGCGGGCTCATCATAGGCCCCGCCATCTGGCTGATGATGTAAGTATTGGAACTCACCCACGCAGGAGAAGCCCGACTTCAACATTTCAACATAGGCCTGCGCCGCAACGGCTTCGAGATCATCGGGCGAGAGCTTGAGTGCAAATCCATACATCGCTTCACGCCAGGTCCAGAAACTGTCAGCACCGGGACCAGCCCGTTCCGCCAGTCCCACCATCAATCTTTGATGCGCATGGGAGTGAACATTGGCAACGGCAGGCACCGCTATGCCCGTGATCAACGTTCCGCCTTTCACTCCCGCCTCAACATTTTCAATTGTCCCGTGTTGATCAACGGAAACGCCAACGTCTTTCTGCCAACCAGAAGACGTGAGGGCCAATGTGAAATGGAACTTGCGTTGGATCATGCATCCCACTATACTGTATATACAACCTTATACAAGTAGGGAATCGTCGTGCTCCTCACCAATCTTTCCATCGCCACCATGGTCAACGGTTATGGCCTTATCGAGAAGGGCGCGGTCCTCATTGAAAAGGGTGTCATAAAATCGGTAGGACCCGACACTCCCAAAGGCGATGCTGTGGATTGTGGTGGCAGGCTCCTCACCCCCGGCCTCATCGATTGCCACACCCACCTCGTTTACGGCGGCAACCGCGCATCTGAATTCGAGCAGCGCCTGAACGGAGCGACCTACGCCAATATCGCCAAGGCAGGCGGCGGCATCATGTCCACCGTGCGTGCCACCCGTGCGGCCAGCGAAGCAGAGCTACTCGAATCTGCATTGCGTCGACTCGAATCTCTCTTGGCCGAAGGCTGCACCACCATCGAAATCAAGTCGGGCTATGGCCTGGATGTCGAGACCGAGGTGAAAATGCTCCGGGTCGCCAGAAAGCTTGGCACCCTCCGCCCCGTGGATGTCAAAACCACGTTCCTCGGCGCCCATACCTTCCCGCAGGAGTATAAGGAAAACCACGAGGAATATATAAATATCGTATGCAATCAGGCGCTCCCACAGATTGTCTCGGAAAACCTGGCCGACGCTGTTGATGCCTTTTGTGAGGGCATTGCCTTTTCCGTCGAGGAAACCAAATCCGTGTTCAAGGCCGCGCGAGCCTTCAACCTGCCGGTGAAACTGCACGCCGAGCAGCTCTCCAATCTGGGCGGGGCAAAGCTGGCGGCCCGCTTCAATGCCCTCTCTGTCGATCACATCGAATACCTGGACGAGGATGGAGTCGAATCTATTTCCAGATCCGGCACGGTGGCCGTGCTGCTCCCCGGCGCCTTCTACTACCTACGCGAAAAGCAGGCCCCGCCCGTGGCCGCACTTCGCCAGCACAAGGTTCCCATCGCCATTGCCACCGATCTCAACCCCGGCTCATCCCCGGTCCATTCCCTGCTCGCCACCATGAACATGGCCTGCGTGCTTTTCGGCCTTACCCCCGAAGAGGCACTGCTGGGGGTCACCGCCAACGCCGCCAGCGCCCTCGGCCTGAGGGACCGGGGCACCATCGCCGTGGGCCAGAAGGCCGACCTCGCCCTCTGGGATGTCAGGCGCCCCGGCGACCTCGCCTACCCCCTGGGGTTCAATCCCCTCGCCGCCGTCATCAGGAATGGCGAACTCATCAAAGGAGCGCTCCCGTGAACCAGATGCAGCCCCTCTACATGCAGGTGAAGGAACATATCCTTGGTCATATCCAGTCCGGCACCTGGGCCGCCGGGTCCCGTGTGCCCTCCGAAAACGAGCTCGTTGAAAGCTTCGGAATCAGCCGCATGACCGCCAACCGGGCGCTCCGCGAGCTCTCCGCCGATGGCTACCTTGCCCGGGTTCCCGGCGTCGGCACCTTTGTGAAGGAACAGACCGCCCGCAGCAGCTTGATGGAACTCCGCAATATCGCCGAGGAAATCGAATCCCGCGGCCACAAGCACTCTTCCCGCCTGATCACCCGTGAAAAGATTACCTCCAACCACGTTCTCACCGGTGAATTCGAATGGAAATCCCCCCAGAGCCTGTTCCATCTCGCCGTTGTCCATGAGGAAAACGGCCTGCCTGTCCAGCTCGAGAACCGCTGGGTGAACCCCCACATTGCCCCCGACTTCCTCATCCAGAGTTTTACCAAGCAAACGCCGACGGCCTATCTCCTGAACACCGTTCCCGTTGATGAGCTGGAACACTCCGTCATAGCTATGCTGCCAGATGCCGCCCAGCAAGCGCTCCTGAACATAAAACCTCATGAGCCCTGCCTGGCGCTCCATCGCCGGAGCTGGAACCAGGGCCAGGTCGTGACCGTCGCAACCCTCATCTATCCCGCCAGCCGCTATGCCCTGCACAGCCGCTACAAGACCAATGCCCAAGGAAAACCTCAATGAACAGCCGCCGCGATAACACCCGCATCATTCGTTCCGCAACCGGAACAACCCTCAGTGCCAAGTCCTGGCTCACCGAGGCGCCACTCCGCATGCTGATGAACAATCTTGATCCTGGCGTCGCCGAAAGGCCGGAAGAACTGGTGGTGTATGGCGGCATTGGTAGGGCCGCACGTAACTGGGAGTCCTACGACCGTATCGTGGCCAGTCTGCGCTCCCTTGAGGGCGATGAAACGCTGCTCGTGCAATCCGGCAAGCCCGTTGGCATTTTCCGCACCCATAAAGACGCCCCCCGTGTGCTCATTGCTAATTCCAACATTGTGCCCCACTGGGGCACTTGGGATCATTTCAATGAGCTCGATAAGAAGGGCTTGATGATGTACGGCCAGATGACCGCAGGCTCATGGATCTACATCGGCACCCAGGGAATCGTGCAAGGCACCTACGAAACTTTCGCTGAAGTTGGCCGCAAACATTATGGCGGCAACCTCAAGGGAAAATGGTTTTTGACCGCAGGTCTCGGCGGCATGGGTGGCGCACAGCCGCTTGCTGCCACCATGGCAGGTGCTTCAATGATCGCCATCGAATGCCAGCCCTCGCGCATCGATATGCGGCTCCGCACCCGTTATCTCGACACGCAAGCCAAGACCGTTGATGAAGCCATCGAAATGATCAAGCGTTCGCCAAAGCCCATTTCAGTTGGTGTTCTAGGCAATGCGGCGGAAATTCTCCCCGACATGGTGAAGCGCCGCATCAGGCCAGACGCCGTCACTGATCAAACTTCTGCCCATGATCCGGTGAACGGTTATCTGCCTGTGGGATGGACCCTTGCCGAATGGGAGGAGAAACGCGTTTCAAATCCGCAAGCCGTGAAAGCCGCCAGCATGGCTTCGATGAAGATCCATGTGCAGGCCATGCTGGATTTCCAGAAGGCAGGCGTACCGACTTTGGACTACGGCAACAACATTCGACAAATGGCCTTTGAAATGGGCCTGAAAGATGCCTTCGATTTCCCCGGCTTCGTTCCTGCTTATATCCGCCCGCTGTTCTGCCGTGGCATTGGCCCGTTCCGCTGGGCTGCCCTCTCCGGCAATCCGGAGGACATTTTTAAAACTGATCAGCGCGTCAAAGAACTCATTCCCGGCGACAAGCACCTGCACAACTGGCTGGACATGGCGCGCGAACGCATTGCCTTCCAGGGCCTGCCCGCCCGCATTTGCTGGGTAGGTCTCGGCCAACGCCATCGCTTGGGCCTTGCCTTCAATGAGATGGTAAAAAATGGCGAAGTCGAAGCCCCCATCGTGATTGGCCGTGACCATCTGGATTCAGGCTCGGTCGCTTCACCCAACCGCGAAACCGAAGCCATGCTCGATGGATCGGATACGGTGTCTGATTGGCCCCTGCTCAATGCATTGCTCAACACTGCATCCGGCGCCACATGGGTTTCCATTCACCACGGTGGAGGCGTCGGCATCGGCTACTCGCAGCATGCCGGCATGGTCGTAGTGGCCGACGGCACTGACGACGCGGCCCGCAGACTGGAACGCGTGTTATGGAATGACCCCGCCACCGGCGTCATGCGCCACGCCGATGCAGGCTACGACATCGCCAAGGACTGCGCGAAGGAGCAGGGATTAAAACTTCCCGGAATTACGATATAGCTTTCCCAATCGCATGAATTGCGCCAAACGTTGCAACGTCAAACGGCCGGTTTAGAAAGTCCGGCCAGCTTGAAAGCTTGACGACCACCATGTTGTAATCCCAGTTCACATAGATCAATTGCCCGAACACGCCCTTTGCCAATATGGCCCGCGACTTCGGATCCTCAATCCAGAACTGGTTTTTGTAGGCCCCATGCGGCAGTGAAAGCGTATAGGGCTCCTTGAAGATGCCGTGATTGCCGTTGCGCGTGGCATCAATCCAGGAGGCCGGGATGACGCCACCACCATTCTCCAGGATCAGCTGTCCAAAGCGGCCATAATCGCGCATCGTTGCGTTAAATCCGCCATCGGCCAGCGCAAAACCAGCGCTGTCCACAGTGAAACAGGCGCTCTCCTCCGCCCCCAACTTCTGCCAAAGCTCTTCCGACACAAGCTGCGCCAGCCGCCTGCCCGAAGTCCGCTCAATGCAGAACGCCAGCACATCCGTTTCAATCGAACGGTATTGAAAAAGCTCGCCATGGGGACGCACAACCGCGTCAAGCTTCACGATCAGTTCCCACATGTGGCGCGGCCAGGTGAATGCGGCGTCGCTGTCCGGCGGAACGGGTTTCCAGCGCGAGGCCACATCCAATTGCCCAATATCCGAATAGGGGTTTGTATAATTCTCCTCAAAGCGCACGCCCGTTGTCATGTCGAGAACCTGCTGCAAGGTGGCACCATGCCATCCGGTTCTTTCCAGCTCGGGAAGATATTGCGTGACAAACGCGTTGTCATCGAGAATTCCACGCTCAATCAGAATTCCAGCCACAATTCCAGTGAAGGATTTCGCCACCGATTGCGAGAGGTGCAACGTTCGTTGGTTCATGCCATTGAAATAGCGCTCATAGGTAACGGCGCCATCTTTCAAAACCAGAAAACCATCCGTATACGTCTCATCCAGGTGCCCAGCCAGAGTCGTAGGTGCACCCGTGCTGTCCGTAACAGCTAAACCATCAAGGTCCCGTTCATGAACCGCAAACTCACGCACAATCCCGCTTCCCCGCCAAACCTCTACCGTCGGCAAAATCTCGCGTACATGCTGAAACGACCAGCGGTTCCACGGCGGCCTGTCCCACTCCATTTTTGGCGGAATCAGGTTTGGTGGTGTTCCCTGCATGATGGGAAGTGGCGTATCAGAATTCTTGTACGACGGCATAATGTTCCTGGACAACAAAAATGCCCCGGCAGTTTCCTACCGGGGCCGGATGGCGACTCTTTACTTCATCAGGTCCGTCCATATTTTCGTATAGATTTCGTTCACTTCGGGCGGACAAGTCAGGCTGAAATGTCCCTTGTCAGCAAGTGCTGCCGGGATGACGATCTCGTTCGCCGTCTTCATGTCTTCCGGCATGAAAGCTTCCGAGCCCTTGATGCCATTGGCATAGCGGGCAAACTCCGACAGCATCGCGGCGTTCTTGGGATCCATCATGAAGTTCTGGAACAGCTTGGCGTTCTCGACATTCTTGGCGTCTTTCAGCACCGAAAGATTATCCATCCACACCACATATCCTTCCTTGGGATAGCCGTAGGCGATCTTGTCGTTCTTCAGGCGTGCCCGGAACGAGGTTCCATTCCAGTCGAGCCCGGCCGAGAGATCACCTTTGGCCAGTTTCTCGATGGTGGAATAATCGATCGACACCCATTTCGGCTTGGCTTCGATAAGCTTGTCGCGCACCTTCTTGAGGAGCTCCTTGTCGCCGCTGCAAGGTTCGCCGCCCAAATAGGTGATGGCCAACAGCATCACATCGCCCATTTCGGGAACCACATTGATCTTGCCAACCAGCTCTGGCGGCGGATCGAAGACAATGGCTGAAGTGTTGATGTCGCCGCCATAAACCGATGTGTTCACGACCATGCCGGTGGTGCCCCACTGCCAAGGAACCGAATAGTGACGGCCCGGATCGTAGGCAACATCGACCCACCTTGGATCGACATTCTTGAAGTTCTCCATTTGGTCTGGGCGCGTTTCAAGCAACAGCCCCTCGGAAATCCAGATCGACATGTAGTTCGCTGACGGCACCACCATGTCGAAACCATGACCACCGGCTCGCACTTTGGAAAGCGCCGTATCGTTCGAATCATAGTCGGTGACCGTCACCTTGACCTTGTATACTTCCTCGAACTTCTTGATCATATCCATGTTGGTGTAGTCACCCCAATTGAATATGTTGAGTTCGCCATCGGCAAGCGCTGGGCCGGTTCCCCATAAAAGTGCCAGACCGCAAACTGCGGCAGTAAGTTTGAAGTTCATTTTCATTGCTCCTCTGTTGGATGTCATAGCGGTCATTTGTTCACTCCTCTGTTGGATGTAGTTACATTTAGTTCTTTCGGTTCATGAAGAAGAAAAGCGTCACCAGCAGCATCGAAGCCACGAAGAAGATGGCGGAAACCGCGTTGATCTCAGGCGTGATCAGGCGCCTGATCTGGCCAAGCATGTAGGTTGGAAGAGTCTCCTGGCCAACTGCCTTGATGTGGTCGGTGATCACCACATCATCAAGCGAGATGACAAAAGCCAGCATGAATCCCGCCATGATGCCGGGCCACAGCAGCGGCAGCGTAACATAGCGGAATGCTTTGACTGGCGAGGCGTAGAGATCGGCAGCGGCAGTTTCCAGCGTTACGTCCATCGATTCGAAACGCGCCCGGATCGGCAAATAGGCAAAGGGCACGCAGAAGGCCGTGTGCGCCGCCAGCACATAGCCGATACCCTGATAACCAGTAGAAACCTTGATCGATGCAAAAAAGATCAGGAGTGCGACAGCGGTGACAATTTCCGGCACCATCAGCGGCAGGTTTATAATGGAATAAAGCACCGTGATTCCGCGAAACGGCTTGCCCCGCGCCGTGGCAAGCGCGGCAAGGGTGGCAGCCATCGTCGACAGGGTGCCGGCTATTCCAGCCACCATGATCGAGCGCAGTGCAGCTTCCTTGATTTCGCGGTTGTTCCATGCCGCCTCGTACCAGCGCAGAGAGAACCCGCCCCATACCGCGACTGAATCGGTCGCGTTGAAGGAATAGACGATGAGCAGGAAGATCGGCGCATAAAGCATGGCGAAGACAAAGAAGGCCATGGCCGTGAAGCCCGGAATTTTTTTGATCACGAATGGTTTGACTGGTTCAGCCATGATCGTTCCTAGTGCGCCTGCGAAGTTGCGGCATTGCGGACATAGAAAACCAGCGCGATCATCACGATGGTCATCAGCGTGATCGACAGCGAAGCGCCCAGCGGCCAGTCTCGGCCCTGGCCGAACTGCAGGGAGATGAGATTGCCGATCATCATTTTCTTGCCTCCGCCAAGCAGGGCGGGCGTCACATAGGCCCCAAGTGCCGGGATAAAGACCAGGATGGAACCTGCGATCACGCCCGGCTTCACCAGCGGCAAAATGATACGGCGCAGGACGTTAAAGCGCCCGGCATAGAGATCATAGCCTGCTTCCACCATGCGGAAATCGAGTTTTTCCATGTTTGCATAGACCGGCAGCACCATCAGGGGCATATAGACGTAGATCATTCCGAAGGCCACCGCGAAATCCGTGTTCAACATCTGAATCGGTTTGGAGATGACCCCCGTCCACAACAGCAAGTTGTTGAGTGTCCCGTCGGCGCGGATCAACTCCATGATCGCAAAAGTGCGGATCAAAAGATTGGTCCAGAAGGGAATGGTGACGAGGAACAGCCAGAGATCGCGGGTGTGATCGGGTCTCGTGGTTATGAAATAGGCCGTCGGGAATCCGAATATCAGGGTGAGCACCGTGGTGATGCCGGCGAGTTCCACACTGCGCCACAGGATCGATAGATGGGCGTCCGCAAAAGACAATGTGTCGTCAAAGACGTCGCGTTCAAGCAAGACCTTGAACCAGGCATCGCCGGAAAAATTCCACACTACATTGCCGTAGTCGCCTTTCTGCAGGAGAGAGTAAACCACCATAATGAACAGTGGTCCCACTGCAGCCACCATGACAACCACCAACGCGGGCAGCGACAGGTACCAGCGGTTTCGCACATCGGCACGTTCAGCGGCTTCGGCTACTTCGCGTGCAGTTGCCATGGTCAGTCCCTCAGGATTTGTGCGGCATCTTCTTCGAATACCACGCCCACAGTGGTATTTGCCATGAGCCCCGCTTCGCCCGTGCGGTTATTCTGGTGCCGGGTAATGAATTTTAAGCCGCCCTTTAGGCTAACGTGATAATGAGTGTCTGTGCCGAAATAGACTATATTGTCGAGCACGCCCGTGAGCGTGGCCTTCTTTGCATCTGCCACGACTCTTGCATGTTCGGGCCTGACGACCACCGTCACCCTTCCCTTAGCCGCAATAGCGTCCGCAACGCCTGCTTCAATAGTTGCGCCCGCATCAAGCTGAACCTTGGCTTTGCCTTTGCCCTGGGTGAGAAGCTTTCCCTCAAGAAAATTGGTCTCGCCGATAAAGTCGGCAACGAACCGATCGGCAGGGCGATCATAAATATCGCGCGGACCTCCCACCTGCAAAATCTTGCCCTTTGACATCACGGCGATGCGGTCGGACATGGTGAGCGCCTCTTCCTGGTCGTGTGTCACAAAAATGAATGTGATTCCGGTTTCATGCTGCAAACGCTTCAGCTCAATCTGCATTTCCTTGCGCAGCTTGTAATCAAGTGCTGACAGAGGCTCATCCAGCAGCAGCACCTTGGGTGCCGGAGCTAGCGCCCGCGCCAGGGCAACGCGCTGTTGCTGGCCGCCGGAAATCTGGCTGGTCCTGCGGTTCTTCAGCTCTTCCATCTGAACGAGCCGCAGCATTTGCTCAACGCGGGCCGCAACCTGGGCCTTTGGCTTACCCTGCATTTCGAGCCCAAAGCCAATATTCTGGCCAACCGTCATATGGGGAAACAGGGCGTAGCTTTGGAAAACCGTGTTAACCGGCCGCTGAAATGGCGGAAGTGGCGCAATGTCCTGGCCGTAGAGGAGGATTTGCCCGTCCGTCGGAAAATCAAACCCGGCAATCAAACGCAATAAAGTGGTTTTTCCGCAGCCCGAAGGACCGAGGAGAGTGAAAAACTCGTTCTCGCCAATCGTGACGGAAACATTATCCAGCGCCTTAAGACTGTCCTGGCCCGAGCTTTGAAAAATCTTAGTTACGCCGACTGCCTCAATGGCAGCCTTGCCAATTGCCAATTAAACAACTCCCCTTCGTCTTGTTCCAGACGATTAAAATTCTATCCTATTGGGAATTTTTCCGCTTGCCAATGGGGCCAATTGATTATGCTTAAATTGACCACCCGCCATCAATAACTAGCGCCTGCCCGGTCATGAAGGCCGAGTCGTCGCTTGCCAAATAAATCACCATCTCTGCAATTTCTTCAGGCTGGGCTAACCGCCCCATTGGCTGCCTGGCGATAAAGGCGGCTTTGGCCTTCTCGAAGTCACCCTGGGCCCGCATCCGGTCATAAAGCGATGGCGTCTCCACCGTGCCCGGGCAAATGGCATTGCAGCGAATTCCTTTGGCCACGAAATCCGCCGCCAGGGCCTTGGTTAACCCGATCACCGCGGCTTTACTTGCGCCATAGACGAAGCGGTTGGGCGCTCCTTTGATTGAAGAAGCAACTGATGCCATGTTGATGATATTGCCTTTCCCCTTGGCCAGCATGCCCGGCAGATAGGCCTTGATCATGCGGTAGTGGGCCTTCACGTTTAGGTCAAAAGAAAAGTCCCAATCCTTTTCCTCGCAGTCCAGCACCGTGCCGTTGTGCACAAAACCTGAGCAGTTGAACAGAATGTCGATGGGGCCGGTGCGTTTCAATGCCGCATCCACTGCTGGCTGCTCCAAAACATTGAGCCCGAAGCCCGTAATGCCGGGATGTTCCTTCGAAATGTCCTTGAACAGGTCCTCGCGGATGTCTGTCGCAAAAACCTTTGCCCCCTCCCGCGCAAGCGCAATGGCGGATGAACGGCCAATGCCCTGCCCCGCCGAAGTGACCAACGCAACCCTGCCCTCAAGCTTCCCGGCCATGGACTAATTCCCTCATAATGGTTCAAACTCTGGGCCCACTCTTACTCACAGGCCTTGCCCATGACCAGTGTTGATCTTGCCTACATTTCCGCAATTGATGCATTGAAGCTCTTCAGATCACGCAAGCTTTCACCCGTTGAACTACTC
Source organism: uncultured Aestuariivirga sp. (assembly GCA_964530965.1). Taxonomy (GTDB): domain Bacteria; phylum Pseudomonadota; class Alphaproteobacteria; order Rhizobiales; family Aestuariivirgaceae; genus Aestuariivirga. The sequence continues at coordinate 7,561 of CAZHCO010000258.1, read as the reverse complement.
AAAATTCTGATTGATCGCAGCCATAAGTTGAATGGCAAAATCAACTGCCACGCCGACTGCTATTTCGATGAAGCCCTCTCTAAAGCCAAGAAGGCTGAACAGAATTATATGAAACGAGGTTTCTCGCCGCGCACCCTCGAAGGCATCCCCCTGCTGGTCAAAGACGCACAACGCATAAAAGACAAACGCACCACCCACGGCTCCCTCATTTTTGAAAACAACATCGACGACCATTCCGATCCCCAGATCGAGCGCCTGGAAAAAGCCGGCGCCATCATTTTTGGCCGCACCACAACACCGGAGTTTTGCCTCTCTGGCGTTACTCATTCACGTATCTGGGGCATCACGCGAAATCCCTGGAACCTCGACTACGGCCCTGGCGGATCGTCGGGCGGATCGGGAGCAGCCTTGGCCGCAGGCTTCACAACATTGGCCACAGGAACTGACATCGCAGGCTCCATTCGCATTCCATCATCGGCCTGCGGCACCGTAGGTTTCAAACCACCCCATGGCCGCAATCCCGATGGGCCTCCAGCAAACTTTGATCGCTTCAATCACTGCGGTCCCATGACCCGATGCGTAACCGATGCGGCTCTTATGCAGAACGTCACTTCCGGCCCCCATCCGCTTGATCATGATTCCATTCGTGCCCGTGTGAAGTTGCCCCTGAAAGCGGAAAGCCTCAAAGGCTGGAAAATCGCCTATTCGCTTGATTTCGGCTACGTCGAAGTTGACACGGAAGTCCGCCGCAACACGATTGTTTCACTCGAAGTCTTTCGCTCCCTTGGCGCCACGGTTCAGGAAGTTGACTTGGGTTGGGCCCAAAGCGTCGACGAAGAGATTATTCATTGGTACAACACCATGCATTTCGGTCGTCAGGTGGTTTTGCACCGCAAGGCCAATGCCCACCTCATGACCGACTATGCATTGAAATTTGCCGAAGCAGCCGAACGCAACACCTCAATTGACGATGTCCGCAAATCCTGGGAGCGCAGCCATGCCATGTATCAGACCCTGGGACTGTTGCTGAACAACCATGACGCTTTCATTTGCCCCACCAATAATCTTGCCGCTGTGAAAGCCGACCACGATCCATGGAGCAAGGAATTCACGATCAACGGCAGGAAGGCCGATGCGGAGTTTGGCTGGGAAATGGCCCACCAGTTCAACCTGCTGCACAATTGTCCCGTGCTGGCGGTGCCATCAGGGCATACATTGCAAGGCATTCCGACCGGCATTCAGATTGTTGGCCGCACCTGGGATGATGCTCGCGTCTTCCGCGCCGGGCTTGCATACGAAAAGGCTCTTGGCGGCTGGTTCACCAGCACGGCGAAGCGGCCAGCCATCAATAATTGATTTCGTAAACAATCGCCCCGCTGCGGCTGTTCACCTTCACCATAAATCTCTGATAGCCGAGATAGGCCACGTATCTATAGCTCGGGCCGCCGCACGCAACCGCGCGCACATGGCGGTAACCAAATTGCCGCAGCTCCCGGCCAACCCCTTCACAGGATTGGGCCGGCCTCACAACTGGCCGAAGCGGCGATGATGGCTGGTAGTTAACATCGGCCCCATCAAATTCCTCGTCATCGTAGTCATCGCCCGGAGCCTGATAGGCGCCACCTTGGCCATACAGCAACTGATAGCAATTGGGATCTTCCGGATAATAGGAGCAATAACGGTTGCCTGCATGGGACTGGCCTGCAAAAGCAACGGCCCCAGTGGCGGCAAGCAAACCAGCAATCATGCCGTATTTCATGAGAAACCTAAATCCAGCGATGGTACATCGCTAGACGGGGATTACGGCTCTGTTTTGTCGCAAAGCCGCTAACTATGTGGCGGGAAAACGCAATTTACCATCAATTGACAAGAGTCCGCCATAAAGTTCGGGCCGCCGGTCGCGGAACACCCCCCAAGACCTGCGCAATTCGCCAATCGCTGCGAGGTCAAAGGATTGCACCCGCACCCCCTCTTCCACCCGGTCCATCTCGGCCAGTTTTTCACCTTGATAATCGGAAATGAAGGAACGGCCATAGAAAATGTCAGCACGCCCATCAGGCGCCACTTCCCGTCCCACCCGGTTGGAAGCAGCCAAAGGCATGATATTGGCCGCCGCATGGCCCCGCATGGTGTTCTGCCAATGGCTGCTGGAATCGTAGGAAGGATTGGGCGGCTCAGAACCAATAGCAGTGGGGTACAGCAGGATTTCCGCTCCCATCAGCGCCATGGTACGGGCGCATTCCGGAAACCACTGGTCCCAGCAAATGCCAAGGCCAACCTTGCCCACAACCGTGTCCCAAACCTTGAAACCCGTATCCCCCGGCGAGAAATAAAACTTCTCCTGGTAACCCCGCCCATCCGGAATATGCGACTTGCGATAGATGCCGAGTTGGCTCCCATCCGCATCCACCACCACCGTTGTATTGTAATGGGCCTGTCCGGCGCGTTCAAAAACGCTGACTGGAAGCACCACACCCAGTTCCTTGGCCAAGGCAGCAAAGCGCGTCACCGTCGGATGTCGTTCAATCTCATGGGCATTTTTGAAAAACTTGGCATGCTGCTCAATGCAGAAATAATCACCATCAAAAAGCTCCTGCAAGAGAACGAGCTGTGCACCCTTCTGAACAGCCTCGCGCACCAAGGCTTCCGCCTTGTCACAATTCTTCCTCCAGTCATTTTCCGACGCCATCTGCGTAATAGCCACAGTCAAATTGCTCATTTCAGGTCTTCAACCCCGCAACTTCACGTTTGAATGGCAATGCATCACCAATATCGGCCGCGTCAAACTCCTCCGCATAGCGATGCCCCGCATAGGTGGCCCAGGCAATGGCCGCAGGCGCCTGCGCATCCCCGATGACCTTCACCGATTCAATTCCGCTATCGGTCCACTTCGCTTTCTGTCTCATGAGATCAATGAAAAGCTCATCATTGGGAAGCCGCGCCGTAACCAGAAGCGCGCCGTCGCAGGAAATCTCGCTGGACCTTCCGGTGTATGTGCACACTGTTGTCACTGAGCCCGAAGCAATTTCTGTCAAGGCATGACTTGTAATGACCTCAACCCCAAGTTCCAAAAGCCGCCGCTGAATCTGCCCCTGCTCAAGCGTGTTCACGCTCCACTCGGAAACCTTTGTGGACGGCGTCACAAAACTCACGCGGCATCCCTTGGCGATGAGTAGCTCAGCCAAAACACTACCCATGTAGTAATGATCATCATCATAGATCACTACATTGCCCGCAAGGAGTTTGCCATCCATCACATCATCAGGTGTATATACAACCATCCCTGCATCTATCTTGATCGGCAAAGTATGAAAGCGCGCCACGCCGTCCCTCCGCCATGTCGAGCCCGTCGCAATGGCAACATCCGAAAATCCCAATTCGAAAACGTCATCATGGCTGAGCTTGGAATCCCGATAAACCGTGACATTGTTCATCTTTTGAATCTGCCCCTGCCGATAATCGCGCACCCGGCCCCAGGCTGAAAGCCCTGGCAGTTTGCACTCCTTGGCAACACGTCCACCCAACTCGGTACCAGCCTCCGCAAGCGCCACCTCATAACCACGGAGGCCCAGCTTGTGCGCCGCTGAAAGCCCGGTCGGCCCTGCTCCCACCACCAGAATTTTCCGCGCCGATGATGCCGATTTGATCCGCTCGGGATGCCAACCCTTGCGCCATTCCTCCATGAAGGATGAATTCTGCGTGCAGCGTGAAAGGGACTGCGTCATGTCGCCAGTCACGCAAATATTGCAGCCGATGCACTCGCGGATGTCTTCAATCCGCCCCTCATCAATCTTGTTGGGCAAAAATGGATCGGCAATCGAAGGCCGCGCCGCGCCGATAAAATCCAGAATGCCCTGTTTGATCTGCCGCACCATCAAATCAGGCGAGGTGAACCGGCCCACACCTACCACGGGCTTTGATGTCAGTTGCTTGATCCCGCGGATCAAATCCTCTTGCGCATCCTCCGGCTTGAAGCGCGAGGTGCCGGAGCAAGCCTCCCACGTGCCATGGGCAAAATCCCAGATATCGGGCAGATCCGCATGAAGTCCAACGAGATCACGGAGTTCTGCGTTGGAAAACCCCTGCTCTCCCGCCATCTCATCAAGCGAAAGCCGCACCGCAACGGCGCAGCTGTCGCCCACCTCGTCACGCGCATCGCTCAGCAATTCCTTCAGCATCCGCGCCCGGTTTTCCAGTGACCCGCCATATTCGTCTGTGCGCTGATTGGTCCGCCGTGATAGGAAATGCTGGAGAATTCCAAAACCGTGGGCCCCGTAAAGACACATAATATCATAGCCCGCGCGCTTGGCTCGCCTGTAAGCCAGCTTGTGCCAGTGGCGCAGGTTCCGGATATCTTGCTTGTCCATGGCGCGCGCCTGCACCGGGTCGCTAGTGAAGGTCAGAATGGGGCTGTGCATCGGCCCCATGGGCACTTCGCGCGTATAAAGATTGGGACCATTGACCCCGCTATAGGCCAGCTCAATACCGGCCAGCGCCCCGTTTGAATGAATAGCATCGGCCATCTTGGTGAGGCCTGGCATGTCGTCTTCATCCCAGATGCGCAGCTCAATGAATGGCGTAATTTCCGAGCTATAATGAATTTCCACCTGCTCGGTGAAAATCACCCCCCAGCCCCCTTCCGATTTCACCCGGCGCATTTCAGCCGCAGCCGATGGGTCGCGGTAACCGCCGCCATTGCAATGGGGAACCTGATAAAAACGGTTCTTCGCCGTCACCGGCCCAATTTTGACCGGCTCGAAAAGCACATCATAGCGCGGGTCACGCATTCAAGAAGCCTTCCAGCACATTCACCGTGTTCACGCCAATGGCCTCAATGGCATAGCCCCCTTCCATCACAAAAAGCGTCGGCAGCTTCAGCTTGGCAATACGCGCCCCGTAATCGCGGAAATCTGCTGACTTCAATTTGAAATAGCTGATGGGGTCCTTCTCGTAAGTATCAACCCCGAGAGAGACCACGAGCACGTCGGGAGAGAAAAATTTTATTTTCCCGCATGCAAGGCCCAGCGCCTTGTTCCAGTTTTCATAACTGCATCCCTCCGGCAGCGGATAGTTGAAATTGAAACCTTCACCTTTTCCAGCTCCGGTCTCGTCCTTGAAGCCAAGGAAATAGGGGTACGCTGTTTCCGGTTCCCCATGCAGCGAACAGAACAACACATCATCGCGGTCATAAAATATATCCTGCGTTCCATTGCCATGATGAAAGTCTACATCAAGAATGGCAACGCGCGCCGCACCTGAGTCACGAAAAGCCTGCGCCGCAATGGCCGCATTGTTCAGAAAGCAATAGCCGCCATAGAGATCGTCATGGGCATGGTGGCCCGGCGGTCGGCACAGTGCAAATGCTGCCCGTTCACCTCCCGCAATCAGTTTCTGCGCCGTCAGGGCAACTGATGCAGAGGCGCAGGCCGCAGCCCAGGTTCCAGCGGTAATGCAGGTTTCAACTGAATGAATGTAGTAGCCCACCTTGCCGTCAATATGCCTGGGGCAGCGTTGTTGCATACTGCGCGCCGGAAATCCGGTTGGCACAATTTCACCACGATAACCCGCCTTCGTCCATTCTTCCCAGGCTGTTTCCAGGAATTTCAGAAACCCCTTGTCATGGACCTGCGCCACCGCCTTCATGTCCAAAGGCTTCGGCGGAACAATGTTGTCCATCTTGCGTTTCTTGAGTTCCCGCAAAATGTATTCCATCCGCGAGGGTCGCTCAAATGGCGTGACGAACTCCCCGCCTGAAATTTCCCCTTGCGCGAAATGCAAACGATGATCGTCGGTAAACACAACCTTCATGAAATCTCCTCCAGCCCTTCAGTCTGTCAGAGATTTGAAAATGTTACAAACAGCGCCTTATGCGATGGGCACCCGCGATCATGTCAGGAAGGAATAGCTCAGGCGGCCTTGATATCGTCCTGCGCGATGTCTGGAATCCAGACCGCGGCAACCATGCCATGGCCCGGCGAGCTTTGGCAGATGAGTTCGCCGCCATGGGCCTCGGCAATGGCTTTTACGATTGGCAGGCCCAGGCCAAGGCCTTCGGCAGGCCGCCCATAAGACATGTCTTCCTGGATGAAGGGCTGCAGGCATTCCGCCAGTTTTGCCGGCGCAATGCCCGGCCCATTGTCACGTACCGAGATAACCGTTGAATGATCCGGTTTGCGGTGGGCCCAAATTTCCACTGTGCCGCCCTCAGGCGAAAACTTGATGGCATTATCCACCAGTTTCTTGATGGCCTGCCGCAGCAATTGACTGTCGCAGCGCAACGCCAGGTTCTTGCTTGGCCGCGTAATCTTGATCTTGATATGTTTGGCCTTGGCACTGGCTTCCAGGCCAATAATGCTGTCATCGAGCAGGTCGGCCATGCTCTCATTTGAAACCTTAAGGCTGGAAGCGCCCGAGAATGATTTGGAAAGCACCAGGATGTCGCTGATCAACCGGTTCAGGCGCTGCGAAGCGCCAACGATATGATTGAGCTGCTCTGCCTCGATGGCCTCGACCTTGTCTTTCAACGCTTCTGACAGAACATCGGTCAGGCCAATGAGGGCTACGAGCGGAGTTTTAAGTTCGTGGCTTAGGATTCTGAACAGGCCATTTTTCATCTTGCTCGCCGCATCGGCCTCAGCCTTGGCGCGGCGCAGGTCCCGTTCAATCTCGCCGTGCCGGATGACGAATTGCGCATGATAGCCAAACTGCGCCCAATTGATCGGCTTGGTTACAAAAGACGAGGCGCCAAGCCTATAGGCCTCTTCGATCGAGGCGCGGTCGTCAAAGCCGGTTGATATGATAACCGGCAAGTCAACCGTCCGGGGATGCTGCCTGATATGGCGGAGCAAGCCAAAGCCATCGAGTTTGGGCATGTTCAGGTCGACAACCGCCAAAACCAGATTGGCGCGGGCAATGCGGTCACAGGCCGCTTCGCCATTTTCCGCCGTGACCGTTTCATAACCGAGATTGGCAAATAGCCCTGCCAGCACATCGCAAATGAGCACATCGTCATCAACGATCAACACGCATTTCCGCGCCGAAGTTTCGGACCGCTGGATATTATCGTCTTTGATTTCCACGAGACACTTCCCAGAATTTCATTAATCCTCTATCGCGGCGAGTGTTAAGGACCGGTAAGAAGTGAAACGTGTTCAACAAACGTGGTTAAGGAATTGAGGGCAGGCAAGACTCTGTTAAGTATGCATGACCTTAGTTGAGAACTGAATACTTGACCTTGGCCACGCCTGATTTGGTCATCCCAACAAATTTTGCCGCTCCAAGGCTCAGATCAATCACGCGGCCACGGATAAATGGGCCCCGGTCATTGATGCGGACAACCACGGATTTCCCGTTGCGCAGGTTCGTCACCCGGACCTTTGTGCCAAAGGGCAAGGTGCGGTGCGCGGCCGTCAACCCATTCGGATTGAAACGTTCGCCATTGGCGGTTTGCTTGCCTGACTTGTAATAAGAAGCCATGCCTGTTGTAGATTTGGCAGCAACACCGGAATCAAATCCGCCCAATGTCAGAAACCCAATAAAAACTCCAGTTAACATACGCTTC